>PWYP01000105.1 GCA_003567805.1 PVC group bacterium
GGCAGGCATTGTATTGGATGATGTTATGGCATCATTTTATAGTCTTGCCGTAAACCATTTGGTCTATTATTTCCTGCTGAAATAGCGGTTGGCAAGCATGGTGGCTTATGGTAGGATTCGAATCGTAGTGTATAGTGCCTGCAACCAAACTCATGAGGGAATCATAATGAAATTCGTAACGCGTAGTTTGTTATTTGCTCTATTTTGTGGCGGAATCCTATTTGTGGTGCTTGGATGTGAAGATAAACCCAACACAGATGGTGTGGGTAGTTTTTTTGACGAAGGTGATATTAGCGCGAATCCTTCCATGTCAGCCACTCGGGCTCTCAATGTATATCCTTCCGATGTGACGCTGGCTGCAAATAATGATGCTGTTGAGTTGAAGGTACTGGGTGGACGAGGGAATGTTTCGTGGTCTGTTCAGGATCCAGCCCGCGGTGTTATTCTGACAAGCAATTCTTCATCGGCTACTTACAGGCGCACTGCTGCTGGTGATAATGTGGTTGTCGCAACCGATAGATCTGGGAATACCGCTTTTAACGTCATCAAACAGCCGTAAATTAGAGAATTTGAGGGGGATTGTGGGTTTACAGGTTTGTGTGCTGGCAAGTGGTAGCTCGGGTAATTGCATTTACGTTGGCAATGAAGATACGCGCTTGCTGATTGACGCGGGTGTCAGTTGCAAAGTCATATGTGATCGTCTGGAAGGAATTGGTGTGGATCCTTCCAGCATTCAAGGTGTTTGCATAACGCATGAGCACACGGATCATCATGCGGGGTTGCCAGTATTTTACCGAAGATTCGGTATTTCGGTATTTGGTAATGCGGGCACGGTCGAGGTTCTGGGGCGTTCTGCCAAACACCGTGGCATACACTGGAATATTTTTACGACAGGTCAACCGTTTCGCGTCGGATCGCTTGTTGTTGAGCCTTTTCTGATTCCGCACGATTCATTCGAACCAGTAGCGTTTACGGTGCGCAGTGATGATCTTCGCGTTGGAATTTGCACGGATCTTGGTGTCGCAACAGACTTGGTGAAAGCGCGGCTTCGAGACTGTGATTTACTTGTATTGGAAACCAATCACGATGAGGAGTTGTTGTTATCCTCTGATAGGAGTTGGCCTCTCAAGCAGCGTATTTCCAGTAATAAGGGGCATTTGTCCAATCATAAAGCAGCTGCACTGCTCTGTGAGGTCGGTAGTGACCGCCTTAAAGCTGTTTTTCTCGCGCATTTAAGTCAGGATTGTAATCGTTCTCATCTTGCAGAGCAGACGGTTCGCTCAGCGCTTTCACGCGCGGGATTGGATCATGTGGATTTGCATTTGACCTATCCGGATCGGGTCTCTTGGTTATGGCAGCATCCGGCGGTGGTCCCTGCTTCCGCGGCATGTGACGTTCCCGCTGTCGAAATTGATGTGGTACAAGCAGACGCCGTACTGATGGATGTGGGGACATGACGGCGAAACGTACAACGATTCTCCAGCGTTCGGATCATGAGGTTTCCCGCAAGCAGATTGATCGCGATGCCTTGCAAGTGATGCACCGTTTGAATCGGAGTGGCTATAAGGCTTATCTTGTGGGGGGGAGCGTACGGGATTTGATGTTGGGGCGTGCGCCCAAGGATTTTGACATCAGTACGGATGCCGAGCCTAAGCAAATCAAGCGTCTCTTTCGCAACTGTTTTCTTGTGGGACGACGTTTTCGCCTGGCACATATTCGGTTTGGCCGGGACAAGATTATTGAAACGAGTACGTTTCGTCGTCAGCCTCCGGCGAATGGTTCGGAGGATAACCTTGTTCAGTGGGATGATAATCAATTTGGCACTCCGGAAGAGGATGCTTTTCGGAGAGATTTTACGATCAATGCTTTGTTTTATGATTTGCATGACTTTTGCGTAATCGATCATGTTGGGGGGCTATCGGATTTACGCAGGAAGTTGGTGCGCACGATTGGTGATCCAAATATTCGTTTTCGTGAGGATCCTGTTCGGATGGTGCGGGCCGTGCGTTTTGCCGGGCGGTTGGGGTTCCGCCTGGAGGCTCGGACGCGTCGCGCCATCATACGGCATGCTGATGAGATTCTGTTGGCTTCCCCAGCCCGATTACTCGAGGAAATTTATAAGCTGTTCGCGATGTCTGCAGCCGAAGCATCTTTCCGGCTCTTGTGGCAATTGGGACTTATGGATGTGCTCATGCCTGAGATGGTGGCCTATATTCGAGCAACAGGCGTTCGTAAGTCTCCACTGTGGTCTACGCTGGCCGCGTTGGATTCTGGTTCCTATTGGGAGGGGCCGCTGCATCCAGCTCTCCTGCTGGCGACCTTGTTTCAGGGGCCTATGACTGCGGTGGTGGAAACGGTTGATACAATCCATGATGTTAATCAAGCTTGTGGAGGTTGGCTGGAGCCTCTCGCACTTCGTTTCCGTATGCCGAAGGGGACGCGTTATCGCATTTTACGACTGGCGGAGAACCAGATACGGTTTGATCATTTGTATAGCAGTAACCGCACGGGACGTCGGCTTAAGGCGATTGAGCGAATTGTCGGACATGGGTCTTTCCCGGAGTCGCTGGCGTTATTGCGGATGCGCGTGGCGGCGGCATTGGTTGATCCGGATTTGGCTGTTTTTTGGGAGAATATGGGCGAGAAATATGCGTCTGATCCTAATGCTGTTGCACCCGAGGGAGCAGGTGTTCCATCGACTGTGATGCCGCGTCGTCGCCGTCGTCGCCGCCGCCGAAAGCGAACGCATGAAACTTGAATTGTTTGATCTTGGGCGGATGGAGTATGCGGCTGCCTATAAGCTGCAGTTGCAATTGGTGGACGAGCGGATTTGCGCTCCCGAGGAGCATCCGGATCGACTGGTGTTGGTGGAACATAACCCCGTTTATACATTAGGTAAGTATGCTTCCGGGGATGACATTCTTTTGTCTGCTGCGCAGTGCAAGGCACAAGGTATCACGGTCGTGCAAACGGATCGTGGAGGACAAGTTACGTATCATGGTCCTGGCCAGATTACGGGATATCCGATTGTTCGTCTCTCCACAAGAAAGGGCCATGGGGTCGCTTGGTATGTTGCGCGTTTGGAAGAGGTTTTGATTCAAACTCTCGCACATTTTGGTTTATCCGGTGCACGTGATCCGATTAATCCCGGTGTTTGGCTGGGGTTGGACAAGGTGGCTGCGATAGGGGTTCGGGTTCGTCGGCAAATAACCATGCATGGCTTCGCCTTAAATGTGCGGGCAGAGCTAGAGCATTATCGTGGCATTGTTCCGTGTGGTATCAAACAGCGAGGGGTTACCTCAATGCATGAGCATGTTTCGGGGATCCAAGTGGATGCGGTAAAAACCGTGCTGCTTGATTCGTTTTGTAGCGTGTTTTCGTACACTGATGTTGCGATGCGGGAAAAGGGGGGGTGATGCGAATATTATCGCGGGATACATATTATGCGGCATTGGAAACGACTCGTAGAGACTATCATGCGGCGTATCGCGCCTTGTATGCGAGTGACTTGGATGCTGTGGTCTTGGATCCGCTGTTGATGCGGATTCCCATTGATGACCACATGGTGCATCGTGGTGATGGTGTGTTTGAAATGTTCAAGTGTGTCGATGGAGGGGTGTATAATTTATCTGCGCATATAAGGCGCCTTGCAAGTTCGATGGATGCACTTGGGTTGCGGTTATCCGTATCCGAACCGAAGTTGGTAGAGATTATTTGTCATACCTTGCAAGCCAGCGGGTTGCGCGATGCTGCTGTGCGTGTATATGTATCGCGTGGTCCTGGTAGTTTCGGGGTTAGTCCTGCCGATTGCCCTCAGAGTCATTTCTATGTTGTTGTTTCTACGTTGTCCCCTGGTTTTATGGAAACACATCCAGAGGGCGCACGTGTCGGCATTTCTCAGATTCCTGTTAAGCCGGGATATTTTGCTACCATGAAACACTGTAATTATTTACCGAATGTATTAATGAAGCAAGAGGCGCTTGCTCGCGAACTCGATTTTACGGTTGGGTTGGATCATGAGGGCTATGTTGGCGAGGGGCCAACTGAAAATATCGGGATTGTGACCGCAGATCGTCGCTTGCTATTTCCGTGTTGCGACCGTGTGCTTGCAGGAACAACGATGGTACGCGTACTGGAGCTGGCGCAATCCCTGATTGAAACGGGTGTGTTATGCGAGGCGGGGTACGGGCGGATTTCTCCTGAGGATGTCTACGCTGCTGCCGAAGTCTTGATCGTGGGTACGACGACGGATGTAACCCATGTTTCTCGATTTGAAAATTGTTGCTGGGGTGAGATCGGACCTGTAATTCTTGCATTGCGGGGGGTATTGCTAGAGGATATCCAGCACAATGAAGAAATGCGGTTAGACTTTGCTGCGCATGTTTCTGAAGGAGAATAGAGAATGGCGGAGCCGGTTGCTTTTGTGGATATAGGGGATGTCCTTGAGCACGGTCTGTTTATGCCAGGTGTGCGCGAAACAGCACGAGAGCCTTTGCTCGTAACGATGGTCGCGGCACTCTGTGCGGCCTTCCCCGTATTACCGTACAAGGATGTTTTGACGTCTGTTCTGGAACGTGAAAAGGTGCGTTCCACGGGGACCTCCGATGGGGTTGCGTTCCCGCATGGAAAGTATGCAGGGGCCGCTGGTGTTTACGCTGTTCTTGCCACGGCACCGCAGGGGATAGACTTTGGCGCGGGTGAATACATGCCGTGCCAAATTGTGGTGTTGACGGTTTCGTCAGCATATCGTGCTGATGGTCATCTTCATTTCCTTTCGTATATGGCGCGCTGCCTGCGTGATCCGCATGTTCGTGCAATGCTTTTGAAGGCCCGCAACGGCGATGCCTTTGCGGAGGCTTTGCAACACTCGTGCCATGAGAGGCATCCATAGGCAACTTGCCGCAATCTTCTTGCTCGGGCGGCGCAGTTTGCGAGATGTGCGAGAGTTAGCGCAATTTCTCTTTGCCGGTCATGTTTGCAATCGTCGCGGCAATTAGTTTCACCGTATTCTCTGCATCTTTCAGGGCAATGGTTTCGACAGGACTGTGCATGTAGCGTGTTGGAACGCTAATTAAAGCAGAAGCAACTCCGCCACGACTCATCATCATCGCGAATGCATCCGTGCTTACTCCGCGTGCTTCCGGTTGTAACTGCGTTGCCATTTTTTGTTTTCGTGCCGTTTTTTTGATTATTTCCAGTAAGGCAGGGTTGTACGTGGGACCAGGGTGCAAGATCGGGCCAGCCCCCAATTTTGATTCCCCGATGATTTTTGCATTCATTCCCGGATAATCACTGGAAAAGCCGACATCCACGGCAATGCCGATATGCGGATCTACGCTAAATGCTGCGGTTTTGGCTCCCCGTAACCCGACTTCTTCCTGTACGGTACTTACGGCATGAACGGCTACATTGAGTTTTTTCCCTTTTAAGAGTCGTAATACATCTGCGATAATGAATGAGCCAATACGATTGTCAAAGGCTCTGCAGGCAACGAGTCCATTGGCTAATTCGATCCAGCCACTATTGATGGTTGCAACATCCCCGAGTGCCACCATCTTTTCAGCGTCTTTGCGATTTTTGGCCCCGATATCCACCCATAGATCATGAATGAGGTTGATGGGCTTTTTACGATCTTCCTCTGTCATGAGATGAATGGGTTTTACGCCAAACACGCCAGGAACGGGGCCTTTGGCCGTCTGGATCATGATCCGCTCACCCTGTAGCAAGGATACGGTGACGCCCCCGAGAGCTGACATTGTCAGATATCCTTCAGGACTAATATATTGGACCATAAGGCCGATTTCATCGCAGTGCCCCGCAAGCATAACCCGCAGAGGGGCGTCGGGGTTGAGCACGCCGATTACATTTCCATGTACGTCCATGGTCACCTTGTCGGCATATTGTTTCATGTATTGGGTTACCAGGGCTTGTCCGTGCGTTTCGGAGCCAGTCGGGGTGGGGGTCTCCAGTAAGTCTTTAAGAAATTTCAGTGCACTGCTTGTCATAATGTTTTGCTCTCTTTCTATGGTAGCAAGGGGCATTGTGTCTCTACCGTAGTCTGTTTTGTTACGATTCCAGAACTATGCCTGTACTTTTCTTTGTTGTTATTTCTGATAATTATCGATCTGTCGAGTTTTATGAGGTTATGTACGATCAGCCATTTGAATATAGGGTCTTCGTTTGGATGTGTTTTTGTAGGCAGGGCGAATAATTTTTCCGCCTGTGATCAATTGTTCCAGTCGGTGTGCAGACCAACCAGCAATACGTGCAATGGCGAAAATGGGGGTGTATAGCGTTTCGGGAATTCCTAACATGCTGTACACGAAACCGGAATATAAATCGACGTTTGCACAGAGCGGTCGGTTGATGCCTTTTTTCATTTCAAAGATTTGCGGGGTTAATTTTTCGATGGTTTCGTAGACATGGAATTGATCGAGCATCTTTTTTTCGTCTGCCAGTTGACGAGCCTTTTCGCGCAAGATAACGGCGCGCGGATCCGAAGCCGTGTATACGGCATGGCCCATGCCGTATACCAGCCCTGAACGATCGAAAGCTTTCCGGTCCAGCAATTTTTCTATGTAGTTGGCAATCTGGTTGTCACTGGGTGCGTCGCCGCACTCGTTGAGCAAGTCATCCATCATGGCTTTGACACGCAGGCTGGCACCACCGTGACGAGGCCCTTTGAGCGATCCAACGGCGGCAGCAAAAGCGGAATAGGTATCGGTTGCTGATGAGGTTACGACATGCATGGTAAATGCCGAGTTATTACCGCCGCCATGCTCGGCATGTACGATCAGTAACTGATCCAACAATTCTGCTTCGAGGGGAGAAAAGGCGCCATCTTGGCGGTTGAGTCGCAAAAAATTTTCTGCTGTGCTCAGTTTTGGATCCGGATTGTGCAGGAAGAGACTTTTGTTTTCGTAATAGCGTCGGATTGCTTGATAACCATATGCACTCAGAACGGGGAATTGGGCAATGAGCTGTAAGCATTGCCGGAGGACGTTGGGGATGGAAATATCTTCGGCCTGCTCATCGTAGGAGTATAATACCAGAATACTTCGCGCCAGCTTGTTCATGATGTTGCGACTGGGTATTTTCAGGATCATATCGACGGTGAAATTAGGGGGTAATTCCCGATACGCACCGAGCAATTTACAAAAATCTTCTAATTGGCCTGCGTTGGGCAGTTCGCCGAATAGGAGTAAATAGATTGTTTCTTCAAATCCAAAACGACTTCCTGATTGTTGTAATCCTTCGATGACTTTTTCTACATCATAGCCGCGATAATACAATTTCCCTTTGTCGGGGACTTTTTCGCTTTCATCGATGGTGTAACCGTGTACCTCACCGATGTTGGTGAGGCCCACCAATACGCCGGTCCCATCATTATTCCGCAAACCGCGTTTGACGTTATAGCGTGCGTAAAGGTCGGGTGAGATCTGGCTACAGGCTATGGATTGTTCACAAAGGTTCTTTATATATGTTTCTTCATCCGTCATGACTTATTCCTAGGGTAAAATTGCATTGCGTATCTTAAAGAATACGCTTTCAGCCACTTTCGATTTCGAAAATACCGGGTCCGGGCAGCATCGCCAAGGTCTTCTGCCGATTTATCTGGTGGCACGAATATTCTAGCAATTTTTGATCGTAACAAAGAGGGTATTACGTGTCTAGTGACATATTCCGGTGATCTTCGGTGAAAGATTTGTGACTGGGATTCTTTCTGGAAACAATATAATAAGAGCATTTCAAGATACATGGTTTATGAAACGGGTGTGTTTGCTCATTACGTAAGGATAGATATGCAAGACGAAATCAATTTGCCGGAGCGTTTGGTGGATCCGCTGGAGTTGACGCCTTTTCCCGAGGGCGTGTCTTTTGAGCGGGGTAAGGTGCGAGATTGGTGTTGGAGTAACGGTAATCGTGTGTTGGTAACGACAGATCGCATTTCTGCGTTTGACCGTATTCTTGGCACGATTCCGTGTAAAGGACAGGTTTTGAATCAGCTGGCTACGTTTTGGTTTGAAAAAACTTCGCATATTGTGAGCAATCCGGTTGTTTCTGTGCCTGATCCAAACGTGACGGTTATGCAGGAGTGTGAACAGCTCCCGTTGGAGTTTATTGTTCGCGGTTATTTGACAGGTGTTACAAAAACCTCTGCCTGGACCAACTATGCCAACGGCGTCCGCAATTTATGCGGAAACAAACTGCCGGATGGATTGCGTAAGGATCAGAAGCTCGAGAAGCCCATTCTTACGCCTACGACAAAACATGAAGAACACGATCGCAATATTTCGCGGGAAGAGGCTATTTCAGAAGGTCTGATTGATGCCGATACGTTTGATGCTGCTGCGGATATTTGTTTACGTTTGTATCAATATGGTGTGGATTATGCGGCGTCAAGAGGACTGATTCTTGTTGATACCAAATATGAGCTTGGCATGCTGGATGGGAGGCTGGTGGTAACGGACGAAGTGAATACGCCCGATTCTTCCCGCTACTGGTATGCCGATAGTTATCAGGCATGTTTTGAGGCTGGAGAACCGCAGCGTCAATTGGACAAGGAGTACGTGCGAACATGGTTGGCTGCGCAAGGTTTTGTGGGGGAAGGGGATGTGCCGGTCTTAACGGATGAAATCCGATTGGAGGCAGCGCGCCGGTATGTACAAGCTTACGAACAGATCACAGGGCTTCCATTCGTGCCCGGAGAGATGCCTGTAAAAGAGCGGGTTGCTGCCGTTTTAGCTCAACTTTGCGGTTAGTTTTTTAGAATTGTAAGTTTTCCTAAGAAGGCGCGAACTATATACGTACTTCGATTGTGGTGCAGCCCCAACTGGGTATCACCCAGTGCACCCAGGGCGGCATGCCGGTATCGCCGGCTGTCGCCCTTTTTTTGTGTTTTTAAGATTGCGTTGCCAATGGTATCGTGTAGATTACATGCCCATTCTGCATGGCGGGTGTAGCTCAGTTGGTTAGAGCGTCAGATTGTGGTTCTGAAAGTCGCGGGTTCAAGTCCCGTCATCCGCCCCATTTCACGGCAAAAAATGCAAAATCCCTGTTTGGTCGGGTATGATTTGATGTCTTATGCAGGCGAGGTTGTGTGCGTTATGGTGAAAGCTCCGATTATTTATTATACCCTGACTGACGAATCTCCTGCTTTGGCTACGCGTTCTTTACTTCCCATTGTGCAGGCGTTCGCAAAGTCTGCAGGTGTGACAGTGGATATACGGGATATCTCGCTTGCAGGTAGAATATTGTCGCAATTTCCAGAGTATCTTGCGGAGGATCAGCGAATCGGCGATCATCTTGCCGAATTAGGTGCGCTGACGCTCCAACCAGAAGCCAATATTATCAAACTACCGAACATCAGTGCTTCTATGCCACAGCTCAAGGCCGCGATTGCGGAACTGCAGTCGAAAGGATTCGGGATTCCCGATTATCCGGATGATCCTTGTAGTGCAGACGAGGCTGAGATCCAGTTGCGCTATGATCGTGTGAAAGGTAGTGCGGTGAATCCTGTTTTGCGCGAAGGCAACTCAGATCGACGTGCCCCTAGGGCGGTAAAGGAGTATGCGCGCAC
>PWYP01000117.1 GCA_003567805.1 PVC group bacterium
GATCGCAGAGAAGCACAAAGATGCTGGTGGGCTTGGGGGAAAATGCTGAAATTGTGAAATGCTGACAAGCTGAAACGGGGATGGGAAACCGCTAATTTTTCGAATTTTGCTAATTTTTGGGAACCGCAGAATGACGCAGAACACGCAGAAGGGAGACTGGTGGGCTGTGGGAGAGGTTAACCGCGAATTTTGCCAATTTGGCGATTTTTTTTGGGGGTGGTTGGGGGCGGCAGAGACATGGCGACAAAAAAGCACAAAAGGCACAAGGGAAGCGGGTGGGATTTGGAATGTTAGACAGAAAGATGGGGAATTCTCCTTCGCTAAAGCTTCCCACGTCGCTCTTCCAGTTATGCGGGACAAGATGGAGGACAAGCAGGAAAAACTTATAGGCTCTGTTGGGTTGGGTAGGATGATTCAGACTGGAGCCTGGCGTTCCCGGGTGGTGTGCGCGGGGCGCGTGCCGCCCGTTTTTTATTTTGACCTGATTGACCATTTTGACCTGATTGACGGTTTTTTTTTGGAGTGCGGCAACGAGCGATAGCGACCTTGCCGCTTTGGGATGGCACGGAGTGCCGGGGTCGGGGATGGGTCGAGCGTTGTGCGTTAAGCATTCGCGTTGATTTTCTTGTGACGCGGGATCAGAAACCGTGTCTTATCGTGGAATGTAAAATGCAGGCAGGTGGTTCCTTGACGGCACTCAATTATTTTTCTCAACATTTGAAAGTTGATCAGCGCTATATGGTGGTGTTGGCGAGCGGGATTGATCATACTGATCATTCCAGCGGTATCAGGATTGTTTCTGCTGATCGTTTTCTCTCGGTTTTCGTGTAGTATTCTCTCGGGGGGAGGCGTTTGGTTCTGCGGGATTGGCCTGAATGGCTTTCAGGAAATCCAATGTGTTGGTGTCGACTGTTTCTGTGTGCAGCATCTGAATTGCTTCTGAGGAATTTTACCCACGACAGAAAGGAAAGTGAGACTTTTTTGTCAATGGATCGCAGATTTTGTGCGATTTTCATGACCCCACGCAGGGATAGGTGTTGGCACAAGAGGTTCCAATCCGCTAATGTATCTGCTTCCAATGCGCGTCCCACGATATAGTTGATGTGTTTTTCACAATCGATAGTTGCCGGATTAACATGCCAGAATAATCCGCTGGAAAAGTCGGTAACAGATAATGTGTTAGGCACATGCTTTGCTCCTTGTCGCTTTACGGGTATCAATTTACTGTTAAGGTATTGGATTGGCATGATTACGATTTGTTTATTGGCATAGGGCGACGAACGATTAAGGGTGGAACTTTTCAATGCATGGGGAACATGTTGAGGGGGTGGGGGCGATGGTGCCGCGGGAGAAGATGGATCCTACGGTCCGTTTGTTACGGGATACGTATGCGATTACGCCGGGTTTGCCGTTTTTGCAGCGCGAGTTTGGGTTCTATTCGATGGAACGCTGGGTAGAGGAGGGCATGCCGCAGGATGTCAATTATCGCGAATTGTTTGGGTACTCCCCGCAAGCAGAGGTGCATTTTGGCGGGTTGGGGTGGTGTGAGGCTGCTTTTTTGCCAGCCTTCGAGGAGAAGGTGCTGGAAGACCGCGGTGAGCATGAGCTGGTAAAGGATCACGCTGGCAGGCATGTGCTGTGTTTCAAGGGCAGGCGTAGTGGTTTTATGCCCGAGTATGTGGATCATCCGGTCAAGGATATGCGGTCATGGGAAGAGCAATGCAAATGGCGTTTGGAACCGACGGATGCGCGACGATTTTCTGATGTAGAAGCAAAAGTGAAAGATAAATCCCCGCGCATTGCCAAGGGGATGATGGTGACGCAGAGCCTGATCGGTGGATACATGTATCTACGCAGCTTGATTGGTCCAGGCGATTTGCTCTATAAATTCTACGATGAGCCGGAGTTGATTCACGATTGCATGCAGACATGGCTGGCATTGGCACAGGCTGTGATCGCAAAACATCAGGAATATGTGACCCTTGACCAAATCTTTATTGCCGAGGATATCTGTTATAATCATGGTTCCTTGATTTCCCCCGATATGATGCGCGAGTTTCTGTTTCCGTATTACCAGGAACTGCTTGCGTCGACGAAGGCACGGCAGCTTGATCGTTCGCGGCATTTATACTTTCAGGTCGATACGGATGGAAATGCGCCGCCTGTCATTCCTTTGTATCAGGAGCTGGGAATGGATGTGATGAGTCCGTTCGAGGTGGCCTCGGGCTGTGATGTGGTGGAGATCGGGCGGCAGTATCCCGAACTTGTGATCAGTGGTGGGGTTGACAAGCGTATTCTGGCAGAAGGCAAAGATGCAATTGACCGGATGATGGATCGCATTTTTCCGGCGATGCAGGCACGAGGGGGATACATTCCAACCTGTGATCATGGTGTGCCCGCAGAGGTGTCGTACGAGAACTATTTACATTATCGTAAAAGGGCATTGGAGTTTGCGTGAGGCTTGCAGGCGTGGAATACTGTGTATGGTTTTGGGGTTGCTAGAGTGCTGGGGTGACCAGATTGACCATATTGACCGGATTGACTTTTGAGCCGTGGGGAGGAAGCGCGATATGTGCAGGAGAATTTTGTGGTTCATATTTGTGGTTGGAATTGTCGGGGGAGTTGTGCATGCGGAGGAGGGGAAAATGTCTGTGGTTACTTATGAGGCGTTTGGTGCTGTTGGAGATGGCAAGACGGATGATTTTGATGCCATTGTGAAAGCGCATGCGTATGCGAATAAAAATAATCTGCCGGTTAGAGTTAATGACGATGCCACCTACTATATCGGAGGAAAAGACCAGACGGCTGTCATTCAGACGGATACGGAATTCGGGAAGGCGCAGTTTTTGATTGATGACAGGGCTTTGGAGAACATCCGCGCACATGTATTCATGGCGCGCTCCTCGCATAAACCTGTCACGTTGGAAGGGTTGGAATCGTTGCGGCGTAGTCAGGCAAAAATTGACGTTACGCTTCCCGGTTCGAGCGTCGTTGTTGTGCGGGATCGCAATGTCATGCGGTACATCCGCCGTGGCAACAATCAGGATGACGGTTCTCCACAAACCGATATGTTTCTGGTTGATGCCCAAGGCAATGTGGATCCAAATACACCCATCATCTGGGATTTCGCGCAAGTTACCCAAGCAACCGCGCATCCTCTCGATGCAGTTACCTTGCGTATTAGCGGAGGACGCTTTACGACGATCGCGAATCAAGCCGAGTCCAAGTATAACTATCATGCCCGGGGCATTGCTATCCGCCGCTCGAATGTAGTCGTCGACGGAATCGAGCATCGCGTCACGGGCGAGGGGGAGCATGGCGCACCGTATGTAGGTTTTCTGCATATATCCGATTGCGCAAATGTCACGGTCAAGAACAGTGTGTTTACGGGACGCAGGTTTTATATGACAATTGGCAGTGCGGGCAGACCTGTGCCGATGGGATCTTATGATATAGGGGTAAATCGGGTTCTGAATATCTCATTTATCAATTGCAGCCAGACGAACGATATCAAGGATCGCACCTTCTGGGGTATTATGGGCACCAACAATAACAAGAATTTCCTGCTCGAGAATTGTACGTTTTCGCGTTTTGACGCACATCAGGGGGTTGCTAATGCCTCCATTCGTAATTCACGGCTTGGGCACTCGGGTGTTCGCTTGATTGGCCATGGCACGTTTCTGATGGAAAACACAACCGTTTATGCGAATGAGCTGATCGGTTTGCGTGGGGACTATGGCAGCACTTGGCACGGGGATATTATAATCCGCGATTGCAAGTTCGTGCCGCAGGGGCGTCGGCAAGGAGCATTGCAACTGATTGGCGGGTCCAATGATGGTCAACATGATTTCGGATATACTTGTTATATGCCGACGCGCATCACGATTGAGAATCTGCACATTGATGATGCGGATCGCGGCGATGATTATCGCGGCCCGACGATTTTTGCGAATTTCAATCCGGCGTTCACGGATGATTCTTATGAACAGCCGTTTCCCTATATTGTGACGCGCGAAGTTGTTTTGCGTAATGTGACCACTGCCAGTGGCAAGCCGCTGCGTGTGAGTGACAATATGCACATGTTTAAGAATGTGTTAATTCAGCAATAGGAAGATGTGCGATTTTATGGGATTGTGATCACATTGACTCTATTGACCTAATTGACTGGGAGGAGAGAAAAATGATGATTCGAAGATGGTTGTCCCGTTTGTTGGTGTGTGGTTTTGTGTTCGTTGGCAGTAGCTTGATTGCGGAGGATGTTGTGATGTCTGATGTGCCGAGTGATTTGCATATTTATCTTTTGATTGGTCAGTCTAATATGGCGGGGCGGGCACCGTTGACCGATGAAGTGTCTGGTGTTATCGATCGATGTTTTTTGTTGAATGGACAAGACGAATGGGAGCCTGCCCAAAATCCGCTTAATCGGTATTCCACGATCCGCAAGGGGCTCGGGATGCAGAGGTTGGGGCCTGGTTACTCTTTTGCCAAAGCGATGTTGGCGCAGGATGCGCACATCCAGATCGGTTTGGTGGTGAATGCCCTCGGGGGATCGAGCATCCGGGAGTGGGAAAAAGGTTCCAAAGCTTATGACGATGCCATTCGACGGACGCGCAAGGCAATGGAGAGCGGTGAGCTAAAGGGCATTTTATGGCATCAAGGCGAGTCTGATTCGAGCGATGCGCAATATCTGGATAAACTTGCGGTCCTGATTGCGAACCTCCGTGCAGATCTCAATTCGCCAGATCTTCCCTTCGTTGCCGGGCAGGTATTGTACGATCCCGAAACCCGTGCGCACACGAAACAGATTAATGAGATTTTAGCCGCGCTTCCCAATGCAGTGCCATTTACAGGTTGTGTCATGTCGGATGGACTGACGTCCTTCGATAATTTGCACTTCGATACCAGAAGCGCATTGCTTCTGGGAGAACGGTATGCCGAGGAAATGCTGCGTATCCTAACGTTGGAATGATAAACTGATTGTGCATTCGAATCGCTCATAATAGTCATGGATGGTTTATATGAGGTTGATGTTGATTAGACATGCGGAGTCAATGGGGAATGCGACGGGAGAATACTCGACGGCCATTGCTGACTCGCTCTCGCCACGAGGTCATGAGCAGGCACATACGTTGGCGGACTCGCTACAAGCATGGAATTTTGCGAAGATTATTTGCAGTCCGCTCGAACGCACGCGCGATACTATTAAACCGTATCTGGAGGCAACGGGGCAACGTGCGGAACTCTGGCCGGAAATAGCCGAAGCCTGCTGGCATGATGTACGTGAAGAGCCCGCTGTACGCTGGCGTCCGCAGCCAGCACCACCACTGCCGAAGGCGTACGCGGAACTGTTTTACTATCGTGCTGATCATGCCGTGCGGCACACGGAACCGGAAACATTCGGGGAGGGGCTTTGTCGAGTGCACACCGCGGTTGATATGCTCCGGGAAATGTCGCGAAATACGGATGGAACGGTATTGATGATCATTCATGGACATTTTATTCGCGAGGTATTGAATCTTTTACTCGATACGCGCAGCATGAATCCGTTTCATCATGTAAATTGCGGCATGACGCTTTTGGAATATCAAGGGGTATGGGCGATGGAGTTTTGCAACCGTTTGATTTCTGGCATGGATTCGATGGATGTGATAGGCTGATTTCAGCTGTTGGGGTTTTTAGATGATGCGGGAGTGAAACTTGGGTTTTAGCGGTGGGAGTTGGGTTGACGATTACGGGCGGCGATTACGATGGACGATCCGCCTCCGCGCTTCGCTTGCTGCTACGGCGGGACAGGTTGGTGCTTCGCTCTCCCATGTCCGCCGTAGCTTCAGCGAAGGTGGATCGTAATCCGTAATCGTCGCCCGCTATCGTGAACCGAAAAGGAAAGCAAATGTGGTGTTAACGGGTGAAGTTGCAGGATTGAATAGGAGGAGATTATGGAAAATATATATGTTTCATTGATCGTGGCTGTATTTTTCTGTGCAATTGGTTGTGTTCTGGCTGAGACAAATGGCGCGGAAGAGGCCGCGCCGCCACCTTGGCGTGTTATCTCACAAGGCGCGAATTCTCGTATTGAGGAGGCCACCCAGGAAGTGTTCCAATCTGAAGATGCGTGGCGTGACTGGTGGCGGCGTCATAATGCCGTGGTAGAATACGTGAATGGAAAGACCGTAGAACCAGATCCTCCAGAAGTTGACTTTTCAAAGGAAACGGTTCTTGCCGTTACGATCGGGATGCGCTCTACGGGCGGGCATGCTGTGGCGTTTACGGGGGTTGACTACGAAGGTGACACCTTGGTCGCGACGCTTCGTTACACATCACCGGGGCCCGATGACATGGTGACCATGGCACTAACCGCACCTTACGCCATCATTGCCGTGCCCAAGCATGAGGGGCCGGTACGGTTTGACGATAAATAGATTACGATTAGGTGTAGCCTTGCGTTAGGGTTTTAGGCTTAACGTTGGGCGTCCGCTATAGCCTGGGCTTTCATGGAGACCTCGGCGGCCTTGAAGGCATGCTCCTGCGTCATCGCATTCTCGGTCCGGTTGAGTACGTCGAGCACGAGGCGCGGGAAGTAGGGATGGCCGACCTGCCCTGCGCAATGAATTTCCTGCTCGCCTTGCTCGTCAACAAGGAAGAGCAGATTGCCACCCGTGTCGCGGGCAAGGTCATGATTCTTACGTATTTCGATCGATCCTTTTGTGCCGATTACAAAGGTGCGACCATCGCCCCAGGTTTTGGAGCCTTTGGGGTTAAACCAGTCTACGCGACAATAGCAGGAAGCACCATCCGGTGACTTGAGTAGCGCTTCGCCAAAGTCTTCGAGTCCTGGATACTCGGGATTGTTCAGATTCTCGGCGCGAGCTGCGAGGATTTCCATGTCGCTCGCACCTGTAAAATGCAAGAATTGTTCGAACTGGTGGGATCCGATATCGGTAAGGATTCCGCCGTATTTTTCTTTATCGAAAAACCATTCCGGACGTCTAGATGCGGCTAGATTGTGGGGTGCCAGGTTCAGCACTTGCAGTACGCGACCAATAGCGCCTTCGCGTATAATTTCGCCTGCGTGCCAGGTTGCTTCGCTGCCTAACCGTTCGCAATAGTACACCATATATTTACGTCCGGTACTTTTTACTACTTTGCGGGCTTCTGCTAATTGTTCGAGGGTGGTAAAAGGACTTTTATCTGTAAAGTAATCCTTGCCGGATTCCATGACACGTATTCCTATGGGACCGCGGTCGCAGGGGATGGCTGCTGAAGTAACCATGTGCAACGCGCTATCGTCAAGAATATCTTCGAAGCGGGTAACGACTTTTGCTTCAGGATGACTTTTGATGAAGTCAGCAATGCGGTCGGGGGTAGGGTCGTAAATGTATTTGAGCACACCACCAGCCTGGATGAGACCCTCAATTTGACCATAGATGTGGCCGTGATCGAAATGGGATGCGGCAAAGGTAAATTCACCGGGTTCAACGACCGGTTTGGCTTTGGTGAATTGTGGTTTGAAACTTTGTCCGTCGCGTGCATCACTCATGTTAGATCTCCTGCATGTGTTTTCAGGGTGGGAAACAATCAATTGGCAGGAGATTACAGGAGGGTGCGTGGGGCATCAAGGGTAAATGCGGTTTTGTGACTTTGTTGACCCAATGGACCTGATTGACGGGGGTTGTTTTGGAGAGGTGAGGATGTTGGTGAAGATGTTGCGGTGGTGAAACTGTGTGGGAGTGCGCGGGTAGGTGGGTGTGTGCGTGGGGGAGCTAGGGGGCGAGGGAGGAGGCGGGGATCCACCCACGGTTGCCATCGTAGTCGATGAGCAGCCAGTTTGCGTGGGTTTCGAGAATACGTATGGTGGCTGTCGGGGGGATCGTAAAGGTGGATTTGCTGGTGGTGGCAGGAGCGAGATAGGCACGTGTAGCCTCGGATAACTGTATGCGGTTCCGGCGTAGCCTACTGCGGGGTATGACGTCTTGTTTCGTCAGGTCTTCGTCTGTTTCCAGTTGTTGGTCTGTTTTTTCGTCTACATATTGCAATGCGAACGGCCCGAATGTATCGGTCTGATACTCGCCTGTATCGGTGTTAAACCATACGAATGATAGGGCAGGAATATCTTGCACCCTTTCGTCCATTGGTACGACGGTTTGTGAGAAAACATGTAGTCTTCTGCTATCTTGATCCGGGATTGGCCTGACGCGATACGCACGCAGTTGTGGAGATGCCCCAATGGTTGGTATGGCATTTTCCGGGATCCAGCCATCCCCCTGTAGAATGGTCTTTACGGTTACGAGATCTCCAGCCTGAATTTCCAATGGTTCGGCAGAAATGTCGATATCAAACTTTCCGATTACGCCAGAGAAGTTTTCAGGTGCTGAAGGCAGCGGTTGCACGTCAATTATGACTTCTGGAACGCGTATAGTAACGGGACGTTCTTCAATTGTGGAGCCAAAAAAAGAGCGTATGCGTCGACGTGAGGTGAGTCTGACAACGGGTTGTAAAGATATGCGGGTGGATTGCATGGGCCGAGCTTGTGCGCGGTACCGTCTGCGTGTGACTTCATAGTCGCCGTCACGTTCTCGTTGCACGGCCAGCGCTTCAAAGGATCCGAGAATCCGCATGATATTGCGATCGGGAAGATTTGCCAGATCGGGCCTTGATGAAATATCGATATCACGGGTAATGATTTCCAACGTCAACGTAAAGGTCTCTTTTAGATAGGGAGAGGGATTACTCACAGATAATCGGGCCTCTACGGCTGGAGGTTCATTTCCATATGCAGAGAGGGAAGATAGTGTGAATAGTAATAGGAGTTTGGCGAACGGGTATTTGTTCATGGGGCGTTCTCCTCATGATGCAATGCATAGATCCGTTGTATTTGTCTGCGCTGGAGTTGCCAATCTTGTTGACTTTGATGTTCGGCGTACAGTGATGCTGCGATGCTGATGGTAAGGAGCAAGAGCATACCCATGGTTGGCAGGATGAGCCAGTTTATATGTCGGTATCGACGTCGGATGGTTATCCATAACCAGAGCAGTGTGAACAAACTGATAACAATGGTTATTCGGTTTGGAATGGATATACGGTAATGCCAGAACAGGATACTGCGAATCCAAGGGAGTTGAGCCGTTGGGTCGTTTGTGAGGTTGCGTCGTGCAATCAGCATGTTTCGGCGTGTGCTCCAGGTGTTGGCCCCTCGCCGCTCAGCCCATTGGAGCAAGGGTAAGGCCAAGCTGGGTTGCTCTGCCAGTAACAAAGCGGTTCCTAAATTATATAGCAGAACCGGATGGTAATTACCTTGATCAATCCGATCTGCAAGAGCATGGGCAACGGCTATGAATTCCTCAGGCGTTTGAGCACGCAGCAGGAGCAGGTTCGAGCGGCGTTCTTCAAACCGAGAGATCTGATCTGCCTGTGCTAAACATGTTAGAGCCGTTGTCAGCATGATCATGAAGCTAACGCCGAGTTTTCCAAGCATGTGTTTAAAGATGGGCACTTTTCTCGCGCGTTGTGCGCGGGCAAGGGAATCGATGATCTTTTTGATGCGGTCAGCATTGGTTTGATCTTGGCCGGCGTATGCTGATTCTGTGAGAATCTCGATCACGGCGTCGATGTCGGATGTACCCAGTCCCAGCCTCTGTAAATCCTGTTGCATTGCTTCTCTGTCACCTCTTGCAAATGCCTGCGTCAAGGTAGTCGTTAGATAGGTGCGCAATATGGTAACGGCATCGCAATCGCTTCGCTGTAATTGCTGCATCGCGTTATCAAATGCGCGTTTGCGTTGCATGTATGCCTGTATTGCCGGAATATGCTTGGGAAGCCATTGTTTGATGCATGCTAGTAGAAAGGCCAAGGGACCGAACAGCAGTAGGGGAATGTGTACAGCCGGTATAAAGAACCGTATTGTATCCATAGTGCGTAAACTGAAAGGAGCAGGAGGCAGATCGCCCGGAGGAGCGGTGATGCGATGGCGCATTTGCGCCCGTATGGGCAATCCCGTGATCATTTCGTGTTCTATATCTTCGGAAGGTGTAACGCGAATGGGAAGGGGGTCGCTTTGCACCGTTACGTAAGAGCGACTTTCTAGGTCGAAATAGGCTATTTCGAGAGAGGGGATTTCCCACGTACCTGCTTGACGGGGGCGGATCAAATATTCGAATCGCCTTCCTTCTGAGATAGATGAACTTCTTATGGGCTCCGGCTGGATGCGAAAATCTGTATCGAGGCTCGCAAGGGTTTCGGGGCGTGGGGATCTTATACGATTGGCAGAACCATCGCCTGTTATGTCGATGGTGAGTGTGACGGGATCTCCAGCCTGACATATTTGCGTGTCGAGAGACGTCTCTATACTGAAGCGGCTTCCGGAAGCGCCGATGAAGGTAGGAGGCCGCCCGGTTCTGGGTGGGTTGCGGACTTGCACGGTCACCGGATCGCCGATGGCGTATATCTCGGACTGTCCGGCATTACCGTTGGGTTCTACCTGCGTAATGATATTGCCGTGGAAACGAACGGGGCCGAAAATGTAATCCCCTTCACGGTCTGCTGACCATCGACTCCTTAGCTCATAGCGAAAGTAATTGTTATCATCGGGATCCGTTACACGTGGTAGGCGAAAGCGCGCTCTCTCGTCCCTGCCGAAAATCCCTCCAAAGGGATCCCGTCCTACGACACGATCATTGATACGAAAGGATTCGCCTTCGCGGACTAAGAGACGCTGTAATAATTGCGTAATGTTTTCGCTTCTGAGCCCCTCGCCGGGGTGGAGGTCTAAATAGGGAATGCGTAGATGTGGAACCGTATGCATCGGGCTATGCGCATGGAAGGGAGGGGGTAACTTGCGGATGCGAACAAAGAGCGTTACGTCGAATGCTTCGTCGACGATCATCGTGTTGGTAGGGGCAGATACCCAAAGTTCAACATAAGACTGTATGGGAATCGATTTTACTTCCAGCGTGGGCCTATTCACGGGGATCGGATTCCCGTCAGGGGCCTCAAGTATGATCGGCCCTACAGCGAAGGTTCCCGTTTTATGTGGCACGATACGATAGGTAAAGGTTCGCCCGGTAAAGCGTGTTATCTGCTGCATGCCATTGACGATTCTTACGATTTGCTGGGAACGGTCTTGCTGCCCGAGGAGCTCAATGTCTGCTGGCAGAGCGCTGAGATCGGGTTCTCCAAATGAGGGCTGGTAGCCATGCACGTGCAGTGTCAAATATGTCGGTTCGCCGAGAAAAATTTCGTCATAGGTTAGTTCTGCTTCCATGCGAAGCAACTGTTGTTCGGCCTGCAACGGAATCACGCATACACTGCATGCAAATAATAATAGGTGTAGGCGGTATTTCATGGTTACCAATCCCTGGCACTTTCCTGTCGTTGCAAACGGCGACGACGTTCATCAAGCAGTTCCTGATATTCCTGCGAACGCTGCTCTACTTGTTCGAGCATGGCATCTACATCAAAGGTGTCATCTTCCTCATCCTCCGGTTCTAGATCGTCGGGATCATCTTCGGGCTCTTCATCGTCCATTTGGTCATCAGGCTCCGGTGGGGGTGGGAGTTGCAAGTCGGGGTCTTCATCGTCCGGCTCGCCTTCGGGGGGTGGGGGTGGATCGGAGGGCGTTTCGTCTTGATCATCTGCCGGTAGTTCGTAAGGCCCTTCGGGATCTGGTATGAATATTTCGCGAAGTATCTCTAACGCCTCTTCCTGGACAGGGCGGGCACCATCCTGATCGCCGAGACGCAGCATTTCTGCTGCTAGGCGTTGGAGACGAGATGCTTCCTCGATACTTTGAAAAATAAATTCTTCTGTATCTGAGTCTGTCTCTGGGGGTAGTTGAACTCGCTGGGCAAATAAGTCGGTCAGGTCCGCAGCCTCTTGTTGCAATTCGGCCACAGGGACAGGGGGCTTTCGCGTTGCGCTGTAATCAGCAATTTCATTTAGCCATTCTTGCTGTCGCAAGGACTCTGAGAGCATTGATTCAGGACTTCCCCGTTCGCGCCATGCATCATAGAGAGGGTGTCCGATTTCGGCTAGGCTTGTATCGGTGAGGGGGTGAAGATCTTCTAGTGATGCCACTTGCTCTTCAAGTGTTTGATGCTCGTCTAAAAGGCGGTTGAATTGATCGGGGGAAACGCCATCGGATTGCAAGAGGTGAGAAAGCGCAAGATATTGCTCTGCCAGTTCATTACGTTCGCGCGCACGGTTTTGGAAGTGTTCGAGTCTTGCGGGACCGATGGGGGGTATCTCTTCGGATTTCCATTTGTCGTCTTGGCTACGCTTTTTTTGCAGCATATCCCAGGCGAGCTGTGCTGGGTCTTTGTCGGCATATCGTTCGAGAATATCAGCGAGGGTGGCCTCGCGAGCTGCTTGGGGTAGCATGGCATCCAGCTTTTGTAAGTCTTCTTCCGATGCGGCTTCCTCGGTTTGCTGCCAGTGTCTTTGCAGGCGTTGTGCGGCTTCCTGCCACTGTGCAAGTCGTTCGCGATAGCCTTCCACACTTCCGTCGGCGGCAATTCTGCCTTGTTCGAATGCCGCGATGGCACGCGCAAGATTAGCCTGTTGAATCGGTGGAAGGTATTCGAGTAGGTTTGCGGCTGTTTCGGGATCTCCCGCTTGTAGGGATGCGATGGCGGCATTGTAACGATAGCGATCGCGGAAACGTGAAGCAATATCGGGCGTATCGGCTGCTTGCAGATACCGCTGCGCTGCTTCTGTGAACTGGTTCTGTTGTTGCAAGTGCTGGGCCTGACGCGCGATGGCACGGTGCGATTGCCCGCTTTTGTCTTCCATTGTATCGCCAAATGATGCACCAGCGAAAAAGAGCATAATGATGGCGATATGCGGGATTCGAGCGTGCTTGCGGATTGGACCCTGCGTTAGAAAGCCAGCGATGAGAAGCAGTACGATGGCCGGCAACAAAAAGTAGCTAAAGCGTTCGGTGTAATCGGAGGCTTCCATTGTGGTATAGGTACGGGCCTCTACAGCACGGAGTTGCTCGCGGATGCGTTGCCCGAGAGTAATGGCTCCGGCTCCAGCGGTTTCAACGGGGATATAGGTGCCCCCTGTCAGGCGGGCCAGGGTCACGAGCGATTCGTCTTCCAGTCGTGTGATTACCGGCTCTCCTTCAAAGAGGAATACGCCTTGTGGGCTATCCCGATCCGGTATGGTTGATCCGCTACGGCTGCCAATGCCGACAGTGAAGAAGGGGATATTTCGTCGCGCTGCATCCTGCGCTGCTGAAATGGCCTCTCCCGCCAGATCTTCGCCATCCGATAAGAGGATAACGGCTTTGTGAGAAGGTGTGTCATCATCAAAAATGTCCAGTGCCATCCGTATGCCTGCTCCGATGTCGGTTTCACCTGCCGGAGCGCTGTCGATGGATACGCCCGCGATGGCTTGCCGGAGGAATCCTTGATCGGAGGTAAACGGGGTAATTCGGGTGGCCCGATAGCGGAAAGCTACAATGGCCACACGGTCTCCGGGGCGCAGTTCATCGAGGATGTCAAGCATATCTGCCTTTGCGCGAACGAGGCGGGAGGGCCTAACGTCATCGGCAAGCATGGAGCGCGAGACATCCAGCAGGAGTACGATGTCGCGTCCGCGCATAGCTACTTCCTGCTCTTCTGGACGAGAGCTACGGGGCCCCGCAGCGGCTAGCAGCAGCAAAACGAGCGCTCCCGCAAGGGCCAACTCCTGAAACCATAGAAGCCGTTGATTTTCGGCAGGTAAGAGTTTTCCTGCAAGCACAGATCCTGTGAAATGCATACGCTTTTCTTGCTGCCTTTTCCGGAGAAAATGCAGTAGCAGGCTCCAGAGGGGAACCAGCCAGATCAAATATAGAATCCATATATTTGCAAATGAAAATCTCATGATTACTACAGTACGTTTCTCTTGATGTTGACATTCACAAGTACACACGCGCACAGAAGAATCAGCGCAGTGAGGATCAGGCTACGGTAGTGCTCCTCAAAGCGTTCCAGTATTTGCTGCTGTACGGGCGTGGTTTCTAATTCGTTAATGGCTTCGAGAGCTCGACTAAGACCTTCCTCGTCGAGCGTGTTGAAATATACGCCCCCCGTCAGGTCGGCAATATCTTGCAGGGCTCGTTCGTCAATTTCAATGTAGGCATAGCGCATGGATTGCCTGCCTGCGGCATCCGTGATACGTACGGGAGCATACCCGGTTGTGCCGACGCCAATGGTATACACGCGTAAGCCAAGTTCTTTGGCAATGCGAGCTGCTTGCATGGGCTCAAGTATGCCTGCGTTATTCAGGCCATCACTCAGGAGCACGATGATACGGGATTCCGTTTCGGCCTCACGCAGGCGCGAACTGGCTAGTGCTAGGGCATCCCCGATCGCTGTCATTCGCTCATCTTCATTCACAATAGCTCCTGAGGAGGGATCGTGAAAAGGAGGGGGAATGTCAACGGTATCCAGAATTTGTCGCAGCGCGTTGTGGTCCAGTGTGAGCGGGGAAAGAACACTGGCATATCCCCCGAATGAGATCAGTCCAATGAGGTCATCGGGGCGATAATCGATAAATTCGGAAAAGACATCTTTTACCACATCGAGTCGCGTGAGGTATTCAATGCCGTCCTCGGTATCCCGGGATAGGTCCAATGCTTCCATGGAACCGGACACATCGACGACTACCATAATCGAAATGGCATTGGCTTCTCGTCGAAACTCGGAAAGGTTCCGTCTGGGGCGCGCCATGGCCAGCACAAGAAGCAGTAACACAACGAGAAAGATCCATGGCATCAGATAGTAGAGAAGCATGCGCCAGGATGACTTGTGTCGGGATATCGACTGCGTTCTTGCATAGGGAATGGCGGGGCGTATGCGCGGCAGGATCATGCGACCGCACACGCCGATAACGGGTATCAACAACCAGAGCCATATGGGGTTGGCAAAGTGCATGCTAGTACTTTTCCTCCATGAAATTCGTTTCGTCCTCTGCGAGATAATTGCGAGCTGTTTCTATTGTGTCCTGAATCGCACGTTGGGTAGGTGTCCATGCCGCAAATTTAACGAGATCGGCAGATTCCAGAAATTCTTGTAGGCGTTCCACCACGGCAGGCTTGAATGCCGGACGTTTGGCGGCAGCTTCCAGAAATTCAGGAGTGGTAAGTTCCGGGGCGCGAATGCCATGTTGCCGCTCGATGTAGGTTCGAATAATACCGGTAATGGCAAAATAAAATTCCTTGAATTGACCTTTTGCGGGTAGCTCCTTGGCAAGCAGTTGTTCGAGTTCATAGCGCGCTCGTTCTACGGGGGACATGCGCATTACTTCAATTTTACGTTTCAACTTGCTTGCCAGAAACACACAGCCAAGCAGGATAAGCAGCAAGGCAATAGAGACAAGAACCCATTTCATGATTTCAGCCGGTGTTGGTTGAATATATACGGGTTCTGGAGTGGCTGTCAGACTTGCTACATCCACATCGCCAAGGCGATGAGATGGCGGGCGGATGGCGGGGGTTATAAGATATTGTGTTTCTCCCTCCACGTCGTTGTTCTGGGTTATGGCAAATAACATGGGTGCAATACGGTAATGGCTGCCAGGAATGGGCGTGAGCCGTAATACGGTTTCGCTGACTTGATATCCTGCTTGATCAGTTGCGTCGGGTGGTGACAAGGTTGCTGTTACCTCGAAGCCCTCAAGCGCCATTTCTACATTTGGGAAATCAATATGGAGGCCTGCCGGGTAGCGTGTGAGGAGTGTCAGAATAGCATCCTGGCGCGGATCCATCATGCCGGGCGATACTGTCAGGGTGACAGAGATCCCGTGCTGCTCCACGGTATGAACAATATCAGGTACATCGGTTATGTCCGAGTTTTGGGGACGCTGACTGCATCCGATTGTCAGTAGTGCTGCAGTAAGCAAAATGATAGTATTGTATAACCATGTTGTTTTGTGCATGGATTATCCTCTTTTCTGGCGAGCCTGGCGTTGCATGAAGAGACGGCGAACGGCATCGATAACCGAGATGTCCGTTGTGAGTGGAACGCAATCAATGCGATTTCGGCGGAACATGCGCAGCAGTGAATCTTGCTGTTCGCGCACCTGTCGATTGTGAGTAGCCCGAAACTGCGGATTGGATGTATCTGCCAGATACAGTTCACCGGTCTCGGCATCTTCCAGCTCCAGCAACCCTACATCGGGGAGGTTGTCTTCATGGGGATCACTGATGGGGCAGCAAATCAAATCGTGCCGACGAGCTGCTATGCGGAGAACATCTTCAAAGCCTGTATCAATAAAATCCGATACCAGAAACACGACGGCTCTGCGTTTTTGCACTTGGGCAAGAAAATCGAGAACGCAGCGAATGTTCGTGCCTTCGCGTGTTTCCTCGGCTGCCAGCACTTCGCGTACGATTCGTAGTACGGCTTTGCGTCCTTTACGAGGCGGGATGTACGTGCGAATGCGGTCGCTAAAGAGCATGAGTCCAACATTATCCTGGTTTTTTACGGCAGACAAAGCCAGTAAGCAGGCCAGTTCGGCTGCGGTTTCCGCCTTGCTGCGCTGGGTTGATCCGAATACCTGTGAGCCAGAAACATCTACCGCAAAGAGAATGGTCAGTTCCCGTTCTTCGGCAAACCGTTTGATGTACGGATGCCCCATGCGCGCGGTTACGTTCCAATCTATCGAGCGTACATCATCACCGTAGGTATAGGCGCGGACTTCATCGAATTCGATTCCCTGTCCTTTAAAAGCAGAATGGTACGCCCCCGTTAAACGGTTATCGACCAGACGGCTGGTGATAATCCGCAGTCGGGCAACTTGGCGCATGAGTTCTTTTGTGTCGAGCGGCATAAGATCTCCACAAAAAGATGAGATTTAGGGAACGGGGATTTCGCCGAGAATATGCGTGATGATACTGTCGCTGGTGCATTCTTCGGCTTCAGCTTCGTATGTCAGTATGACACGATGGCGCAGTACGTCCGGGGCCATTTCTTTTACATCTTGCGGGGTGACGTAGGCTCTTCCGCAGAGCATGGCCCGCGCACGTGCCGCCAGCTGGAGGAAGATGCCAGCCCGGGGTGAAGCGCCATACGATATCTGATGATCGATCGGGATCCCGAATTGCGATGGTTTGCGTGTAGCTAAGACGATGTCGAGAATGTAATCGGTAACTTTTTCATCGCAGTAAATGCGTGGTACGAGTTCACGGCAAGCTGCGATTTGTTCTGCCGTCATGACGGAATCAATGTTTTCGACGGCTTTGCCGTCGAACCGATGCATGATTTCGCGTTCTTCTTCCTTGGTGGGATAGCTCACTTTGCACATCAGCATAAAGCGGTCTATTTGCGCTTCGGGCAAAGGGTAGGTGCCTTCCTGTTCGATGGGGTTCTGGGTCGCCAAGACCAGAAAAGGTGAGGGGAGTTTGTAGGTGGTGTCCCCGATCGTGACCTGACGTTCCTGCATCGCCTCGAGAAGAGCAGATTGGACTTTAGCAGGTGCCCGGTTGATTTCGTCGGCCAGCAGGATGTTGGTGAAAACAGGCCCCTGTCGGGGAAGAAACTCGGATTTTGCGGGGTCATAGATCATGGTGCCAACGATGTCGGCAGGAAGTAAGTCTGGAGTAAAAGAAATCCGCTGGAAGGGTAAGCCGAGAGCATCGCCCAGGGATTTAACGGCCGTCGTTTTCGCCAATCCGGGGACCCCTTCGATGAGGATATGTCCATCACTGATCATGGCAATTAATAGAGAGTCGAGTAGGTGTTGTTGTCCAACGAGAACCTTGCGTACTTCTTGGCGCAAGTTTTCGATGGTAGAAGCCATTTGGGTTATTTCTTTTTCCCGTTTTTCCATGTCTGGTTGCATATCAAGCTCCTTGTTTTTTGATTGTAAAGTCACTGCATAGCTTTGTGCATGAAGGTAGCATTGTTTTTTTCGCTCCATACCGTGCCAGCTATGCCCATACACGTACAATATACGCGCGATTGGTCGCGTATATTAGTGCGTTATAGTGTCGGATGCAAGAGGGCTGTGGTGCCGCGTTTAATCTTCGGCGAGGTCGATCCCCATAACGGAGAGAACGCGCTCTAAATCATCGTTGGAAAAGAAATCAATTTCAATGGAACCTTTGCTTTTTTTGCCATTGGCAAAGGTTTTGCAAGGCGCCAGACGCACGCTTGTGCTGAAATGTTGATGTAGTTTTTCGGTTAGATCTCGTAAAAAGTCTTTGGGGAGATCGGGTTTGGTTGCACGCGGTTTGGTGGGCATGCTGGATGTCCGTTTTACAATCTTCTCGGTGGACCTTACGGACAGGTCCTCGGAGACAATCCTTCGTGCGAGGATGATCTGTTCTTGCGGAATGGAAAGCCCAAGTAGCGCTTTGGCGTGGCCGGTGGAAAGATGTTGTTCTTTCAGCATCGTGCGAACTTCATCCGGTAATGTGAGTAGTCGCAGGGCATTGGCTACGGCCGTTCGCGAACGACTTACGCGTTTGGCAATCTGTTCCTGTGTCAGTTTGAATTCGGCAGCCAATTCGCGATAGCCTTCGGCTTCTTCCACGGGGTTGAGATCTTCGCGTTGCAAGTTTTCAATAATGGCAATTTCAAGGCTCTGCAAATCTGTGGCTTCTACAAGATTTACAGGTACAATTTTCAATCCTGCCAAGCCTGCCGCGCGGAGCCTGCGTTCTCCCGCAATGAGTTCATATTTCTCGTCGGTTCTAGCGCGCACCATCAAGGGTTGCAAAATGCCATGCTCACGGATGCTATCTGCTAACTCTGACAGCGCTTCTTCTCGGAAGGTCTGGCGGGGTTGCCGCGGGTTACGCACGATTTGATCAATGGGTAGATCGGTAACACGCCCATCATGCGTTTCTCGCGGAGATGCGTCAGCAGGCTGCATGTTTTTTTCTGATTCCGGGGGCGTCTGGCGATCCGAAATTAATGATCCAAGTCCACGTCCGAGTCCTTTGCGTGCTGCCATTCGATTATCCTTTTGCTTGATCTTTTGTGGTGTTGCTGTGCGGGGTCTCTGGCTTGATGTATAGTTCTGCCCGTAATGCAGCACCTTCTTCTACGATTAAACTTGGTGATTGGATTTTGCCGTGAAAGGCTGCCGCATTATGTATTTGCACGCATTCACGTGCTCGAACCGTAGCTCGCAGCGTTCCCATCAGTTGTAAGGATTTGCAGTACAACTCGGTTTCCAGCGTTACATTCTGATGGGCGGGTATCACGACATCAACGGCGTCCAGTTGGGCACTATCAACACCAGCGCCGGTTTCCAGTTCTACTCGTAAGCCAGGATGTAGCTGTGTTTTTTTACATTCTCCGGCGATTCGAATTACAGATGCTGTTATGGTGGAATCTGTTACGCTGGCGCCACTGTGGATCGTTACCGTTCCGACGGTTTGAATGGTGCCGGAGTAGGGACCGCAGATCGTTTTGTCGCCGGAATGCAGTTGTTCTTTACATTTGGGACACAGTAAACGTTCAAGACTGCCGGTGACTTTGAAGTGGTAACCGCATGCGTAGCAATGAATCTCGTGTTTGGTGGGCAGAGCGGTATGACCAAAACCATGCGGTTTGTTACCGGCTGATGCTGCGGGCTCCGCAGGTGGCGGCGGGGTGCCCTTTTCTGGCGCATCGGTATGGTCCCGTTCCTGCTGTCTGCCACTACTGCGGCGGACAGATTGAACAGCCATATAGCCGTCGATCATACCGTTTTTATCGGCGCGCGCCATACTCTTTCCCTCGAATCGCTGCTACCTGATGATGTGTTCAGCGCCGAAAGAGGCCTTTGGTGTCGCCACTGTCTTTGGCTGGCGGAATATCCGCTTCCGGTGCCTTGGCGTCTGATGGTTTGGCACCGGTTGCACCGCTGGGGTTTACCTCAACCTTGCCAATAAAGGTTACACCGTCTTCAACCGTTAATCTTTTGGCGCGGATGTCACCATGCAAGCGAGCCGTTGCTTTTAGATCGATTTTGTCGCGAGCTGAGATGTTGCCATTCAAAGCTCCGGATAAAGCGATGCTTTCCGTTTGTACGTTGCCTTTGAGGTTGCACTCGCGTCCTATGCTTGCGAGCCCCCCACAGGTGAGATCTCCATTCAGTTTGCCATTAAGCTGAATATCTGATCCACATTTTACATTGCCGGTGATTTCGACATCCGGCCCGATTACTGACTGAGTCTGATCCATGTTGTCCTCCTCTTGTTGATTTCTGTTTATGATTCGATTTCGTGTTTTCAGGGATACATGCCGGTTCCTGCGAGGCCGGTGGTCTCGGGGAAACCGCAAAGCAGATTCATGTTTTGTATGGCTGAACCTGCTTGGCCTTTCATTAGGTTGTCAATGTAGGATACCACGCGCAGTCGATTGCAACGGTTATCCACACTGACGACGAGATTGCAATGGTTCGTTCCGCGAACGTACGCTGTGCCCGCCATGGCATCCGATGACAGTACACGCACAAAAGGGGAGTCGGCATAATAGGCTTGATATAGCGCAGAAATCTCCTGCTCCCGCAAGGTTTCGATACCATCAGCATACAAACATGACATAATGCCGCGGCATAACGGTACCGCTTGTGCTGTAAATGTGATTTGGAGATCTTCGGTATCTCCGAGGATGCCCAGTTCGCGTTCGATTTCGCAGACATGTTGATGGCCAGAAAGACGGTAGGCGTTCATGTTTTCATGGCGTGAGGAAAAATGAAAAGAGGCATTGAGCTTTTTGCCAGCGCCCGAAACACCTGTCTTGCAGTCGCAAATGATGCTGTTTGCCTTGATGATCTTATGGTGCATGGCAGGAGCCAATCCGAGGATACAACTTACGGCGAAACAGCCTGGATTTCCCACGAGACGTGTTTTGGGAGAGAGCTCCTTGCGATGGAGCTCGGTAAGTCCATAGATTGCTTCGGAAAGGAGTTGTGGTGCCACATGTTCTGTTGGCAGTCCGATTCTTCCGGCATAATCAGCATAGGCTTGTGCCGTGTTGAAGCGAAAGTCACCACTGAAATCAATGATCTTCGATTCCGATTGCCATTCGGTTGGTGCCAATTGCATGCCGACACGATCGGGGGTGGAGAAAAAGGTGATATCAGCAGGGTCGGTGGCGGAATCTGACGATAAAATAGGCAAGTCACAATAGCCTGCTAGGTGTGGATAGAGTTCACTAATGGGTTTGCCGATGTTTTCGGTGGCAACCAAAGCCTGAATTTCGGCTTCGGGATGTCGCAAAAGCAACTCGATGAGTCCAATCCCGCCGTATCCCGTTGCCCCAATGATCTTTACTTTGATCATGCCCCCAACTCTCCTGTCTTTACATTTACTACTTCAGCTGCCGGAGGGCAATTTGAGCATATCAGGGCTGGAAATTCAATCCCAGATACGCGATCAGAGGAGTAGATGTCAATTAGCGGTTTTGGGAGCACAAGATCTATAATAATCTACGAGAGCAGGGTGGTGATGATTTCGTGACGTTCCTCGGTAATAGAACCCTTGTGCTCAGGTTTGCCGGCACGGCTGTACCAATAGCGTGCGTTCGAAAGGTCGCCCTCCTCACGGTGCAGATTGGCGTGGATCCAGGCGTCAACCGATGTCGTACCTTTCTGGCAAACTTGGTGGGCGAGGTCCCAGTTTTTCCTTTCAGCATACCAGAGTGCCAGAAGCTGATTGGACCAATCCTTGTCTGGGCCGGTGTTTTGCTCTACATGAAGTAGAAACTGCTCAAGTGTCATGTGAATTTCCTCGTTCGAGTATTATATGTTTATTCTGTAGCTGGCCATTGTATCTGATAGAGCTTCGACCATTTTTTACCTGTGACCCAAATGGAACGATCCGCAGGGTCGTAGGCTATGCCATTAAAGACATCTTGCCGGGGGTTATCATCGCCGGGCAGTGGAAGATGATCAAACGACAAATACCCTATAATACTTCCAGAAGTGGGGTCGATGCGTGCAATTTGCTGGGTCATGAAGATGTTGGCCCAGATCTCGCCTTCGATCCATTCCAGTTCATTCAATTTGTTTACGGCACCATTGTGATCCGTTACATGAATCGTGCGAACAATTTCGAAGTTCTCCGGGTTCCGTATAAAAATACGGTTGGAACCATCCGTCATGTAAAGCCATTGTTCGCAATTGGTCAGGCCCCAGCCTTCGCCTTCGTAGCGGAAGTGGCCTACGACCTCGAATGTCTCACGATCATAGACGAGACAAAGTCCTTCACGCCAGGTTAGCTGAAAGAGTTTGCCATCGAAGAGCGCCAAGCCTTCCCCAAACAAGTTGGCTGGTAGGGGGACGCGTCGTATGACTTTGCCCGTAGCACGATGAACCTCTCGAAGATCGGAATGTTCATAGCGTCCGGTGCTTTCTAGCCAGACGTCGCCATCAATCAGCAGCCCTTGCGTGAATGCGGATGTATCGTGCGGTACACTTTGCAGAATGCCGGGTTGGATGGTGGGGGGCGCGCTGTCGGTGACACGCTGTTGACACGCAACAACCAGTACAAAAAGAGAGAGGAATGTCATTTTTATCATGCGCATTCCTCTCTGTGAAAATGTGATGGGTTTGGTTGCCGTTTATTCTTTGAATTCTCCAACTACGGCGTTGATGCTGGCTTTGGCATCGCCAAGAAGCATGCGCGTGTTCGGAGAGAAGAATAGCGGGTTGTCAACGCCGGCAAAGCCTGCTTTGAGACTGCGTTTGAGGACAATACAAACACGAGCTTTATCGACATCAATGATAGGCATGCCATAGAGTGCCGAGCCTTCCGTACGCGCGGCCGGATTGACAACGTCGTTGGCTCCAATCACGACAGCCACATCAACGTTAGCCATGAGAGGATTCACATCCTGCGGTTCAACCAACTGTTCGTATGGCACATCGGCTTCGGCTAGCAACACGTTCATGTGGCCTGGCATACGGCCAGCGACAGGGTGCACACAATATTTAACCTCGCAGCCATTGGCTTCAAGCAAATCGCCAAGTTCACGCACTGCGTGTTGGGCTTGTGCAACCGCCATGCCGTAGCCGGGAACGAAGACAACACTTGTGGCTGCTTCGAGCATGAGGTATGCATCTTGGGTCCCGACGGTTTTGGCTTCGCCTTGAAAACTTGGGCCTTCCGAGGCTGAAGCACCAACACCGGCAAACATGACATTGGCAAGCGAACGATTCATGGCACGGCACATGATGCTGGTCAGAATCAGGCCACTGGCACCGACAAGGGCACCGGCGACGATTAGCACGTTGTTCATGATGACGAAACCAGCGGCGCAGGCAGCCAGACCGGAGTAGCTGTTAAGTAGGGCAATTACCACGGGCATATCGGCGCCGCCGATGGGGATCGTTACCAGAACCCCTAGAATCAGGGCCGCTACGACAGCAACAAGAAACATGGGATAACCAGAGACGTTAGCAGCCCGCACAAATAATACGGATGCCAATACTCCTGCAAGCAACACGAGCAAGTTTACGACTTGCTGCCCTTTGAACAGAATGGGTTTGGTTTCCATTTTTTCGGCCAGTTTGGCATAGGCAATCATGCTGCCGGTGAAGGTGATGCCACCGATGAGGATGGTGAGTGCAATGGCGATGAGCGTGAATAAGATACCCGGTGCATCACCACGCGTGATACGGTGGAATTCCGCCCACCCGACGAGCAAGCTGGCCAAGCCTCCGAAACCGTTGAACAGCCCAACCATTTCCGGCATCGAGGTCATTTTGACGAGACGAGCGGCCGAGGCGCCGATTATGGAGCCGACGATGGCACCGACGACGATCCATTTGTAATCGATACCGATATACAAGAGCGTCGCTACGATGGCAAAAAGCATGCCGACGGACGATACGAAATTTCCCTTGCGCGCTGTTGTTGCCTTGCTCAGCATCTTCAGACCAAAGATGAATAACACGGAGGCAACGACATAAAGAAACTGGATGATTGTTTCAGGTACAATGGTTTCAACAGTCATGGTTATTTCTTCTCCGGTGATTTGTGTTTAAACATTCCAAGCATGCGATCCGTTACGAGGTATCCGCCTACCACGTTAATCATGGCAAGAGCAACTGCGAGGGTTCCCAGCACGATCATAACGATGCCTTCGCCTTGTTGGGCCGCGAGAATAGCCCCCACAACGGAAATGCCGGAAATGGCATTTGAGCCCGACATAAGGGGAGTATGTAGCTGGGAGGGTACTTTTGAGATGAGCTCCAAACCTAGAAAGATTGCGAGCACGAAAACAAATAGCAGTAATCCAATATTATCCATGATCAACCCGCCTTTTCTTTAATAGTTTCGTTAACGATTGCGCCGTCGTGTGTGAGTAGCGATCCGGCAATGATTTCATCTTCGCGATTCAATTTGAACGTCTTTTCCTCTTTGTCCCAGAAGTGATCGATCAGATTGAAAAGATTGGAGGCATACATTTGGCTGGCATCCAAGGGGACGCAGCCAGCCAAGTTACGTGCGCCGATGGTTATGACCCCATTGCGCTCAACTTCTTCGCCAGGTTTGGACCCTTCGACGTTACCACCGGTTTCAGCTGCCATGTCGACAATCACGCTGCCCGGTTTCATGCCGTCGATAACATCACTTTTGATCAGAACAGGCGCTTTGCGACCGAAGAGCTGTGCCGTCGTGATGACAATATCAGCCTGTGCGCAGGCTTTCGCCATGCCCCGACGCTGTAATTCCAATTGCTCAGGGGTGAGTTCTTTGGCATAGCCACCGTCTGTCTGACCCGTTTCGCCAAGGTCGATTTTGAGGAATTTGGCTCCAAGCGACTGAACTTGTTCTTCCACGACGGGGCGAGTATCAAAGGCCTCAACCCGCGCGCCCAGCCGTTTAGCGGTGGCGATGGCCTGTAGCCCCGCAACACCGGCGCCAATGATAAATACTTTAGCGGGTGACAGGGTGCCGGCAGGTGTCATCATCATCGGTGCAATCTTGTCGAGTCGATTCACGGCTTGCAGTACGGCAACATAGCCCGCCAAGTTGGCTTGGGAACTTAGTGCATCCATTTTCTGTGCAATGGTTGTACGGGGGATCATTTCCATGCAGATCGCGCTAGCGCCTGCCTCAGCAAGCTTCTTGACGCGGTCTATGTTGAAAAAAGGGTCGAGATAGCTGACATGAATGGCACCTTTTTTGGTGGCACCAATCTCCTCGTCAGGCGGGGGAGACAGTCGAAGGACAATGTCGGCTTTTGCTAATGCTGCCTTACGGTCACTGGTGATTTTGCAGCCAGCTTTTTCGTATTCGCTGTCGTCTACTTTAATGCTTGCCCCGAATCCGGATTCAATTGTGACTTCCGCTCCTAGTGCAACGAGTTTGGATGCCACTGCCGGTACAAGAGGTACTCGGGTTTCGCCTTCTTGGATTTCTTTTGGAAAAAACAGATCCATTTTTATTTCTCCTTGCGCATGGTCAGCCCGAAATGAGGACAGGACGCAACTTCTGTGCAACCCTATCGCAGATATTAGAAGTAACTTTTAGTGTAACTTCTGTATGGCGTCAATCATTTTGGGGAAGTCGCGTTGAGAAGCCGCAACAGGTGCCCCGCAAGGAAGTCATGTCTCGGGATTGCCTTTATGTGAAAAGTTGCGTATATGAGATGGGATTATGTTTAGTCTTGTTTTGTCTTCATTATTGTTTTCTTTTTCATTTGGGCTAATCGGGCGGTATTTAGGTGAGGTTGATCCGGTGATGGTTAGCTTTGTCCGGTTATTGGTGGCAATGGTGATTTTTGTCCCCTTGCTGCGGATAGACAAGATCTCATGGCGGGATCGTTTCTTGCTCGTAGCCATTGGTGCTATCCAGTACGGGCTGATGTATATCGTATATATATATGCTTTCCGTTGGATGTCGGGGCATGAAGTGGCGCTATACACTGTTGTTACGCCGCTTTATGTATGCGTATTGCACGATCTGAGAAAATCACGATTTCATGTTTTGTATCTTGCGGCTGCCGTGCTGGCCACGCTGGGAGGGGCTGTTCTGGTGGGGCGTCCCGGAGGGGATGGTCTCGGAGGGATTGTTCTGATTCAAATTTCGAACATGTCTTTTGCCTTTGGACAGGTAGAATATAAGTTGTTGTGTGAACGGAGGGATATTGGAGGCAGTAGCTCGCATTTCGCGCTCTTGTATCTTGGTGGCGCATTGTTGGCAGGTGTTGTGGCTCTTGGTGGTGGACACTGGCAGGGGTTTGCGCCATCTTCAAGAGCTTGGTTGGTAATGGCGTATCTGGGAATCGTTCCTTCGGCGTTGGGATTCTATTTCTGGAACCGGGGAGCTCGTCAGGTGCAGGCGGGGATTCTTGCTGCGGCGAATAATGTGAAAATACCATTGGCCGTTGTGGTATCGTTGGTCGTGTTCCGGGAAGCCGTTGTGTGGGGGCGTTTTCTCCCCGGTAGCGTTCTGCTTGTATTCAGTTTACTGGTGCCTTATGGGTATCGTTTTTTCAGGCAGAAACGCCGCGTAGCGGAGCATGTAGGCTGAATTTTTATGCGCGGCCAAGGAAATCTCCGGTTCGCGTGTCTACGCGGATCGTCTCATCTGGCTCAAGGTATTCGGGCACTTGGACAGTTAGGCCTGTTTCCAACGTTGCCGGTTTGGTGCGTGCGGTTGCAGATGCCCCGCGTATGGATGGATCGCATTGCGTAACCTTGAGGACGGCAACCGGTGGCAATTCCAGGCCAATCCATTTGCCATCACATAGCAGCGCTTGTATGCCTTCCATGTCCTCGGTGATGTATAGAAGGGCATCGGCTATATCAGTTTCCTTGAACACAATTTCGGTGTAATCCTTGTCATCCATAAATACGACATCATCATTTTGGCGGTACGAGAATTGAACGCCCCGCCGGGTGAAGTCGCATGGCTGGAATGTATCGTCCCCTTTGCAGGTTTGATCCAGTTTTGCCTTGGTTTGTAAATTGCGCAGGCGAAAATGATAGAGACTGGATGCACCCCGGGCGGAAGGCGTGGAAATCTTAAGTTCTTCGACGGCATGCGGCATCTGGTTGATGGACACGATATCACCGCGTTTCAGATCACTAGCTTTGGGCATGATGAATTGCTCCTGAAAAAAGGTTTTAGAAAAAACGGTTGCATCCTAGCTTTTGTTGGTATGTAGAGCAAGTAGATCGTCATGAGCTCGGGACTTTTCTTGGCGATTGGGTGCTGCTTGACATTGGACTTTTATGTGGTACCTTTCCTGTTCTTAATTTCCCGGCCCTGCTTCCAGATATACGAACAGGTATATTGGGCGCTGTAGCAGGGATTGGTATGAAAAAGCAGATATCCTGAAGGAGGATTGCATGGCAGCTAAAAAAGTTGCAAAAGGAAAAGTGACAGAGAAGAAGCTGGTTTATTCATTCGGTGCGAAAAGTAATGAGGGCGATCCTTCGATGAAGGAAATTCTCGGTGGCAAAGGTGCCAATCTAGCTGGCATGGCCCAGCTTGGTTTGCCTGTTCCGCCAGGATTCACGCTGACCACGGAAGCTTGTGACCTTTATTATAAGGTTGGCAAACAGAAACTTTTCGGCATGGTTGAAAAGCAGGTTGCAACCGCTTTGGCCAAGCTGGAGAAGTCCACGGGCAAGACGTTTGGTAAAGGCCCGAATCCTTTGTTGCTCTCCGTGCGTTCCGGTGCGGCTGCATCGATGCCCGGTATGATGGACACGGTTTTGAACCTTGGCCTCAATCCTGACACGGTCAAGGCAATGATTGCCCTTACTGGCAACGAGCGTTTTGTGATGGACTCCTATCGTCGTTTCATCCAGATGTTCGGTGATGTTGTGCTGGGTGTGGAACATCACGATTTCGAGGTGGAACTTGAGAAGGTTAAAAAGGCTAAAAAGGCTAAACTGGATACAGATTTGACCGCGGCTGACCTTGGTGTGGTGGTGGAAAACTATCTGAAAGCCGTGAAAAAGGCGACGGGCAAGCCTTTCCCCACGAACCCCATGGATCAGCTCTATGCTGCCGTGAATGCTGTCTTTGGTTCCTGGAACAACCCGCGTGCCATTAAATATCGTCAATTGAACGATATTCGTGGTTTGCTGGGTACGGCCGTAAACGTGCAGGTCATGGTGTTTGGTAACTCGGGTACGAACTCTGCGACGGGTGTTGCGTTTACGCGTGATCCATCGACGGGTGCCAACAAGTATTTCTATGGGGAATACCTGATTAATGCGCAGGGCGAAGACGTTGTGGCTGGTATTCGTACTCCGCAGCAGATTACGCTCAAAGGTTCCCGTGAGTGGGCGAAGTCCCAGGGCGTTGCCGAGGCAGACCGCAAAAAGGATTTCCCGTCCTTACAGGAGACGATGCCGAAAGTGTTCAAGGAGTTGGATGCAATCCGCGTGAAGCTTGAAAAGCATTACAAGGATATGCAAGACCTTGAGTTCACGATTGATGATGGCAAGCTCTACATGCTCCAGACGCGCAATGGTAAGCGTACGGCAGCTGCAGCGGTCAAGATCGCTACGGACTTGGTCAAAGAGAAGTTGATTAGCGAAAAAGAAGCGGTTATGCGCGTTGAGCCTGCTGCTTTGGACCAGCTCTTGCATCCGGTGTTCGTGAAGTCTGCTGAGGAGAAAGCCCAGAAGTTGACGGTTGGTTTGCCGGCATCGCCGGGTGCAGCCACGGGGCAGATCGTGTTCAGTGCAGAGGTTGCTGAGAAATGGGCGGCTGAAGGCAAGACGGTCATCCTTTGCCGTATTGAGACCAGTCCTGAAGATATTGGTGGCATGGCTGTTGCCAAAGGTATTTTGACATCGCGCGGTGGCATGACTTCGCACGCGGCCGTAGTGGCTCGTGGTATGGGAACATGCTGCGTGGCAGGCGCTGGCGATGTGATTATGGATTACAAAGCCAAGAAGTTGACGATCAAGAAGACGACGCTGAAACAGGGCGACTGGATCTCGCTGAATGGTTCGACGGGTGCTGTATACGCAGGCGCCATTGAGACAGTTGAGCCAGCTTTGAGTGGTCCGTTTGGCCAGATCATGAAGCTTGCTGACAAGTATCGCAAACTGAATGTGCGTACGAATGCGGATACGCCGCATGACACGGCTGTTGCCGTAAAATTCGGTGCTGAAGGTATCGGTCTCTGCCGTACCGAGCATATGTTCTTCGAAGGTAGCCGTATCGTTTCCTTCCGCCGTTTGATTCTGGTGGCTGAAACGGTGAAGCAGCTCAAGGATAAGTATGCTTGTGAAGATTTGACGGCACTGGAAAAAGCATTAAAGGCAGACAGCAGCTTGAACAAAACCGAGTTGAATGCCGCTTTGGCCGCGATCAAGCAGTACCGTCAGGCACTCAAAGAGTTACTGCCGCTACAGCGCAAAGACTTTACGGGTATCTTCCGTGCGCTGAAGGGCCGTCCTTGTACGGTACGTCTGCTGGATCCGCCGCTGCATGAGTTCCTGCCGCACGACGCTGCTGGACAGTCTGCCATGGCGAAGGAAATGAAGGTTTCCCCGGCATCCGTGAAGAAATTGGTTGAGTCCTTGCACGAATTTAACCCGATGCTGGGGCATCGTGGTTGCCGTCTGGGGATGAGCTATCCGGAAGTGACAGCGATGCAGACGCAAGCGATCTGTGAGGCTGCTGCTGCGGTTGCGGGATCGAAGCCTGAGATTATGGTACCGTTGGTAGGTAATGTGACGGAGCTTTCGATTCAGAAAGCCATTATTAAAGAGACGATTGCTGCTGTGGAAAAAGCGAAGGGTAAAAAGCTCAACGTAATGATCGGAACGATGATCGAGGTTCCGCGTGCAGCCATGACGGCTGACCAGATTGCGGAAGAGGCCGAGTTCTTCAGCTTTGGCACGAACGATCTTACGCAGATGGGTTGCGGGTTTTCTCGTGATGATGCTGGCAAGTTCCTAGGGGACTATGTGAATAAGGGCATCTACGAATATGACCCATTCCAGGTTCTGGATCGCGACGGTGTTGGCCGTTTGGTGCAGACCGGTGTGGATCTGGGTCGCAAGACGCGCAAGAATATCAAGATCGGTATTTGCGGGGAGCATGGCGGTGAGCCGAAGTCCGTGGAATTCTGCCACGAGCTTGGGTTCGACTATGTTTCTTGTAGTCCGTTCCGGGTGCCGATTGCCCGTTTGGCTGCTGCGCAAGCTGCCATCAAAGGCTAATCCCACCAAAAGTGGTTTATTGCCAAAGCCCCCGCGGTTTCGCGGGGGCTTTTTTTGTGCCTATTGGGGCTCGCGTTGATTCGTCGACGGTCATAGGCCGCCGCTACAGATATGGGGTGTTGCTGTAGCGGCGCTCTGTGAGCGTCGAGGAGCCATCGTACCAATGTTTGACTGGGATTACTCGGTGAGGAGGTCTTGGATGTCGTCCCAGGATAGGGTGTCGGGTAAGGTGCTTGCAGCGTGTTCGACGGTGGCTTGGATGACGGCCTGCTTGCGCTTTTGCATGGCGAGCACTTTTTCCTCGATGGTGTTTTTGGTGATGAGCTTGATGCTGTAGACCGTGCGTTTCTGGCCGATGCGGTAGGCTCGGTCCGTGGCCTGGTTTTCCACGGCAGGATTCCACCATGGGTCATAGTGAATGACCATGTCAGCACCGGTGAGATTGAGCCCGGTTCCGCCAGCTTTCAGACTGATTAAAAAGAGGGGGATCGAGCGATCGCTATTGAATTGATGTACTTGCTCCATACGGTCTTTGGTGTTGCCGTCGAGATAGCAATAAGAAATGCCGCGCTCCAGCATGGCCGTCCGTATGATGTGCAGCATGGAAACAAATTGACTGAAAACGAGGATACGATGTCCGCTATCGATTGCCTCATCCATGAGTTCCAGGAACAATTCCATTTTAGCTGAAGGCTGCTCAACGTCCAGATCGGGCAGTTTTAACAGGTCAAGGTGGCAGCAGGCCTGACGCAATTTTAGCAGAGTCGCCAGGATCTGGAGTCTGGCTTGGGCAAATCCTTTGGCTGCGACCAGATCGGTGATTTGGCGGCGGGATTGTGCCAGCAGTTCACGATAGACAATTTTTTGATCGGGCGATAAGTCGCAGGTTGCCACGCGTTCGAGTTTGGGGGGGAGATCTTTGGCAACGTCTTTTTTGAGGCGACGCAACAAGAATGGATGCAGTTTGCGGCGTAGTTTGGCTTGCTGGACTTCGGCTTCGGTTCCGCCATGCGAAATCGGGAGTTCGTAGCGGAGACGAAATTTCTGGTGATCGCCGAGGTAGCCGGGCATGAGAAAGTCCATGATCGACCACAGATCGGAGACACTGTTTTCAACTGGGGTGCCGGTGAGCACGAGTCGGTTGCAGGCGCGGATTTGTTTGGCGGCCTGTGCATTGCGCGTATTGTGGTTTTTGATATGTTGTGCCTCATCGAGTACCACGGCCGAAAACTTGTGCTGCATGCATGGTTCGATGTCGCGCCGCAGCAAGGCATAGGATATTACGAGCAAATCATAGTCGGCGGCGTTTTCCCAAAGTTCTTCCCGCTGGGAGCCTGTTATGGCGCAGGTTTGCATGTCGGGGGCAAAGCGAGCAGCTTCCTCGATCCAATTCTGCACGAGACTGGTGGGGCAGACGACGAGCGCAGGGGGTTTGCGTGCTTGGTCAGAAGCACGTTCCAGTTGAAGCCAAGTGAGCGTTTGCAAGGTTTTGCCAAGGCCCATTTCGTCTGCCAGCAGACCACAGAATCCACGGGCTTCGAGTTGATAGAGCCATTCGACGCCTTCGCGTTGATAGGGGCGCAGAATATTTTGCAAATGACTGGGCAGGGTGATTTCGGGTGGCTTTGTGTGCAGGCGGTTGCCAAAGCGCGCCTGTTGTTGCCAATCAGGAGCCGCTTCGATATCGACACCATCGAGCGAGCGTAGGGATGACTCAACGTAGGAGGCATATACGGCGGGCAAACGAAAGCATCCAGGGGGTGCATTTTCCCCGGAACCGCAGTCATCAAATACTTCCTGGAGATCGCGGATAGCTGTTGCATCTATCAGGACGTGTTTGCCACGCCTCTCGATGGAAGCTTCTCCTTTGCGGATGGCATTATGGATATCGGCAGGACTTACGGATGCACCGTCGATGTCTTCAAACTCGAATTGCACATCAAACCAGCGTGCGTCATCGGTTGGGTGGACATGCACAACCGGGGTAGCAAAGGAGAGGGATTCCGCAAAAGGCTGGATTCTTCCCGAAAGGGTAACTTGCCAACCGGCCCGGCGTAAAGCGGGCATGGAGGCGCCGAGAAAGGTGAGGACTTCCCGGGAACCAACAATCGGGGATAGGCTGTCGCCCGTTTCTCCGGTAAGCTTGTGTTCGCGCAGGCGCAGTAGTGCTGCTTCCTCTGCTTTCGGGTTGCGTACGGTGTAACGCATAATATCGTCGGGATCCGGTATGGCAAAGTTTTCTTGTTTGTCCGGCCTTGCGGCAACGAGCACGATATCATGGTAGCTCGCATATAGTGTGGCGGCGAGGGATGCAGGGCTGCCTTGTATGGCGAGGAGGAAAGATGGCTCGGCGGGATCTATGGTAAAAAGATCGAGCGAGAGGTCTGTTTGGAGTCCCACTTTACGCTCCAGCATGGGGGCTTCTCCGCGCAGGAAACGCAGAACTTCCTCGCGTGGAATGGTGAGAGGTCGTTGATAGGCGTTCTGATAGGGGTCCGGCAAAACGTGTGATAATGGCCAGAAGTGATCTGCTGTGTACACCCAGCCCGAGTGGGTGTCGATGATATAGACGGGATCATCACCGGGAGGCAGAAAGGGCGGCAGTGTTTCAACGGATAA
>PWYP01000106.1 GCA_003567805.1 PVC group bacterium
CCCGAATTCTGCCAATCGTCTCATCAACCGTATAACCATCGGCAATGGCAGCATCATTACCAACACAATGAACCTCAAGCCGCTCTTTGGTTACAATCTGACGCCCGGGAATCACAAATAACGGTGGAACACCCTGTCCAAAACGCACGATAATGCTGCGTCCCCCTTCCAATACCTCACGCCCCAGCACGTACGAGCTCTCCGCTACCCCCATATCACGCAATGCTGCAAAAAAGTGGCAGTCATGCCTCTCTGTCAAACAGGCTACAGGCACCGCATCAGGAGCCAAGACATGCAATCGCTCCGCGCAAAGTCGCAAGATTTTACCCGCGTCATATTGCGGATACATATGCACATGGGTGTCCACGATCATCATCGCATAAAACTCCTTATAGCGGTCGATCCAGCGTACGGTATTGAATTGCTTCCGAAATGTGTTGCGGTCCAATTTCGTCAGCTCCATCCAAATCAGCTATCGTACGCGAAACCTTAAGAATCCGATCATAAGCACGCGCACTAAAATGATATTCCCGAATCGCCATTTTCAGTAACTCTGCAGCATCGGGTGTAGGGCAGCAATAATGCTGTACCTGTTTCGTACTCATATCTGCATTGCAATGAATCCGACGCTTGCTCCGCGCTTCTGCAAATCGCTGGCGCTGGACACCCCGCGCCACCAAGGCTCGTTCCCGCATCCGCATAGAAGGTTCCCCAGGTGCCAAGGCTGAAAGTTCTTCATACTGCATAGCCGGCACTTCGATATGAATATCAATCCGATCCAGCAATGGCCCCGAGATCTTACTTCGATATCTGGCAATCTGACGCGGGGCACATCGGCACTCTCGACTCGGATCACTGTAAAAACCGCACGGACACGGATTCATCGCTGCCACTAGCATAAAATCGCAAGGGAATGTGACCGTTGTTGCTGCGCGTGAAATCGTAACCACGCCATCTTCCAATGGCTGCCGCAATACCTCTAACACATTGCGATGAAACTCCGGCAATTCATCCAGAAACAAAACCCCCCGATGCGCCAGACTTACCTCTCCCGGCACAGGATGCGCCCCACCACCAAGAAGGCCTGCATCCGAAATCGTATGATGCGGGGAACGGAACGGACGATGCTCCACCAAGGCCGCATGGGCAGGCAACGTACCCGCAATACTATGAATTTTTGTAACCTCCAACGCCTCCTCCAAGGAAAGCGGCGGCAGAATCGAAGCAATCCGTTTTGCTAGCATCGTCTTCCCTGTACCTGGCGGGCCCACCATCAAAATGTTGTGCCCTCCAGCAACGGCCACTTCAATTGCGCGCCGCGCCTGCTCCTGGCCCTTTACATCCACATAGTCCGCCTCATGCTCAAGTAAGGCCCCAAAAACACTGTCCACATCCACCACACAAGGAGAAACATTTTGCGTGCCAGCCAGAAAATCTGCAGCCTCGCGTAGATTCTGTACGGGAAACACATCAATGCCATCCACCACGGCTGCCTCTTCCGCATTCACCGCCGGAACAATCACACCGCGCTTACCCATTTCCCGCGCCTTTAGCGCCACCGGCAAAACGCCCTTCACGCGACGCACTTCCCCGCTCAGGGCAAGCTCCCCCAGCATCACATAATCCTCAAGCGTCTCAGCCGTGATTTCTCCCTGGGCCGCCAGAATGCCAATCGCAATCGGCAAATCGTAAACCGGGCCTTCCTTCTTGATATCGGCAGGTGCAAGATTGATCGTCGTCCGCCCCATCGGCGTCATGAAACCGGAATTCGTCAGTGCGGTGTAAACGCGGTCCTTGCTCTCCTTCACCGCCGCATCCGGCAACCCAACCGTTACCACCTGCGGATCCCCATGCCCCGCATTCACCTCAATCTCAACCGAGAATGCATCAACACCCTGAACGGCTCCAGAATACACTTTAGATAACATCTCTAGCCCCTAATCAGCATGGATGATTGACTCGATCTTCTTGTCAAATGTAAAGATTTTATCCGCACGTTTCTGGTGGTACGCGCATAAAAGGGCATCTACAAAGTCGACATTCTTCTGCATGAATAAATCCAGAGCCATACCACTGATGGCGGAATCCGTAGTATCGACATTTTCACGTTCCAGCAAAGTCTTCAGCAATTCAACAATCTCACTTCTCGAAACCTTGTATACGCCCAACAGAACGTAGACGATTTCGCACATGACTTCGAAAGACAAATATAGTTTCTCGTTTTCAATGATTTGCGTGGCTTTCTCAGAGAGTTCCGCATGATCATCTAGCAAATAACGAAGAACAACATTGGCATCAACTCTGTTCATGCTTCTCCACAACAGCCGTAGCCCATGCCGTTTTTTCCAATGAAACGAGAGCTTTGTCCGCGTAATGGCTCAACTTGCCTCGCAACGACTTACTTTCCCTTGAAGGCGCTCGTGGTGGCACTTCCTGCAACAACGTAATCAATACATGCGCGTGGGATGGCAATTTAGTCGCGTCATATCCCTTAACAACGCCATTCTCAATATCGGCCTCAAATGTCGCATACATCAGGCGCCTCCTATTTTCAAATTCTCTGAAACAAATTACCCAAAACGAGCTAATATGCCAAGGCAATACGGGACAACCATGATTAATTAAGCGGCTTTTGCTTCCCGCCAAATTCCAACATATGTTTTCAATACCATTCCTGGTGGGCCCCCCATCAAAATGTTGTGCCCCCCGGCAACCGCCACTTCAATTGCGCGCCGCGCCTGCTCCTGGCCCTTCACATCCACATAGTCCGCCTCATGCTCAAGTAAGGCCCCAAAAACACTGTCCACATCCACCACACAAGGAGAAACATTTTGCGTGCCAGCCAGAAAATCTGCAGCCTCGCGCAGATTCCGTATGGGAAACACATCAATGCCATCCACCACGGCCGCTTCTTCCGCATTCACCTCGATCTCAACCGAGAATGCATCAACACCCTGAACGGCTCCAGAATACACCTTCGAAAAAGTCCTCGCTCCTTATGTAAAATCAAATCTTCAGCAAACGTAACGGGAGTTTAAGATAAATGCAACAATCGGTATGCTATAATCAGCAAGGAATCGCTGCAGGATTCTGCCGAATACGAGCAGCTTGCTGACGGATCAACGTCTTTTCGTCGTCCGATATTTTATCAAGGTTGCGCAACTGCAAAGACATTCGCTGATTTCCCGAAAGCTTGCGTTCATGCTGCTGCAATGAATCCCAGTAAAGCACCGTGAACGGACACGCTCCCGGCCCTGTGCGTATTGCCGGATTACAGGCGCACTTCTTGCAGTAGTTACTCATGCGATCGATATACTTACCCGTCGCCAGATAGGGTTTCGAGGCCATTAGCCCACCATCCGCGTATTGCGACATGCCTAACGTGTTCGGCAACTCTACCCACTCGACTGCATCCACGTAAACAGCGAGATACCATTCGTGCACCTTGCGTGGATCCACCCCCAGCAACAACGCATATAATCCCGTCACCATCAACCGCTGAATATGATGTGCATATCCATGACGTAACGTTTGCCCTAGGGCTTCACGCAGACAAACAAGCTCCGTTTCGCCCGTCCAATAGAAATCAGGCAACGCCCCATGCAGATCCAGAAAATTACGTTCCAAGTATTCCGGCATAAAGGTCCAGTAAATATTGCGGACATACTCGCGCCACCCCAACACCTGCCGAATGAATCCCTCCACGGCAGGCAATGCAGCGTGCCCCTCTTTACCCACTTGTTCCACGCGCTTGATCAGTCGCATGGGATCCAATAATTTTAGATTCAAAGCGGAACTAAGCAAAGAGTGATACAGCCAAGGTTGCCCCGTCCACATCGCATCCTGATATTGTCCAAATTGCACAAGATGCTTCTCCACAAATACATCTTCGACTTTTGCCGCGTCTCCCGCAGTAACCGCCCAGCAAAATTCCTTCAGACTACCGGGATGCGAGGCAAAGCGCGTTTCAACTAGCGCCAAAACATCCTGCGTAATACGATCGGGTTTAATCCCCGGCCCCGAACCGGGATCGGATGGCCCGTCTTTGCCGAAATGACCGCGATTTTCCTTATCGAAATTCCACACTCCCCCAACGGGCTCTCCGTTATCCATGAGAAGTCCGGTTTTCTTGCGTTGCTCCCGATAGAAATACTCCATCCGGAGCACCTTGCGTTTTTTTGCATATTCAGCAAAATCCGTTGGATCACTTATAAAATGTCGATCGGGAAATACCTGTAATGGAATATCGTGTTTGCGGCATACCTTGCCCAAACCATGCTCTATGCGCCATTCTCCCGGCTTCGTTACATGTACGGCTGCTGGTGACAATTCTTTAAGAGCTTTTGACAACAATTCTTCAAGACGGCATGTTCCTTTTTGATCATCAAGAGCATGATAATGAATCGGCCAACCATCCTTGCGACAGTCTTCCGCAAAATGACGCATCGCCGATAAGAAAAGAGCGATACGCTGTTTGTCTGACCACACATATTCACCAGCCTCAAAATCGGATTCCGCCATCCATATCCGATCGTGTCCGGGATCAAAACGATCAAACACAGCTGCATCCCGATTCAATTGATCACCAAAGATAACGACAAGATTTCTTACCATTTTCATACAAGCTTTCCGCAATATTATGCAAAGCTACCATAAATCATGCTGTAATGTGCAGCGCCTTGATGCTAATTGTAATAAATGACACATAAAAATGGGTAACAAAAATGAAAAAAACATGCGATTTATCGGAACGTGAGTGTATTCCTTGCAAGGGAGGCGTACCACCACTGCCGCCACCCCAACAGCAAGAGCTGCTGAAGCAACTTCCCGAAGGTTGGAGCGTGGTTGCAGAACATCATCTCGAAAAAACATTTCATTTCACAGATTTTCAACAAGCGCTAGCCTTTACGAATCTAGCAGGACAAATTGCCGAAAATCAAAACCACCATCCCGAAATCACGTTAACCTGGGGGCTTGTCACCATCCGCATTTGGACCCACAAGATTGACGGACTCACCGAAAGCGATTTTATTCTAGCTGCCAAAATTGACGCGCAATAACATTTCCAAAGTAAACATATGATTGCCATTATCCTTCGTATCCTAGCAACCTTTCTCATGATCGGTGTCGGTTTCCTTGCTCGGCGTAAAGGCCAGATCACCAATGAAACCACCCGCCAACTATCGCATCTCCTCACAACGTTCTTTTACCCCGCTCTCATTTTTACTTCCATGACCCGCAATTTCGACTTACAGAGCCTTGGAAAATACTGGGTACTGCCCGTCGGCGGTTTCGCAATCATGCTACTGGGATTTTGCCTTGGCATCATAATTGAAAAATGTATTCACAAACCCACGCCCGGAAGTGAAAATGCTTTCTTGTTCCAATGTACAATTAACAACTACTCGTTCCTGCCCTTGCCCATTGCCCTGATGCTGTGGGGAGAGGACATCGGATTGGCAGGCATCATTTTCACTTCGCTAGGCTCCGAAATAGCACTTTGGACGCTTGGACTTTTTGCCATTTCAGGACGCCGTGTAAACGCAGCCAGCCTCAAAAGAATTGTCAGTCCCCCACTAATCACTATAGCGGTGTCGATTGCATGGATTGTCATGCGCGACACGCTTCCAAGCTCTTTGATGGGCTTTCTCATGCTACCTGCATTGTCCAAACCATCCGAGGCTGTAATCGACGCGATGCGTATGCTAGGATCTGCCACCATACCGATAGCCATGGTAATGGCGGGGAGCCGTATGGCTGGTCTACATCCGAAACACCTATTTTCTACCGACAAGAATATTGTTGCGGCCCTACGTTTGGTAGTTGTGCCAGGGCTGGTAGTGGCCGTGCTATCGGTACTACCTATTTCCCATGAAATCCGACGGACATTATTGCTAGTTGCCACTATGCCATCAGCCGTAGCTAGCGTCATTTTTGCGGAACTTTACAATGAGGACGCTGAATTCGCTGCCGCCTGCATCCTACTGACGCATATCCTCTGTATTCCAACCATCCCTCTATGGATGCTTCTCGCCTAGCCAAAAACAAAACTTGAATCCCATGCCCGCATGCAGTACTTTTCCCAACTGCATCACAAAGGCGTCATCCAGACGCGACAGACACATATGCTCGGGTGGTGAAATGGCAGACACGCCAGCTTGAGGGGCTGGTGGGCATTATTGCCCGTGGAGGTTCGAGTCCTCTCCCGAGCACCAATCCCCCGCCGTACAGACAAGACAGCATTCTCCATTATCTCACGAGACAAAACCTAAAAATACTCCATACTTGACACGACAACCCCAGTCGGCTAATTTCCCACACTCATTCATATTCTTAGCGAATGTTGGTTTTCAACTCTGCCTGTATGCAGGTTGGCATCGCTAAAATAGTAGGACAGTAAGGATTGGTGATTTCGCAGTGATCGAAATTAAAATGAAAAAAGGAGAGCCTGTAGAACGCGCTCTCCGCCGGCTCAAGAAAGTAATGGACAAAGAAGGCATGATGAAACAGTTACGTGCCAACCGTTATTTTGAAAAGCCAAGCGAAAAACGGCGTCGTAAATCTGCACGGGCACGCTCGCGCATATTGTCTGGACGCTAACGCACACCGTACAATACGCAATGCAACCATGCTGGTAATGCATGACCACATTATCTGTATCAACGCACTGGATCGCGCATCTTCACGATGACGGTAGCGCGATGATCGACGCTATCAATGATGCAGGCTTCACAAATGTGGAGCTTGGCTACGATACACTACCTCATCTCGTACCTGGTATTGAGAAAGCCGTTGCTGACCAACGGGTATCCGTACGAAGCTTGCACAACTTCTGTCCGGTACCAGACACCTTTTCCAAAGGGCATCCTGAACTATTTTCGCTCTCCTCCCTGAACGATGGAGAGCGTCAAAGTGCCGTATATCATACGCGCAAAACCATTACATTTGCAGCCAGCCTGGGATCCACAGCCGTTGTTTCTCATGCGGGAAATGTAAGTATGCGGCGCTTTACCGAAAAATTCACCAAGCTCTACAACAAGGATAAAACTAATACGCCCCGATACGACCGATTGCGCGCCAAAGCGAGCGAGACCCGCAGAATGCCTGCCATGTCACACTTCAGCGCCCTATGCCGATCCGTTGAGGAACTACTACCCACACTCGAAGAATTGCAGATAAAATTGGCATTCGAAAATCTACCTTCTTTTGAGGCCATTCCCTCCATCGAAGAGCAAGAAGCCCTATTTGAGAAATTCCCCTCGCCCTATCTCTGCTACTGGCACGACTTCGGTCATGCACAAGTCATGCAAAACCTACGCTTGGCACCTCACGTTCATCGATTGCAACGATTTCATGCCCGTACCGCCGGTGTACATATTCATGACACCGCAGGGACGGAAGATGCCCACATCATGCCCCCTATGGCAAATGGGATTCATTGGGAATATACAGACAAATGGATAAACCATGACTGGTGCCTTGTGTTGGAGCCCAGACCAGGCACCACCACAGAAGAAGTCCAGACCGCAGTACAATTTCTTGAAAACATCTGGCAGCTAAAATGAGCCCAATAACGCCCGTTTTGGGATGAGAGTTCCTCATTTCTGCCGCAAAAGCAATTGGGCCATTTCCTTGTGCTGACGATATTGCGGGAATTGCCTTTCTAAACGCCGAAATGCCTCGGGATGATCGATCCGACGACCATTCCGCATAACGGGTGGAACCACCAGATGCAGCATTTCGTGATATAAGATATAGCGCACAAAATCCTCCGGAATATTCTTATGATCCAGAAAAGGATGAATCCGAATCAAACGCGTTTCGACGTTGCAGCTACCATAGCGAATCGAACGTCTTCGGACCCCGGTACCACCTCGGCGACCCCACCCTACACGATAGCGCAACGCGCCCCCGAAATAGGTATTGTTCACATCCTCTGCCAAAGCCTGCAAATCATACACCTGTCCACGAGTATGGCACGGGATCACATGCGAAGGTTCACCTACAGCGATAGTACGAGCATACGCGCAAACATCTGCCCAATGGCGCTTTCTCCGCGTGCGCACATACGCCACCAATGCAGCAAGCACATCATCCGGTGCCGAGGCAAACGTTTCGTGTAGCCGAAGCCTCGCATGCCGTTCCGCGACAAAATGCACAGATGCCATGGCAACCCGATTCCGGGTAAGCACCAATTCCACCCGCATGCCGGTGCGCTCCGACAGCGTACGTCGTAAACTTTCGCAAGCACGCGACCGTTGTAAAATCGGGTTTCCTCTGTGCTCGAGAACTTTGAACTCTAATTGCTCACTCATTCGCAATACTTATACAGGAATCTACTTTACCAGACCAATAGAATACAGATAGCATAGGCGTTTTTTAAACATTTGAATTAATGCCACGAAGCACATATTGCATGAAATCTCCTCCTCCGCAAAACAATACCGTACCGATCACCATCGCTCGCCTCGAAAAATGGGGCGGCATGCAAGTCTTGCGCGAAGCCCGCAACCTCGTCGAGCAGGGACTCGTTCTCCAGGCAGAATACGCCCCTCCTTATATCCGGGGGACGCTCATGCAAAATCACCGCGAATTCAAAACCAGCCTGCGCATTTTGCGGGATGGAAATGTAGAGAGCGAATGCCCATGCTACGCCAATCGCGAACGCGGCATGATCTGTAGCCATGTCATCGCTCTCGGCCTATGGATCGCGAGTCGGTCGGCGGACCCGGAACGCGACAGAAAAATTGCAGCAGAACAACGTCAAGCTGATCGGCTTGCGGCGCTGGACGAAGACATTTTCCTCAAACGAGCCCCCTACGGAACGTCTGGCAGTCTTCCCGTTGAACTCATCGTCACACTGGATCCTGCCTGGATGGATGGCGTGACGCAAGATGCCATCCCCATCGAAGTGCATGTAAAATCAGGAAAAAAAACAGTCCCGATTGATCGTGTTCCCAAAGACACCGTACTAGGATTACACAAACCAGACGAAACATTGCTTTTTGCCCTTGAAGACATTGC
>PWYP01000046.1 GCA_003567805.1 PVC group bacterium
AAGGGCCCCTGTACCGATGCCAGATCCTGGCTCACTGCATACGCATGCCCTGTCATGAGAGCTGTCACCGACCCCGCGTAGGCGCGGCCTGCATCACTGTCATACGCCAAACCTAAGCGCATCAGCAAAGCGCCCAGATTCGCATACCCCAGCCCCAATGGACGGTATAAATGCGAATTCATGGCAATCTGTTCAGTCGGATAGCTGGCACTATCCACGAGAATCTCCTGCGCAATAATGAAAATCCGGACGGCCTGCTTGAAGCGATCAACTTGGAAATTCCCCTCATCATCGACAAATTTCATCAGGTTAATCGAAGCCAGATTACAAGCACTATCATCCAGGAACATATATTCCGAGCAGGGATTGCTCGCATTGATGGGACCACTTCCCTTACACGTATGCCAACGATTGATGGTACTGTCGTATTGTAATCCCGGATCCCCGCACACATGCGCAGCCTCTGTGATCTGCTGCATCAGATCGCGCGCCTTGAGCGTCTGTACAGGCTTACCGGAAATCACGGCGCGCGTCTGCCACTCGCCGTCGTTCTCAACCGCTGACATAAAATCATCGGTCACCCGAACCGACGTATTCGCATTCTGGAACATGACCGAGTCATAGGCCTCGCCACCAAACGAACCGTCATAACCTTGATCAATTAATGCCCACGCCTTCTTCTCCTCGCGCAGCTTGCAATTGATGAAATCGGCAATGTCCGGATGATGGATCTTCAAGCTCTGCATCTTGGCTGCCCGACGCGTCTTCCCGCCAGACTTGATCGCACCAGCGACCTGATCATAGACCCGCATGAAACTCAAGGGCCCCGAAGGCGTACCGCCACCTGACAGTTTTTCATGACTGCTTCGCAAGGTACTTAGATCGGTGCCGGTGCCCGAACCATGCTTGAAAAGCATCGCTTCCGTGGATGCCAAACGCATGATATCTTCCATGTTGTCATCTACCGATTGAATAAAACACGCCGAAGCCTGCGGGCGCTTGTAGGTATCCCCCGCTAATTCACATTTTCCCGTCGTTGCATCCCATGCATAGCTGCTTGTCGAGGGGGCTGTGTGCCCGTATATGTCATACAACCCAACATTAAACCAAACGGGACTATTAAAAGAGCCGAACTGATTCACACATAAAAAGGCCAATTCCTCGTAAAAGATATCAGCGTCTTCGGCTGTGGCAAAATAGCCATCTTGCAATCCCCAGTCAGCAATCGTACGTGCCACACGGTGCACCAACTGGCGAACCGAATACTCACGCTCATCCGTATGCATCGCACCGTAAAAATACTTCGAGGAGACCACATTGGTCGCCAACATCGACCAGGACTTCGGGACTTCAACACCCTCTTGTTCAAAAACCTTTTTCCCTTTACCATCACTAATCTCAGCACGACGCTGTTCCCACGCAATGCCAGCAAAAGGGTCACCCGCTGTACCCGTGAATGCACGCGTCACTGATACCCCACGCCCAGATGCGCTACGTATTTCGCCTTTACCTTTACGGCTTGATGACGCGTTGCGTACTTCACGCACGATTGTTTCGGTTCCTTCGATCCCACGCTCATCTCTTTCTTTGACTTCCAGCATGTAAACCTCTCCTTTCCAAGTGTTTATGCAGCCCTAACAAAAAATACCACATTTTGTGTTTCAGCCAAGTAAGTACCACCACCCGTAGATACCGCAAGTAAAAAAAACGGCCTTTCTATTACCGAATGTGCAATCATGGAAAAAGCCCCAATTTCTGCGGTAATCTATACATTGCGCAAAAAAGAAAGCAACCACATAGTAAAGACAGGCATCCCCTACCTGTTGTGAGATAACAAAACAAAAAATACTACAGGTTGTGATATACAGAATATATGAGGGAGCAACCTTGTTGCGTCAAAATTTGCAACAAGACGAGATAACTTCACAGCTCATGCGGGAAAGTATGTGGGCGCGTACTAGACTGTAACTTCATTTTTACATACAAGATGCTGTGGTTTTGCCAAACCGCCCGCACAATATAACCGACCTATTCGGAACACGATTACGAGGGAAATTCTCTCAATCGTCCATCGTAATCGTCCACCGATCCCCGAAGTTACACCTCCGCATCATCTTGGCTGCCCAGGCGCCCTTACGAGACAGAGGCAATATCCGGCAGTTCGAACCCGAAATAATGAGCCGCATTACGGTAACTAATGTCCTGCACCATTGCCCCAATCAGCTCCAGATCATGCGGCAGCATGCCGTTCTCAACTTCTGCACCGAGCATGTTACAAAGCAACCGACGAAAATATTCATGCCGGGTGTATGAAAGGAACGAACGACTATCCGTCAGCATACCCACAAAGCGACGCAACAAGCCCAATTGCGATAGAGCATCGATCTGACGACGCATTCCATCAAGCTGATCATTGAACCACCAACCACTACCAAACTGCAATTTACCCGGTGTACGCCCATCCATAAAATTACCCAGCATGGTAGCGACTACTTCATTATCTCTTGGATTCAATGTGTATAATATGGTTCTTGGCAACGCATCATCTTGATCCAGCCGATCCAGAAAACGAGACAACCCATGCGCAACCGGCCAATCACCAATGCTGTCGAACCCTGAATCAGGTCCCAAAGCGCGGAAACTCCGCGCGTTATTATTCCGCATGGCACCAAAATGAATTTGCATCGTCCAATTACTGGCCGCATCCATCCGCGCACAAGCATCATGCAGCGCCGACTGGAACTGCCAGCGCTCTTGCTCTGTTGCAGCCTCGCCCCCACGAACTTTCTTGAAAATTGCCTCTACCGTATTCGTGTCGACAGGATCTCCCACAACCGTTTCTAAACCGTAATCAGAAAGTCGACACCCCACAGCATGAAAATAATCATGCCGTTTCTGCAAAGCCGACAAAAGCGCCTCCACACTATCAATCGCAAACTCCGTCTGCGAAGCCAGCGTATCGACCCACGCATTGAAAAAGTCTGGGCGATGCACAGCGAAGACTTTGTCGGGACGCCATGTTGGCAGCATGTGGGAGCCAAAACTTTCATCGGCAAGTACGGCTTTGTGATGCTCCAATGTATCCGTCGGATCATCTGTCGTGCAAACCAGCACAACATTACTTTGTTGCATAAAACCACGCGCAGACGAACTTGGCTGCGCTAACACATCCAAAGAACGCGACCACACTTCATCTGCTGTTTCGGCTGAAAGCAAGACATCATCCATGCCGAAATATCGTGCCAGTTCCAGATGCGACCAATGATAAAGCGGGTTTCGCAGAAAATACGGCATGCTCGCTGCAAACTGATCAAACTTCTCGCGGTCTGTTGCATCACCCGTGCAATAGCGTTCCGCAACACCATTACTACGCATAGCACGCCATTTGTAATGATCCCCGTACAACCAGACTTGAGAAAGATTTGCCCAGCGCTTATTTTCCGCCACTTCCACGGGCGGCAAGTGACAATGATAATCGATGATCGGCAGATCAGAAGCATAATCATGATACAACGTACGCGCAGCGCGCGTATCCAACAAAAAATCGTCATGGATGAGTTTTTTCATGCGTTCAACCTACCCGACAACAGGGTTGCGATTCAAGCTCGATCGTAGTTGCGCCCGCGAACAACTTGCATGCAATATATCTCGCAATACGCGAATGCTATTGCTATATAAACATGCACACCATGTAGATTCAACCGGGGGCAAAATGAGAATACCATTATCAGGAAGTGGAAACGACAAAGTAACCACGGGCGTAGCGGCCCGGAATCAGGCATTGGAAAAAAGCATTCGAGCAGCCAAAAAGGGAGATTGGGAAGCGCGGCGACAAGTAGAACGCAGCTTGATGCCCCTACTCAAGAAACTGTCCGAGAAACGTGCTGAAGACACCGCCACGTTTAACAACATGATCGAAGCCGGCAAAAGCGGCATTGCCACGGCTATTCGCAAAGTGCCCGCCAATACGCCAGGCGATCGCTTCCAGATTTTTGCGCTTCCCTACATCGAAGAAGCCATGGAAAAATCCCGCAAAAAGAGCCTCTGGAAACGCCTGTTCGGCTCCTGATTCATTGTGTGATATGCCGCCAGATCCAAAATCCCATACGAATCTGATCCTGCGTCTGCCAGCACCTGTTCTCCCCCCATGGCGAACAAACCGCTTATTTGGCAACAACAACCCCCTCGAAATCGATGCGGGCAGCGGGAAAGGACGCTTTCTGCTTGCGCGCGCCCAAACCAACCCTGACACCAATTTCATCGGCATCGAACGCCAGAACCAACGTGTCCTGAAAGTGGCTCGTAAAGCGACAAGGGCCCATCTCCAGAATGTTCGCCTCGTCAAAGCTGAAATCACATTCATTCTGGAAAACTTGATTCCCGACGATGCCATACAAACATTGTATGTCTTTTACCCGGATCCCTGGCCCAAACGACGCCATCACAACCGCCGACTCATGCGGCCCGCCTTTCTCGATTTGGCATGTCGAAAATTACAGCATGGCGGCAAACTCCACTTCGCGACCGACAATGTGGATTACGCCGCAGTTGCCAAGCAACATCTGGAACATCATCACACCCTGCAACCATGCCCCCCCTTTCAGCCAACCCTCACGGAAAAAACAGATTTTGAATTGATTTTTGAGGCGCATGGGCTATATGCAAACCGGTTCTCCGTACAAAAACCGCTTGCTTGAAACAGATTGCAACCAAAATCAATCCCCCATATTATATCGAGATGTTTTTTAAATTGCTAAAATATCTACCCATCATACTGCTATGCGCCTGTGTTCACATCGGTGCATCGAATGAGCCGCATCCAATAATCTGGAGTCCGCTCCTCGATCTCACCAACCACACACAAGTGATATCGATTCAGTATAGCGACGAAGGAGAAGCGCATGTCGTAACACCAAGAGAAGAGTTACGCCTGTTCGAAGGGTTGCGGCGTTTAGAAATAGATGATGCGCTATATTGGATGAATGGCCCTCTCGTGTATCTAGAGGAAGAGTGGAAAATCACCAAAGTAGATCTCGAAAACACCCTTGCCCCACTCGTAACCAAAATATCCCCCTTCATTGCAAGACGACCATTCGTGGTTGTAATCGACCCCGGGCATGGTGGCCATGACCCTGGTGCGGTTGTTGATGGACACCAGGAAAAAGATATTGTGCTCGATGCATCATTGCTGCTGCAGTCTAAACTGGAAGATGTCGGCATTACGGCGAAACTCACGCGCACCAACGACACCTTTATTGTGCTCGAAGATCGCCCCGTCCTCGCACGTCAGTTAGGCGCCAGCATTTTTATCAGCATACATGCCAATCAAGCCGCAAACGGCATGGCGGCAGGTATCGAATCCTTTATTCTCCCAGCCGCGAATTTCCCCGGCACATCCAACACACCGGCACCATACCAGCAATCCATGACCGCCAATCGTTTCGATGTGCAAAACCTACTTTTGGCAGACGCGCTGCAACGTCCCATGATTCGGGCAACCGGCGCCTTTGACCGCGGGGGGAAACGAGAACGCTTTGCCGTATTGCGCGATGCCCCATGTCCTGCGGTTCTCATAGAAATCGGATTTATGTCAAACCCTACGGATATGGCCAACATGCTAGACGCCGAATGGATGCAAACGTTGACCGAAGCGTTGCGAGATGGAATCCTCGCCATCAAACCAGAATACACCAAATCACTGTGAAATCACGTATTACCGAACAAACCCTTCTTGTAATGGATGCTTCCACCACGCAGGCAGTCATCGGTCTTGTGCGCGACAATCAGTGTCTCAAGCAGATATGCTGGCCATCCTCGCGTGGCAATCCCGGAACGCTCGTTGCCAACATACAAGAGCTTTGCCATACCGCCGCTATCCCCTTAGAAAAACTGGATGCCATTCTGGTAGGTTGTGGCCCTGGACAATATGCAGGGTTGCGCGTATCCGTAACCGTTGCGCAAACACTCCAACTCCCTGCTGGCGGAGAAGTCTGGGGTATTTGTAGTGCCTATCCCCTGTTCGAGGTAGCAAGAAAAACACATCCACATGTATCGTCCCTTGTGGTATGTGGAGATGCCCGCCGCAATCACATCTGGCTATACCAGTGGAATCGCGATGCAGAACAGCAGCCACCACCAGACATGCAATGCCTGCCTATCGATGCCTTGGCAGACATCGAACTACCAGACAACACGCTAATCGCTAGTCCAGACTACGAACGTCTGCATACGCGCTTGCAACTTCCCGGCAATGCGCAGTGGATCATGGGAAATCAAGCACCCACAGTCCCGGCAATCATGCGCTTGATACAAAGGCATCCCTTGGCACGAACCAAACCTGTCATCCAATATGTGCACCCGCCTGTGGCTAGCCCGCTCGCTAGGCCTCCGCAGGGTTCTCCGGGCGTATAATCAGCATGCCATCTTTCAGATCCACACGGATCGTCCCATTCGGCAACGCCTCACCGGCAATCAGCTTACGCGCAATGGGCGTTTCAAGTTCTTGCTGGATAAACCGTTTCAAGGGACGGGCTCCATACACCGGATCAAATCCTTCTCGCGCGAGAAAACCCAAAGCAGGTGGCGTAACATCTAACGCCAAGCTCTGCTCTTCCAAACGCCCTGCCAGTTCACGAATGAGCAAACCGGCAATTTGTTCGATTTCTCCCTGCAACAACGGTTTGAACAAAACCGTATCATCTACCCGGTTTAGAAATTCCGGGCGAAAATGCGTTTTGAGCAACTGCAATACGCCCGCCCGTGTTGTTTCCTGCAAAGTGCCATCTGCATCGATACCATCTAGCAATAACGTTGATCCAAGATTCGATGTCATGATGACAATCGTGTTCTTGAAATTTACCGTCCGGCCCTGATTGTCCGTTAAACGACCATCATCCAGAATCTGTAACAACATATTAAACACATCCGGATGCGCCTTCTCGATCTCATCCAGCAAGACAACACTATAAGGCTTCCGCCGCACAGCCTCGGTTAACTGTCCCCCTTCATCGTAACCAATGTATCCCGGAGGAGCACCCACCAAGCGTGAAACCGTGTGCTTTTCCATGTATTCACTCATATCGATACGAATCATGCTATCCTCAGCATCAAACAGAGCCTCTGCCAATGCTCGCGCAAGCTCTGTCTTCCCCACACCGGTAGGTCCGAGAAACAAAAATGACCCAATCGGACGATTCGGATTCTTGATCCCGGCTCGTGCCCGTAAGACCGCATCCGCAACCGAATCAACGGCCTCATCCTGACCGATCACGCGCTCATGTAGCGTTTGATCCAAATGCAGCAATTTCTGCCGCTCTCCTTCGAGCAGACGCGTAAGCGGAACCCCGCTCCAACGCGAAACCACCTCGGCAATCTCATTTTCCGTAACCTCTTCCCGAATCAAACTCGAGGCAGACTCCTGTTCCCGCAATTGCGCTTCTTGCTCTACCAAGGTTCGCTCCAAATTGGGAATCGTTCCATGCCGCAATTGCGCCAAGCGATCCAGATCATATGCTCGTTCAGCTTCATCCGCTTCCTGTCGCGCACGCTCCAGAGTCCCACGCAATGTGTTTAACGAGCTAACCGCCTCTTTCTCTTGCTCCCATTGCTCCCGCAAGGCATCCGCTTCGGCACGGCAATCCGCTAATTCCTTGCGCAACAAATCCAGACGCTCTTTGCTGGCAGCATCCTTCTCCTTCTTTAATGCCGTCTCTTCTATCTCCAAACGCATGACCTTACGGCTGATCTCATCCAACACACTCGGCATGGAGTCGATCTCTGTCCGAATTGAAGCACAGGCCTCGTCCATCAAGTCAATCGCCTTGTCCGGCAGAAAACGATCACTGATATAGCGATCCGAAAGCATGGCAGCAGCAACCAAGGCGGCATCCTGTATGCGCACCCCGTGATGCACCTCAAACCGTTCCTTTAGACCACGCAAAATCGAAATCGTATCCTCTGCGGTCGGAGCATCTACCAAAACCGGCTGGAAACGACGCTCCAACGCCGCATCCTTTTCCATATGCTTACGATACTCATCCAGCGTCGTGGCCCCGATACAATGTAACTCACCGCGCGCCAACATAGGCTTGAGCATGTTACCCGCATCTGTGGAACCTTCCGTGCGTCCCGCACCCACGATGGTATGCAACTCATCAATAAACAGAATGATGCGCCCTTCCGCCGCCTTGATCTCCGCCAACACCGCTTTCAAGCGCTCCTCAAATTCACCGCGATATTTTGCCCCTGCCATCAACGCCGTCATATCCAAAGCAAAGATCGTCCGATCCTTAAGACCTTCCGGAACGTCCCCTCGCACAATCCGCTGCGCCAAACCCTCCACAATGGCCGTCTTTCCAACACCCGGCTCACCAATCAGAACAGGATTATTCTTCGTCTTGCGCGACAGAATACGGATAACAGCACGTATCTCCGTATCCCGACCAATTACGGGATCAAGTTTGCCTTGTTGCGCCAAGGCAACCAGATCAACTCCATACTTGCTCAATGCTTCATAGGCACCTTCCGGATTATCGCTCGTCACACGTTGATTTCCACGCACCTCCTTCAAGGTCGCAAGCAACTCCTGGCGCTTCACCCCCGCATCCATCAAAATCTTGCCCGCTGCTGTTTTCTCTCCTTCGTCGACAAACGCCAGCAGCAAGTGCTCTACACTCAAATATTCATCCTTTAATTGGTCGGCCGCATCACCAGCCTTCACCAACAACGCATTCAAACGTTGGGTCACATAAACCTTACCAGCCTCGGTCGCGCCGCCACTCACGCGAGGACGGCGCTGCAAATCGTCTTCCAGCCGCGCACGCACAACGCTGCATGTAATGCCCAACCTCTCCAAAAGACGCGGCACCAAACCATCCTCCTGCTGCACCAAGGCCAGCAATAC
>PWYP01000065.1 GCA_003567805.1 PVC group bacterium
ACCCCGATCATGTGGTCGCAGTCCACGATTATTGAAGTTTATAGTCTCAATGCGTTCTTTTTGGTTTTTGTGATGCTGTTTGTTTATCTTTGGTTAAACCGTCCCAAAGATCAGTATTTGTATTGGGCTGCGTTGGTTTTTGGTATTGGCTTAACGAATTACCAGGTGTTGCTGTTAGCGGCGTTGGCGTTAGCCATCGTTGTGCTTTTTAAGGATTTCGAACTGTTTCGGGATTTTGCCATCGTGGGGGCGCCCCTAGTAGGGGCGCTCGCATTGCTTTATGTTGGCATTATACCTGCCATTGAAAATCCACTGGATCCGCGGTGGTATTGGTATCTTGGCGGTAATGGCGCTTTGCTGATTCTTTCGTATTACTTTCTTCCCCGTGGCAAAACGGTATCGATTACCATTCTGCTCGCACAGGTTGGGGTCGCGGTGTATGCCTATATGCCGATTGTCTCGGATTTGCGTAATCCTCCGATGAATTGGGGCTATCCTCGCACATGGGAAGGATTTATGCATGCTATCAGCCGTGGGCAATATGAGCAGATTCAACCTGTCGATATGTTTACATGGCGGTATGTGGAACAGATCGGCACGTATTTGTCGGATTTACGTTTGAATTTTACGATGTTCGTATCATTGGTGGCCTTTTTGCCTTTTTGTACATGGCGCTGGAATCGACCGGATCATAAGCCGCAATTTGATGCGATGAAATGGGGCATTATTCTTGCTCTCGTGGCTCTTGCGCTATTGCCTTTAGCTGGCTTTTACCCGTTTTACAAGATTCCATCGTTTGGGGTATTTCTGCTGTTGGCGGTAGGTGGCACGATGACACTCGTGGTGCGTTTTCGTGGCTTATGGGAACAACACGTGCTGCAGAACGGGGCACGAATCTGGGAACGAGTTACCGCGTTGTTGGTCGTTTTGGCCGTGGCTGGCATATATGGCATGTTGGTATTGCGTAAGTTCCTCGATGTTATCGAACCCTTGCGGTTAGGCGAATCTCTACCGGAAGGTTTTGCCAGTGAACTCCTGCTGATCCCCGTTTTAATCTTGGTCCCGTTCCTGGTTGTATGGTTGGCACTTCGTGTTGCTTGTATGAAGGGGCGGTTCGAGCTGACAGTGGATGCTGGCGTGCAGCGTTGGATGGTGGCAACGTTAATTGCGTTTGTGACGCTGAGCTTGGGATTGATTGCTTTGGCCGACCTGAAAATGGATATCCAGGATACATTTATCCAGCGTGTGAAATTTATTTCTTCCCATCTCTTGTTTTCGTTCTGGGTTGGATATGGACTTGTATTTCTGCTGGCTTATCTGGATGACAAGACGCGTCATGTATCCCGGATGCTCAGCTATGGCTGCTTGTTTGCCGCACTCTGCCTGCCTGTTGTTCCCATATTTTCGAATGCATTCAATGAACGCTTAATTCTGGTTTATGGTGGCGCAGATCAGCATAACCGCGATTTCGGCTGGCAGTTTGGAAATTATTCCCTACGCGGGGCAGAGGCTATCCTAGAGGAACTAGAACCGGATGAGGAACCTTTGCCAAATCCATCCTTTCCGCCCAGCATGGGGACAAATGCCGTGTTTTTCGGCGGTACGGATCCAGGACGCTTTGTACCTACCTATATGATTTATTCGGCGCGGGTACGTCCTGATGTCCATTTGATTACGCAAAATGCGCTGGCGGATGGAACCTATATGAGTGTGATGCGTGATTTATACGGGAATCGAATCTGGATTCCAAGTGTGTCTGATAGTGCGGCCGCATTTGGACAATTTGTACGTGAAATCGAGACAGGTGTTCGTCCTCCTGTTCCAGGCGTTAGCGTGGAAGGTGGACGCGTACAGGTGAGCGGGGTTATGGCGGTGATGGAAATTAATGCCATTCTCGCCCGAGACATATTTGAAAAGAATCGCGCTCGTCACAACTTTTATGTCGAGGAAAGTTATGTCATTCAATGGATGTATCCCTATTTGACGCCGCATGGTTTGATCATGAAGATCAACCATGATTCGATGGGGCGTCTACCGCAAGACGTCGTGCATGACGACCTTGATTTCTGGGATTGGTACACACGCCGTTTTCTTGCACATCCCATGTTTCGTCGTGATGTGCCTGCACAGAAGTCGTTTTCCAAGTTGCGTAGCGCGATTGCTGGTTTATATGTGCATCGCGGGATGATGCGCGAAGCGGAAATTGCATTTCGTGAGGCGCTCGATTTGTATCCCTTGTCTCCGGAAGCGCATTTCCGTTTGTCTGAATTATATCTTCGGCGCGGCCGGTTTGCGGATGCCAAAGAGCTGATGGAAAGCTTTCTCGCGGCGGATCCTGCGAATGAACGTGCTGAGAACTTTTTGAATCAAATTCATCATATTGAGCGGATGAATGCCCGTGTACAGGAGCTTGAGCAGCAGTGGCAGGACGGGACGATTTCCGGGCAGGATGCTTTGTCGTTGGCGGATGCTTATCGGCAGCGTGGGCAAATGGATCGTTTTCGTAGTTTGGCAGAGAGCATTGCAACCAATCCACAATCACCTGCGTTTTTACTATTCCCGCTGGGAAGGTTGTATGCGCAAGCTGGAATGCGTGCTCGCGCTGGTGAAGTTGTGCAAACCGGTCTGGATCGATTGCCGCCTAATGCGCCTCCGGAGGCATTGCAGGATGCTTTAAACACCTTACGAGCCATTCAAGATTTCGATCGTGCTGCAGCATTGTTGGAACAAATTCTGGAGCAGCGACCTGCGGCTTGGGATCGGTGGATCGAGTTAGCAGAGGTGCATGCAGCGCGGAATGCATTTGATGCAGCAGGGGCAGCACTTGGTGCTGCGATTCGACATGGGGGACATGATGCACGCATGTCGATAGAGACGAACCCCACGTTACGTCGTATTCAGCAGGAGCGCACAGAGCAGCGTCAAGGTGTTTTTGGGGTTGGTCGTTGAGGCCTAAGGCCGAGGAATAGATGGGAAAGATTCACAGTCGCGATTTGCAACAGTTTCATGCCATTGAGCGTGCTTTGTGGAAGCTTTTCGACTTATTTGGTCCCTTGTGTGGTCGTTGTGCCAGAAAAACGTTGCGTGAGCACACCGCAGGACAACGAGAGCATCGGGAATCGTGGTGTTGTTGCATGATTGACAATCAAGTGCATGATCATTGGGATACATTGAACCCTGTGCAGCAGCATTATGATCGTGCTTGGTATGAGAAACTTTCGCCCTTGCCTATGGGGCGTATGCCGGGAAATGGGCCGTGTCCTGCTTTGGGGGCTCAGGGGTGTCGTCTGCGAAAATGCCGCCCCGTGACTTGTACAACACAGTTGTGTAGTAAGATGTTAGCGGTTTTGCAGCGTGTTGGGTTGTATGATGGTAATGCCACGTCTGCGCGGCAAATAGAAGAATTGGTGCCACTTCCAGATATTCTGCACGCATTATATCGCACGGGACATAAAGGCGAGAAAGTTTCTCCGGAAGAGGTGCAACGATATCTGGATATGATTCATGTGTATCGAAGCAAATTTGCGTCGATCGATGCGGATACACGTCAGGCAGCGATTGATGCGGTTTTGCCGGATGATGGAGAAGGTACGGGAGTCTAATTATGCGCATTGGAGTTGCCCAGTTGGCAGCAGACAGTATTGATCCTTCTTCTACGGTTCATTACGAAACATATGTTGACCGTGCCTATTCCGCGGGCTGCAACTGGGTGGTTTTTCCTGAGTTATCAGATAGTGGGTACAATTTGCATGTATCTTCACCGGTGGCGAATGACCATCAAAATGGCTTAGCTCGCATGGCCCAGCAGCGCGGGCTATGGATTTTTGCCGGAATGCGCCGTAGTGGATCACCATTGGACTACAATGCGCTAATGGTATTTTCTCCATCGGGGAAGGGTATGCCTGCCTATCACAAAATGCACCTCTTTGCACATGGGGAGGTGCCGGAAAATCGTTTTTTTTCGTCTGGAGCAGAACCTGTTATCGTGCAGGCAGACGGAATACGAGTGGGATTATCGATTTGTTTTGATTTGCGATTTCCTTTTTTGTATCGGGCTTATGCCAAGCGTGGTGTGGAGATCTTTATTGTGTCTTCGGCGTGGCCAAACGTTCGCATCGAAGATTGGACGTTGCTGTTACGCGCCCGTGCATTAGAAAACCAGGCTATTGCCATTGGTGTCAATTATTGCAGTGGGCAGCAAAAATTGCTATTTGGTGGGAATTCCATGGTTTGCGGTCCGGATGGTCGTGTTCTTGGCTCGGCACCGAGCGATGCGTCTACACTTCTTGTTTGTGATGTGGATTTGCAAAGCGTGGTGCAAGCACGGCGGGATTTTCCGGTTTTGCTGGATGACCATGAAATTGATGTTATTGATTACATAGGGGGGTAAATGGAAAAGGGGCAAGCAGACGAGATACGTTACAAACACATCTTGCAATACGGGATATATGTGTTTCCTGTCGTGCTGTTAGTCGTGGGACTTCTTTCTGAATCCCCAAGCGCGATTTGGGAAGGTTTGAGAAATATTATCGTTTCACCCAGCGTTCTTCTGCACGATTATTTGTCTGTGGGGGGGCTAGGCGCAACGCTGGTGAACGCTGGATTATGTGGCATCATATGTTGTGTGCTGCTGGCTTTGTTGCGTGTTGAGTTGAATGGGCCATTTGTGGCTGCTGTTTACACCGTTATCGGATTTGCCTTTTTTGGAAAAAATATTTTCAATGTCTGGCCGATATTTATTGGTGTGGCGCTATTTGCGAAAGCGCAGGGGGTGCCTACGCGTAATTATGCGCTGGTTGGATTGTTTGGTACCACACTCGCTCCTTTGGTCAGTGCCATTACTTTCGGGTCGTACCTTTCGGGGAGCGTAGCTGCTTTATTGGGGGCAGCGTTGGGTGTGTTAGCTGGTTTTGTCTTGCCGCCTTTAGCATCGCATATGCTGCGTTTTCATGATGGCTACAATATTTATAATATTGGTTTTACCGGCGGTATCGTTGGCTCGTTTCTAACCGCATGGTTACGCAGCTTTGACTTTACGGTTACGCCCACATCTCATTTGGCTGATCAATACGACTTTTTCCTGAAAGTCTTGCTGCTTGGCTTTTTCGTTTTTTTGATGTTTGCCGGATATGTGATTGATCGACGTGGCGGGCGGGTTATCGGTGAAAAAATGCGGTTGATTCATGCGTCATCTGGTCGGTTGATTAGCGATTTTATGCGTATTGGGGATGTGCCTTCGGCGATCTTCAATATGGGGTTTATGGGACTCATTTCCTCGTTTTTTGTCATGCTTTTAGGTGGGCGTTTCAATGGTCCGGTGATTGGCGGCATCTTGACAATTGTTGGATTTGCCGCTTTCGGTAAGCACGTAAAGAATTGTTTGCCTGTTTTGCTAGGTGTGTATCTGGCATCCTTTTTGAAGGTATGGGATGGCGGTAGCACGCCGGTGATTATTGCGGGGCTATTCGGCACGACATTAGCGCCCATCGCGGGGCAATTCGGCCCGCTTGCCGGTATACTTGCCGGATTTTGTCATTTGTCGATCGTGATGAATGTTGGCGTATTACATGGTGGGGTGAACTTGTACAATAATGGTTTTGCGGGGGGCTTTGTGGCGTCATTTTTGGTGCCGATTATCAATGCCCTGAAAAAGGAGGATAAGGCATGAAGCATGAGTTGAAAAAAGTACTTAAGATTGCTGACGAAGTGATGACGGTTTGCATGTACAAATTTGATCCAGCAAAAGCGTATTTTACAACAGAAAAATGTGAGACAGGTTATGAGCTGCTTTTTCGATTCGAGTCTGTCACGGTCAGCGACAAGGATCTGGATGACTTACGTGAAAAGTTATCTGCTGAGCGCAATCCTGAATTAGAGGATTATTACTGGCAGTTGGCAGGAGAAGTTGAAAACAGCAATGAATTATACCTTGTAGCGCTCATGAGTGATTTGTCGGAAGTATGTTATGATGGGCATGTTCTTGCGATTCATCTTTCCCGTAAAGTCGAGCAGGGATAGGGTGTCTGAGATATGATGCCGCAGGCTCCGTTTTACCCGATCGTACCTGAAGATGTGGCCGATATTTTTGCAAGTGAAGGGTTGCGATTGTTGGGGATTGCTGATGCGAATCCGGATGCAGAGGCTGCTGCACGTTATCAGGATTGGTTGCAGGCGGGCAATCATGGCGATATGGAGTGGATGGAGCGTCATGCTGTAGGGAAGTACGATCCATCACAGATTTTACCTGGCTGCCGGTCTATATTGATTACCGGACTGTCTTACTATCAGCCCGGGAACTGCGAGCCGGGGCAAGGACGTATCGCACGGTATGCCTGGGGGCGTGATTATCACAAGGTTCTGGGAAACCGTTTGCGCAAGGTGGCTCACCGGCTTATGGCCCTTTATCCGCAGGATCGCTTCCGGTCTTATACGGATGCGTTACCTTTGGATGAGCGTTATTACGCTTGTGGAGGTGGGGCAGGGTTTATCGGGCGTAATACTTTACTCATCCATAGTGCTCTGGGAAGCTGGTTTGTTATCGGGGAGATCTTGTCCACACATCACTGGCCTGCCACGCCGCTGTCGGATCCACGACATGGTGCTTGTCCCCAAGGCTGTCGTAAATGTCTGGATGTCTGTCCGACGGGTGCTTTACGCGATGATGGGCAAATCGATGCAAGTCTTTGCATCTCGTATCTTACGATTGAACATAAAGGTCCGATTCCGTTAGCGCTGCGCAAGCCCATGGGAACATGGCTTTTTGGGTGTGATTTATGTCAGGAAGTTTGCCCGTTTCAGTTGCGCAAGCAAGTAACCGAAGAGAAGGATTTTCTTGCATGGCGTGCGGGGCCGGGTGTTTCTCCCGCTGATATTCTTGGTATGGATGAAACTGCTTTTCGCGCGCGCTTTGCAGGAACCCCGATCATGCGTACAGGATTATGGCGCATGCAGAGAAATGCTTGTATTGTGGCTGGTAATTTGCAGGATGCACAGAGTTTGCCTGCATTGTACCGTATGCGAAGCGGTAAAGATCCGATTCTCCGCGAGCATGCGGCGTGGGCGCTATCACAGTATAATTGATGGGTTTTTACATGATTGACTTTATGGTTGAGCACTTTCTGACACTGCGGACGTTACTTGGTGAACATATTCTGTTTACGATCGGTACGATGCTGCTCGCTGGATATGTCTTTGGATTTTTGAGTGGCAAAGTCGGATTGCCGGAAGTCACGGGTTTTATTGTGGCTGGTGCACTCTTGGGAGAAAGTATACTGGGAGTTGTTCCCTTGCGCCTGTCGGAACCGATGAAGGTGGTTACCGAAATTGCACTTGGTTTTATCTCGTTAACGATAGGTAGTGAGTTTGCTATCCCGAAGTTACGGCGAGTTGGACGTCCTGTTATTGTAATTAGTTTCATTCAATTAATCGGGGTTTTCGTGGTTGTTCTGGCTGGTATGCTGCTTGCCGGTCTGGAACTGGGCTTCGCATTAATCATGGCGTCGATTAGTACAACATCTTCACCGGCCATCATTGTTGCGGTTGTGCAATCGCTTCGGGCGAGAGGCCTTTTTGTGGATTATGTTTATGGTGTCGTTGCCTTGCTGGATGCTTCTGCTGTGATTTTATTCGGAATCTGTTTTTCGGTGGCGGCAGGGCTGTTGGGCTGGGGAGGTATCGGGAGTAGCCCGGGAAGTTTGTTTGTTGCGGCGGTAGTCGAGGTGGTCTTCTCCGTTTTGGTCGGAGTAATAATGGGCATCATCTTGCATCAGAGTTTACGGCGCCAAACCCATAATAACGAGATATTGCTGATTGTACTTGGTATTACCTGTTTCTTTACGGCACTAGCAATTGTATTTCATCTTTCGCCCTTGTTGATGAATATGGTGGCAGGTGCCGTCATGATTAACATGACCCCCCGCCATCACCGGATCTTTCGTATGCTTGAGCCAGTCATGCCACCGATTTATGCTCTTTTCTTTGTACTTGCAGGGATTAAGCTGCAAATTGGTCTTTTTGTTAATCCCACTGTTCTGTTACTCGGGGCTGTATATTTGGTTTGCCGCAATCTGGCGAAGTGGGGGACAGTCTATGTGGGGGCGCGAGTAACAGGATGTTCGGAAGCCATTCAGCACAATATGGGGTTTTGTATGCTGCCGCAAGCAGGCGTTGCGTTGGGGTTGGTGTTGCTGGTTCAGGCATCGCCGTTAGCCGCAGACATGACAGATGCCCAGCAGGTTGTCGCCGAGACGCTCGTGAATGTGGTGCTACTCTCCGTTTTTGTGAATGAATTACTAGGACCACCATTAGCGCGGATGGCCATAGTGCGCGGAAATGACATGGAGGAGGACGAATGATTTTGTTAGATGCGCTACATGTAGATTGCTGCAGCGTTGATTTTCGTGCCCGAAACAAAGATGAGGTGCTGCGGAAGCTTGCTGCCATGATGGCCACGCATCCCGCGATTGCAGAGGTTGGAGCCGATACTATTTATCGTTTGCTATCGGAGCGGGAAGCCAAGGGTACTACTGGGTTGGGTCGAAGTGTGGCTTTGCCACATGCACGTGTGCCGGGGTTGAAACAGTTTGTAGCGGGATTGGCTGTAGCACCGAAGGGGGTTGACTTTTCTGCTGTGGATCGGCGTAAGTGTCGGTTGTTGTTCGTGGTACTGGGGCCTGCGGAAGAACCCAGCGGGCACTTGAAGGCATTGGCTGGCATATCTCGCATCACAGGTTCGGCGCGTCGTCGTCGTGCGCTATTAGAGGCCAAAACCTCCGAGGCATTATATGAGG
>PWYP01000071.1 GCA_003567805.1 PVC group bacterium
CTGACATGCAATAGGACGGTGTACCGTGCCATCGACGAACCATACGTATAAAAGCCCGTGTAGCAAAGAATGTTCACAGCGTTTATCTTGTATGGCAGGTCTGGCCAACGGGCTCATCCATGAGTTACACAATGGATTGGGAGCCATCAGCAGCAATGCAAAGGCATTACAGCTCAAGAAAAGTAAACCAAACGAAAAGCATGTTGCATATCTGCAAGATGCCTTGGAACGCACACATTTCCTGACAGATATTTTACGATTATATACACGGGATGCCTTGGTCTCCATACAAACCGTTAAAGTATTCCCGATCATCGAAAATGCGCTCAAAGCCATACAGGCAATGCCAGAGTTTCAAGATGTTGAGTTTGTCTGGAAACACTCTCCCGCCCGACAGCACGCCGTGCAAACAAATCAGGATCTACTACAAAAATCTATCCAGACCCTATTGCAGAATGCATGTGAATCCCTCAGCCAACAAAAAAGACAAGTCATACTTTCCCTAAAAGAGAATGATCAAAATGTATATCAGTCCGGAAATATGACAATTGGCTGCTATACTTCGGGATGTAACTACTTACAAATCACCATAGAAGACAAAGGCTGTGGCATTCCCACTGGTAATATCCCTTGTATCTTCGATCCTTTCTATACGACTAAAATGCGGGCAAAAGGATTAGGTCTTGCCTATGTTGTCGGTCTTGTACAAAAAACCAATGCCCTGCTCACATGTCAGACGAGCTTGCAAAAAGGCACCGCTTTTACACTATCGCTGCCCATGGAGTCATAGCAGCGCAAAACGAACCTGCATGAAGAAAAGACAACACTAGTTAGCAGAAGTCATTTCCTTCAGCATGGCATCTAATGTCGCCGACAATTCATACTGCGGTACCCAACCGCAGTGATCATATATCTTTGTCAAATCCAATGCAGCGGTCTTGTTCGTCGGGCGATATAATGTCGCATCAACCTTGGTTTCCACATTGAGATCGAGCTTCGTGGCAAGTAAGGCCAAAACATCTCCAATACGGGATGAAATCGAGGTACTGATGTTATAGGCCTCTGCGGCCAGTCCCTTCTCGAGAATCAAACGGTAAGCCCTCACAACATCTCGAACATCCAAAAATCGACGTTCACAGTCCAGATTACCCACCTGTATCGTCCCCCCTCCCTCGGCACGAAGGGCGAGAAGGCGTTCCACGAAAGCTGGCACAACAAAAGGAGGGCGTTGGCCAGGGCCTGTGTGATTCGACGGACGAGCAGTCATGACCTCCATACCCTTCGTACGAGCATACAACCGCGCACACTGATCTGCAGCAGCTTTACTAATGCCATAGAGATTGCGGGGAGTCAGAGGAGCATCCTCACGCAGCGGGGCCATATCTGACTGTTGGCCATCATCCCCATATACCTCAGACGTCGTAACGACCAACACGCGCATAGCTGGATTGATATCCAAAACTGCATCAAGCAGGTTGAGAGTTCCCTCGGCATTGACACGAAACACCTCTCCGGCTTTTTTCTCAGCATTCGGGACATACGTAATGCCAGCCATGTGTAGACATGCATCGGCTTTCGCTGCAAGGAGTGCATCCTTACACGAAGTTGTGCTCGCAACATTCAAAGAAACCCACTCATGCACACAGGGCTCTTGCTTCGGAGGAACCAAGAGATCGCCTCCAATCACAACATGTCCGTGCCGCGCAAATTCCCGACAAGCATGTTGGCCGACGAATCCCGCCGCGCCTGTAATATAAACACGCATCGTTACATGTCACCCTATAATGGATTGACCACTCTTGATCGCCTCCAAACGAGCCAAATCCGCATCAACCATCATTTGCACCAAACCCTTGAAATCCGTCTTAGGAGTCCAACCCAAATCTTTTTTTGCCTTGGTGGCATCACCTAACAGCAAATCAACTTCTGCAGGCCGAATAAAGGCAGGATCGATCTTTACATATTTTTCCCAATCCAACCCAACATGTTCAAACGCATTCACCACCAGATCACGAACAGAATGATCCGTGCCCGTTGCAATCACATAATCATCCGGATTATCCTGCTGTAACATCAACCACATGGCCTCAACATAATCCCCGGCAAATCCCCAATCACGACGCGCATCAAGATTCCCCATCCGAAGCTCATCTGCCAGCCCCAGCTTGATAGCGGCAGCACCATTTGTCACCTTGCGAGTAACAAATTCCATGCCACGCCGGGGACTCTCATGATTAAACAAGATCCCAGAAACAGCAAAAAGTTGATAGCTCTCACGATAGTTAACCGTGATATAATGACCAAAGGCCTTGGATACCCCATAAGGGCTGCGCGGGTAAAACGGCGTATCCTCGTTTTGCGGCACAGTTCGTACTTTCCCAAACATCTCGCTGCTAGACGCTTGGTAAAACTTGGCCTTAGGGCAAACACGACGCATTGCCTCTAATATGCGGACAACCCCCGTAGCGGTAAATTCACTCGTTAAAATAGGTTGATCCCATGATGTTGGAACAAAGGACATGGCCGCCAGGTTATAAATTTCATCAGGCTGTACATCTTCCATCAACTTGATCAAGGAAAGTTCATCAAGCAAATCAGCCTGACGCAGTTCTATCTGGTCCTTAATATGCGAAATACGGGAAAATGTCTCCGTACTGGCGCGTCGCACCATGCCAAATACCTTATACCCCTTATCCAACAGTAACTCCGCAAGATAAGACCCATCCTGCCCAGTAACACCCGTAATTAAAGCCGTCTTCATGATTACTCCATCTTCCTGTTTAGCCCTGAAACACAAAAGGCTATAATATAGATACAATCAACTCGCTACGTCAATCACGCAACAGCAGTGTCGGCAGTTTAACACTACGGACCGGACGGCTCTCCTCGAAAAGAATACCAATGCAAGCAATGGTGTTGACCCAATACGCTTACGTAAGTGCCATTCGCTGTTGCCCCTGCCGTTCTCATATTTACTGCCCTTCGGCAAGCTCAGGATATTCGACGCGCTTTATGATGGCCTGCCATGAGCAAGCCCGCGAGAGCGTGCGCGTCGAATGGCGGAGGGTGAGGGATTCGAACCCCCGGAACACTTGCGTGTTCACATGATTTCGAGTCATGCGCATTCAACCGGACTCTGCCAACCCTCCCGAATCAGCACAAATAAGGTCTCATAATCGAATATTCAAACGAGGAAGCAGAATGTAGAGCGCCCCTGTCCGACTGTCAAGCTTCTGTCAGAGCTAGAAACTTTGCGCTTTAACTCACATCCCGTTTTGAGGTAACGTGATGGGCTAATAAATCTTTTTAGCGACTTGGGTACATATATTTATGACAGATAGCGAACAAAATCGAAATTGGTTATCATACCGCCCCGACATCAAGGTGCTTGATTGCACTATCCGAGATGGTGGCTTGATCAACCAGCACTATTTTGAAGATGGGTTTATAAAAGCTGTATACGATTGCAATGTCGCCGCTGGTGGGGATTACATGGAATTGGGATACAAAGGCGATAAATCCATTTACATTCCCGCAGAACATGGTCCTTGGAAACATTGCGACGAGGACAACATTCGTCGCATCATCGGGGATAATCCATCCGACGTCAAAATCGCAGTTATGGCAGATGCGGATCGCTGCGATTATCAAAATGATATCATGCCCAAAAAAGACAGCGTGATCGATTTAGTGCGTGTAGCGTGCTATATTCACCAAATCCCCCTTGCCTTGGATATGGTAAAAGATGCTGCGGACAAAGGATACGAAGTAATGTTGCAGCTTATGGCCATTTCCACCGTACAACAAGGAGAACTGGTGGCAGCCTTGGAAGTAGCATCACAATCGGATGCCTGTGGTATTTATATCGTAGACAGCTTTGGTGCTCTCTACTCAGAACAAATTCGCGAACTCACGCGATTGTTCAAATCCATTCTTGATGACACGGGAAAGGAAGTTGGTATTCATGCACACAATAACCAGCAACTCGCCTTTGCCAATACAATAGAAGCGATCATTTGCGGCGCAAACCGAGTGGATGCCACACTTGCTGGTTTAGGCCGGGGCGCGGGTAATTGCCCCATGGAGTTGTTGCTTGGCTTTCTGCATAATCCCAAATATAAATTACGCCCCGTTCTTGCCTGTACACAGGAGGTATTACTCCCCCTCTCCCGTAAAATGGACTGGGGATACAGTATTCCATATGCATTGACGGGCCAACTGAACCAGCACCCGCGAATGGCGATTGCTTGCCGCGCCAGTGAAGCTCCCGATGATTATGTTGCCTTTTATGACCGACTGATGGACGAATACTCGTAATCCATACTCAGCCTTATTTGAGGACCACCGCCCATGCACCTAAAATCAATTGAACTAACCGGCTTCAAAAGCTTCGCAGAAAAAACCAAACTTGCGTTCGAACCGGGCATGACAGCTATTGTTGGACCGAACGGCTGTGGGAAAAGCAATGTTTCCGATGCCATTCGCTGGGTTCTCGGGGAACAGAGTGCTAAAGCCCTGCGCGGCGCCAAGATGGAAGACTGCATCTTTAATGGTACGCAAAACCGCAAGCCCTTGGGAATGGCAGAAGTCAGTATCACCTTCACGAATTGCGAAAACGTGCTGCAGACCGACTTCCATGAAGTCACCATCACACGCCGTGTTTTCCGTTCAGGTGAAGGGCAATATTTTATCAACAAAACACCTTGTCGGTTGCGAGACATTCAACGCTTGTTCATGGATACCGGTGTAGGCACTTCATCTTACTCTTTCATGGCACAAGGAAGAATTGACCAGATCCTTAGTGCCAGACCGGAAGATCGGCGCAGTATATTTGAAGAGGCCAGTGGAATCACAAAATACAAGGCCGATAAAACCGAAGCCCTCCGAAAATTAGCCCATACCGAAGCAAATCTACTGCGTCTTGCGGATGTGATTCGCGAGGTAAAACGTCAAATTGGTTCCCTGCAACGCCAAGCGGGAAAGGCACGTCGTTATAAAGACATTAAAGATGAGATGCGAGTGTTGGATCTTTATGCAGCGCGCTGCCGCCTACGCAACTTCGACAGCCAAAGAACCGAACTTGAAAACCGTGCAAAAGTTTTAACCGACCAAACGACAACCCTGCATGAAACCATCGACAACGCCGAGGTGGAGTTACACACCCGTCGTGAAAAAATTCTGCAAATCGAGCGGGATATTGCGAGTGCAATGGAAGCGATGGTGCAGGCGCGAAGCAAATTGGAGCGCACACAAGACCAAATCCAGATGAACAACCAGCGGATTGCGGAATACCGTGTGCTGGCCGAACGAGATACGCGCGAGGTAGATGAACTCAATCGTCAATTGCAGCAGCGTCAACAAACTCTTGCACAATTGCAAAGCGAGCTTCCGGGATGTGAAGAACAGCGCAATGCGGCCAAAGCCGAACTGGACCGAACCACGGAACTCTTTGATTCACACCGTCAAGAAATTGACTCGCTCCGCAAACGCGTACAGCAACTGCGCGAAGAAACCGTTTCTCTGGAATCCAAAGCATCGCGCGTACACAACGAATTGATGCAAATCGACAACCAGGAACGCACCACCATCATTCAGCGTGAACGTTTAACAGCCGAGAAACAACAATTTACGGAAGTATGCGCCTCCTTCAAAATACGAATCGAAGAACAGGAAGCACAAAGAGACGCTCTACAGCAATCTGTGGATGACGCCCTCGCAGAGGCAGGAAGGTTGGATGCCGAGCGCAAGGAGATGGCGGCAAACATCTCGGAAACCCAGCAGCAACGCGCCACATTGCAATCCCAAGTCGCAGGTATGGATGCACGTCTCGAGATGCTTACAGATGTGGAGGAAGTAAAACATGATTTCCCCGGTGGGGCGCAATTACTTCTCGACCCCGAAAACCCTTTAAACACTGAGCTGGATGCCATAATGGGGCCTTTAACCAGTCATTTCAGCGTCCCGGAAACCTACACTCGTGCAGTGGAATCAGCACTGCGTAGCATGCTTGATGTCATTGTGATCCGCGACACGGCAACAGCACATGATTTGCTTGATAAAATCAAAAACGCCGCCAAAGGTGCTGCACGCCTACTACCGCTAGATCTTCCCCCTCATCCGCATTCCCCGCCTCCTCCTTCCGGGAAGCAAACACTATCTTCGTTGATAACACCAGCAGATGACACCATGGCCGCCTTACTGGAGCATCTATTGGGTGACGTTCTTCTCGTTGAACATATCGATACAGAAACACAGTCGTTAGCAAAAGACTGGAACTTGGTAACACCAGAAGGTGTTATGCTGCATCGTAATCGCATATTGGAATTTCACATGAGCGAACCCGGCTCCACAAACCCACTACGACGCCGTCAAGCCATGGATGCTGCAACACAGGCAAAAACGGATATGCTGCAGCAATTGCAATCCTGCGACACCGCGCTGGAACAATTGCGAGAACAGCAGCAATCACTGGAACAATCTTTGCGAGATGCTCGGCAGCAACTTGATACTGCACGCCGTGAATTTGCGCAAATGGAAGGCGAAATGCAAGTGGTTCGCCGTGAGGCCAAAACGGCAGACCAGCGCCTTGAAACCGTATCGTGGGAGTTGGAAGAATTATTAAAATCGGGATCTCGGTGGGAGGAAGACAAAACACGCCTTACCCAATCACAACAAGAGATCCGACAAGCCAGGGAAAAAGTGGCTGGCGAAATGCAATCGGCAAACCAACAACTACAACGCCTTGAAAGCAATTACGGTGACCTTCAGGTTCAACTTACCGAAAGACGCGTCGCCTTCTCAACGGCGGAACAACGGACACTCCAGTCACAAGCGCAGCAGGAAAATGTTGCCCAACGCATACAAGAGATTCAAAGTACGTTAGCAGGGCGACAGGAAGGGATCCATAGCTATCACACAAGCCAGCAAGATCTTGAGCGTGCCGTCGCCGAGGCGCAATCTCATATCGCCGAGATGGAAGAAAAAGTCAAATCACACGAGGAAGCAGCTACAATCGCCAAAACCTCGCGTAGCGAGCATGCTACACTTTTGACCGAAGCCGAGCAAAAACTCTCGCGGGAGCGGGTTGAATTGGAGAAACGGCAGAACGAAAAAGGGGCAATTGATGTGGAAGCTGCGGAAGTGCGAATGCGACGGCAAAACCTTTGTGACCGCATTTACACCGATTATCGGCTAGCACTGGAAGATATTTTAACAGCGCCCGAACCACAATGGGATGACGGACAGGATCCCATGGATCTGGAAAGCATCGAAACCCATGTTGCCGAATTACGCACAAAGCTGGATGCCATGGGCCCCGTCAATCTCGTTGCCATCGAAGAATACCAGGAGCACGAGGAACGCTATAATTTCCTCTCTCAACAAGAAGCAGATCTGCTCAGTGCAAAGCAACAGCTTACCGAGATGATTGAAAAAATCAACGAAACCACTTCTGCCATGTTCCAATCCACGTTCGAACAGGCAAATGCAAACTTCGAACAAATGTTCACGAAGCTTTTCAATGGTGGTTCCGCCAGACTGGTACTCGTGAACGAAGAAGATGTGCTCGAATGTGGCATCGAAATCATTGCACGCCCCCCAGGCAAACGGCTACAAAACATATCTTTGCTCTCTGGTGGCGAACGGACCCTAACCGCCGTAGCTTTACTCTTCGCCATTTACCAAATCAAACCGAGTCCGTTCTGCTTACTGGACGAGCTCGACGCACCTCTCGATGACACCAATATCGGCCGTTTTACCGAAGTATTAAAACAATTCCTCCATCAATCCCAGTTTGTAGTCATAACGCACAATCGGAGAACCATTGCGGTGAGCGACGTGATATACGGCGTAACCATGCCGGAACAGGGCGTATCGAAAATCATGTCCATGAAATTCCGAAATGAAAAAGGTGGACTGGTGTCCGAGGAAGACGACACCCCGCTACTGGTCGAGTAAACAAAACTATGTCAAGCGTTGTCCCTGATCATACTCTTGTTAGAACCGCGATCTCTGCAGCACGAGGCGGCGGATACCATGCCATGCGAAATCTGGACCGTCGTAAGGCATATGTTCAAACCTTTGCACATGACGTCAAACTGGAACTCGACATCGAATGCCAGGAACAGATGGAAAAAGTTATTTTTAATATGTTCCCATCCCATGTTTGTCTTGGCGAAGAGGATGAGGCATTGACAGCTAAAGCAGAGACGCCCGGCGCCACCTATCAATGGATCATTGATCCCATTGATGGCACCGTAAACTTCTCCAACGGCTTGCCGACGTGGTGCTGCTCCGTAGCCGTACGTGAGATTTCTAGCGGATGTGTACGAGCAGCTGCGGTTTATGCTCCGATGTTGGATGTCCTATACTCCGCTACAAGCGAAGGCCCCGCATATAAAGATGATGAAATCATACACGTTTCCCAGTGCACACGACTCGCAGAGGGAATCGTAATGACTGGGATGGACAAGAATCTGGCACCTGGCATACCTCCCCTGACGTATTTTCGTCACATTGCAGGAGCCTCCCGTAAGGCTCGAATCAATGGATCTGCCGCACTTGACCTATGTTGGGTTGCTGAAGGGGCTGCTGATGGTTATTTCGAAGGATCCATCTATCTCTGGGATATTGCAGCAGCCGGACTCATCGTCGAACGCGCGGGTGGGAAAACCGAAATATTCAAAAAGTACAGCGAACCACATCAACTTGCCTTCATTGCATCCAACGGCCTCGTGCACGAGGAACTCCGCAACATGCTTATAAGCATCAAACACTGAC
>PWYP01000130.1 GCA_003567805.1 PVC group bacterium
CCAACATCGAACATTCAACGTCGAACATCGAATGAAATGCTCCCGTAATTGGACGTTGAATGTTGGACGTTCGATGTTCGATGTTCAAATTCTCCCAAGTTTCAACATGCATCATCTGGGGGCACCCCGAGGCTAGGGCTAGGTTGTGATTTCACCGTTCCCTCACAGCGTCACTTCTTCCGAGCGTTTAGCCACATGTGCTGTCACCTTCAAATCCCGCGTAACCAAATCGGCCAGAGCTTGCGCGGCATCCACTTCACCATGAATCATAAAGACTGCAGATGGCGCTTCCTTTTGTCCCTTGAGCCACGCCAACAACTCATTCTGGTCCGCATGCGCACTCATCCCGTTAACCTTGGTGATGCGTGCATAGACAGGCACCATCTGCCCGAACAACCGTACCTGATTCGCGCCTTCCAGAATCTGCCGACCAAGTGTCCCTTGCGCCTGGTAACCAACAAATAATATTGTGCTCTCTGGACGTTCAAGATTATTGCGCAAATGATGCTTGATACGCCCACCTGTACACATGCCCGAACCGGCAATGATGATCGAGGTCCCTTTGCGCGTATTGAGTGATTTCGATTCCTCAACCGTATTGGTAAGATGCAATCCCTCAAAATCACACGGATGATTGCCCGATGCTATCCGTGCCTGTGTTTCTTCATCAAATAACTCGGGATGCCGGCGAAACACCTCCGTTACCTTCACTGCCATTGGACTATCTACAAAAACGGGCACAGCAGGGATCTTCCCTTCACGCAGCAGGTGTCCAAGTCGGTATAGCAATTCCTGCGTACGTTCAATGGCAAAACTAGGGATAACAACATTGCCCCCCGCTTTCACCGCCGCCTGAATTACCCGCACCAAAGTATCAGAAATGGAAGATGCCTTCTTGTGCACACGGTTACCATATGTGGATTCCATGCAGACAACATCACCACTCTCAAACGGTTCCGGATCCTGTAAAATCGGCGTATTCGGGCGTCCAATGTCGCCTGAAAAAACCACACTTCGCGTCTTGCCATGCCGTTCGCCCATAATGCGAACCGAAGCCGCCCCCAATATGTGCCCCGCCTTTGTGAACTCGATTGTCACGCCTTGACTGATCTTCGTCTTCGATCGAAAATCTATCTTCGAAAACAGCGGTATCACGCGATCGACATCCTGCGCTGTATACAGCGGATCGTATCCGAACTCGCTGACCTTTCCCTCTTTTTCATGACGGCGTTTCTTGAAGGCCGCATCTTCCGCTTGGATATGCGCAGCATCACGCATCACAATTTCCGCTATATCAGCCGTAGCGGATGTGGCGAGAATGGGACCAGCAAACCCTTCCCGCACCAATCGGGGCAACAGACCGCAATGATCCAAATGACCATGTGTCAGAACCACCGCGTCTAAACTGGCAGGTTCAAAGGCAAAGGGTTCCCAGTTACGTCCCTGAAGATCCCGCTCTTGGAAAAAACCACAGTCCACAAGAATTCTGGCGCCATTGATATCAACCAAATGACTCGATCCCGTGACATTTTCGGCCCCACCAAGAAACTGCAGCTTTATATCCATAACGTCCACCTACCGTAAACCGCGTATGGGCCTTTCGCTTTCTGGTGAAGCGACACGGCGCATCGGTTTGGGAGCCTTCTTGGCATCGCGCATCCGCAAATATGGACGCTCACCGGAAACAATCCTCGGTGTAAGAAAAACAATCAACTCTCGATTGCTGGACTCCGCATTCTTTTGCTTGAAAAGCAATCCAACTAAAGGAATGCGCCCTAACAACGGAACTCGGGCCTCATCATCACGCTGCTCATTCTCAATCATACCAGCAATGATCAGTGTCTCTCCATTCTTGATCGATACAGCCGTGTCAGCATACGATTTGCGCACAATGGGAACACCATCCGTCGTAGATACAGCTCCTCGGTAACGAGAGATAACAGAGCTAATTTCAGGACGAATCGTCATGGAGATCATATCTTGATCATTAATCCGCGGTGTCACATCGAGAGATACCCCGACTTCTACAAATTGAAATGTCTCTCCGACAACATTCGTAGTCCCAGACTCCAACTGTGCCTCGGAGTAAGGCTCCCGCGTCACAACACGAATTTCTGCTTTTTCTCCATCTAACACGGCAATATGAGGATTCGATAAAATCTTGGTTTCACCAACGCCTTCCAGCGCCTGCACAACCATATCTAAAGACTGTCCGCCCACAATGGTATTATAACTGATACCAGCTCCTCCCGTCGCAAACGCCTGCGTACGCCCCTCTTGCCCGACATCTGCCCCAGCACTCGATGCAATCAGTTGCGGAGTAACGGCCGTTTCCAGAGAAAAACGTGGGTTTATCCCCTGAAACAAATAGTTCCAATTCACCCCCAAACGAAACTCATCCCGTAAAGCAACCTGCACAATTTTTGCTTCAATGAACACCTGACGTCCCCGACGATCAAACGCGGTAACAAGCTGCTCGATTTCACGCATTTTATGCGGCAAATCCGTCACCATCAACGTACGCGTACGCCTGTCAATGCGCATTCGCCCGACATCCGGCGTAAGAAGCGGAGATATACTATTCTCCATCTCTGCAACCTCGGCATGCTGCAACACAAACATCTTCGTCTCGGTAGGAAGCTGACGCTGAATCGTAGGGATATCAACGGCCAACACGGCATTTCTCATCTCCCGTATTTTAGCAGGAGTATCAATTAAAACTACGAGTCCGGTGACTGGATCAATAACAACGACCCCAATAGGGCTCTTTATCGCCTCAAGCAACCTCTCAACGCTTTCGGGATTCGCATATTTTAGATTCAGCATGTAGGAAGCTCTGCGATCGTGAAAACTCGTACCATATTGCCGCTGATACTCCTCATCAGACATAATCGTGATGACATCGCCACGAACCGTATAGGCCAGATTATTGACGGACAAGACAACCTCAAGGGCCTCACCTACCGAAACATCATCAAACCGAAGCCTCGTCGTTAGCCCTGCAACACCACGCCCAATCACAATATTCTGAATCCCCCCCCGATGCGCCAGAAATTCAATCAACTGCACAACATCCCAAGACTCCACAGCACGCAGATTCACGCGGGTATCCAAGCCAGGAATGCCATAATCCGATAGTGGGCGCGGTCCCGGACTGCTAATCGCACGCGAAGACGCAACCGACACCTCTGCATCACGCCCCAAAGCCCACGTAGTTGCCACCCCAAAGACAAAAACAAGTGTGTAAAATAACGTACGATATATCGGTTTTCTCAACATGCTATTACCTTTGTAACGCTTGCTTCCCTGACAAAACACCCACCAGAAGAGGCAACATTAATCCAAAACAAAAACTTCATCACCACGGCGAAATTCAACGCGATCTTGCTCAACCCGTGTAACTTCTACATTTTGATCAGCGATCCGCACCATCGCACCCGCATGCAAAAACTGCAAACTCTGCGCACGGCCATCACGCACAATAGCCTCTAGAATAACGCCCTCAGCTGCATCCGACACCTCGGATGTCCCCATCAAATTCCAATGATCGCGTAATTCTGCCCGCCATCCGCGCACCGGAACGAGCTCTTCGTCATCAATCACTTCAGCTACTGGCGGTGGTCCAAAAATACGCCGTGTTTCAAAAAGATCCACCGTACCACGTAAGGACATTATGTCCGATGAATCATGCGTCGCTACAGCATCAAACGGTTCCTGGACGACCGCAGGCATGCTCTCAGGTTGATTACTGTAAGTTTCAAAAACACTAAGCAAAACGATAAAAATCGCCCCCAGAGCCAAGAGCCGCTGTGTCCAAAAAAAGCCGTTCCGAGCAACAGCATCCCCAGTGTCCTGATATAAGGAGAACACGTGCGCAGACTCATGCTCTGAGACAGCACTCTCCTTCTCTATTTCCGGCTTTGCACTTTTAAGTGCCTTTTCTGCAACTGATGGCTCTATTTCTGGCATAATACGAATGGTACCTTATATCTTGGGTCAAAAACCCAATTCTTATACGTAAGAAATATTTCGAAAAGGTTAATGGAAACCCCTAGGTTCCGTCAATCCAAGATTTACAATTTATTAACAATTTTATGACGGCAGATAAGCACCTTTTTTCAACAGAACCGTACGCACAAAAGAGCGACCATCAAAAAGACGGGCTAAACGATTTTTTCCATGCCACATGTGCCACAACTGCACTAAAGACGTACGCTCCAGCAGCCAACATCACAACGGCAGGATACCCAAAATAAAACGCTAATAAAGCGGCCGATGGAGCCGCTAATACCGCCACACCACCATCAATTCCACACGCCCAAGGAATCTGCTGTTCGGCCCGATCAGCAAGAAATCGTATCCCGCAAGGAAACGGCATGCCTAAAAGTACGGCAGAAAAAAGTAAAACAGGGCAAAATACCAACATGCGAACAACCATCGTGTACGGCAGAACCAAACGAATAAGAAGAGGCAAGCTAAACCCAATGCCCATCAGACATAGACTGCAACAAAACGTCAACATACGGACATCACATATACGGCTTGGCATTTTGCCAGACAAGAAACTGCCCAAGGACATACCGATTAACAATGTGGTGATGACAAAAGCCGCACCAGTTACCGGATCCCCCCAGAGCGGAATCAATAGTTGGATCAACGCTACCTCATAAAGCATAAACCCAGCACCTAACCCACTAAAATACCCAATGGTTCCACTTCCTGCTGCTGACTGCTTCCGTAAAGGCCACAAAGGAAGAAATACAATCACCACAACAGCAACCGCTAACTGGATCAGTAAAACGTACAAAACTGTCAATCCTCGCTCACTCACGCTCAGCCATTCCAGATCTTCGCCCCAATCCCCCGGACGAATAAACTGGTTAAAGAATGGCCTCGCATCCGTAGGGGCTGATACATCAAAACGATAGGTTTGTAAAACGGCATCGGCATCCGGTCCCAGCAGCGCCCGAAACCACAATGCCGGAGACTCGTCCGCTGCTCCATGCCGTAACACATCCTCTTCAAAGTGCGGATGAATAAGATCAAACCCATGCGCTTTCGCAAAACCACGAGCATTTTGATGTAATTCCTCTGATATCGACTCCATGGAAACCATGAAAAATACCGATCCCCAGCCACGTAAAATGATGAGATGGTCTTGTATTGCATGAATACCCTGTTCGGCTGCGCCTTCACGGATAAGTGCCAAAACGCGAAGGCTATGCCGTAGCGGATCATCTAGCCAAACAGGAAATGCCAACCACCCGGCCTCGGCAAGCAAGTCAAGCGCCTGCGAGACGCCCTCAACAGTGAACAGCATATCACCGCCCAATGTCTGCAATCCCGTTGGTCCTCCAAAAAGACCACGTGGGGGGAACACGATGAGATCGTATGTACCCGCCCTTCTACTTGCCAGAAAACTCCGCGGATCTGCTTTTACAAGCTCTACATTTTCCGGTACTTGCGGACGCATGTCCTGAACAAGCAATGGATGCGGCATCACCACTTGAATCGAAGCTCTCTCATCCTGAGACGCCAATACCACAGGCGCATTCCCCTCTGGCGCAAGAAACAAAATGGACGCGTATTGCTGCAATGCATATGGCAATCCATGTGGCGTATGCGCAAGAATATCACGCGCGGGCGCATAAAGATCCAGTATCACAGCGGCACGATCTCCATTCACGAAATAATGTGGTGGTGCTGGTATCGCACCCCGATACTGCAAGCTTAGATCAGGTGCATAGCGTAATGCAGGAGCTACCACCGTATCGAGGCGCCCGTGATAATGCGGATGCGAACCTAGTTCCTCACGATCCGGCAACTGCAAAGCATAAGATACGTCACGATATTGCGAAGGCCTCCAGGATGAAGCTGTAAAGATCGCCATCACAACCAACAGGATACAAATCCCATGCCACCATACAGGCCTCCTAGAAAATACCCCCCCCGCAAGCACGCCCAATATACCTAATAAAGGCAATAGCGTCTCAGGGAAAAGATACGTAAACACAGGGATGATCAGAGAAGCACCAAGCGCAGACCCTATCAAATTAGCAGCATATACCCCACCAATGTGTTCCGATCTCGTTCGAAACACGATGGACAATGCTAACGCACCTGCACAAAAGGGCACACAAAGGAATGCGCCCAATGCCCCCAAACGCACCCATGGTGCGACGCCAGTAAACAGCAGATCAACTTCCAAGGTTTGCAAAATAACTTCTGCGGTGCGCGGTAACCAAGCAACACTTACCCCAGCAAAAGATGCCAATGGCGCATACCACAATTCCAGTGTGCGTGGATGCATCTTCCGGAAAAGGGTAAGTAGAGAGCCCCCAGCTCCAAATCCAAGTAAAGCAACCGACAAAACCACATAGGCCAGGTGATGCCCCTGCACAAAAGTTAATGCCTGGATTAAAGCCAGTTGCACGCCCAAAAGCATGGCGGAGAGCAGGCCAATGGAGAGCAAATGCTTCACGACGACTTACCACCCTGAATCTGGATCTGATCGCGTAAAGGGCACAAACCGAACCGGCAAGACATTACGCGTCTTGAACGCACCATCCTGCTTTTCCACGAGCACCAATTGCTGCGTACGAAAACGAGAGCCAACCGGGATAATCATTCGCCCCCCTTCACGCAACTGTTCCAAAAGGGGCGGCGGAATGTGCGGAGCCGCAGCCGTGACAACGATAGCATCAAAGGGGGCGTGTTCTTCCCAGCCATAATACCCATCGGCATGACGAACCGTAACATTTGTATAACCGGCAAGTTTCAACCGCTCCTGCGCCCAATCCGCAAGGGGCGGCACAATTTCAACGGTGTACACATGATCGACCAATTCAGCCAGAACTGCAGCCTGATACCCCGACCCAGCCCCAATCTCCAATACCCGAAAATCCGGCTTCGGCTGCACAATCTCAGTCATAAGCGCAACGATGTAAGGTTGGGATATCGTTTGACCATGCCCAATGGGAACCGGACGATCTTCATAGGCATGCCGAACTTGATCCTCTGGGATAAACAAATGCCGTTGTACCCGACGCATGGCATCCAACACCCTCGGGGCCGTTACCCCTCGAGCAGCAATGGTCTCTTCAACCAAACGCATACGCGCCTCTTCCTGTGAATCCGCTTCTGCAACGGACACCCAAACACATAAAAACCCGACTACGAAAACAATAAGTCTTTTCATGCTAAAAGCCTAAAACAGATCGCACATATTGCAAGACTGAACACAAATATTGCCGGATACAGCGTACAATTTCACGAAAACCAAGCGAGAACGAATCCCAAGCATAATAAAAACGTAAATCCGGTATGGAAACGAGCAACGCGAGCATCAAGCGCGGCAAGTTCCTCGGGGTGTTGTGACCAATCCACGCGAATAAGCTGAACCAACGCAGGCAACAGCAACAAAACAATCAAGGTTCCCACAGGAGCATGCACGCCGCCATCCAGCAATCGATCGAATAATACTGCCATTGCAACCAACAAAGTAGGCAACGTCATCAACCCTTGCCAATATCGCCTGCAACCTTGCGGGCCTAACCGCACCGCTAGCGTCCGGCAACCTTTTTCTGCATCATGGCGGCAATCTCGCCAGTTGTTCGCATGTAAAATGGCAACCGCAAGCAATCCGGATGGTATACTCCACCATAAAGCCAAAAGCGAAAAATGCTCTGCTTGGGTCCACCAACTCGCCATAACCGGCAAAATGCCGAATGCGAATAGGATGGTAGGATCCCCCAAACCCACATACTTCAAGCACCAACCTGAGCGTGTATACCCTAGCGCGAGTCCAAGCCCAACCAGCACAAGCAAAAGCAGCCCCACCCCAGACAACCAAATAAGCCCCAGAGAAAGTACGCCCCCTACGATCAATAGCGCAATCGCAACCCGCCGCACTTGTGCCGCCGACAACCATCCGCGCACCACGGCACCACTGACAGGATATACCTGTTGATCCACACCACGCTGATAATCGACGCAATCGTTCAACAAATTCGCAGCAGCATGCACAGAAACAACCGCCAAAACCAGAACGCCAAAGCGCAACCAATGAATATCAAACCCCGCATAACCGGCCAACACCGTGCCCAAAACAACAGGAAACACCGAAACGGTAAACGAAAAGGGACGCAAGGCCGTAAGCCAAATTCGTAAGGTACTTGGATGTTGATCGATATTTGCCATAATGAATCTCGTCAAGAATGTAGTCGCTTTACGTCGTCAAAATACAGTATTTGTGCAATATGTCGCTACCAAAAGTAATTATCATAGGAGGAGGCTTTGCTGGCCTAGCCGCCGCGCGCAAGCTACGTTGTGCTGTGCAGCGCGGATTATGCGAGGCCACCCTGATCGACAGCAATCCGGTGACCAGCATGGTCCCGGCATTACCCGATTATGCGGCAGGTCTGATTCCCCACGACTGGGTAACGGCCCCCATACATAAACATCTTCCTTCTAGCATCACATTTCTGCATGACTGCGTAACTGGGTTTTCTCTCGCGAAGAAGATCATCAACACGAAACATCATAACATTTCGTTCGACTATCTCATCGTTGCACTGGGATCCCAATCAGCTCCCCCACCCGAGATCCTGCAAAACACAACCACCCACACCATTACCAATATAGCCGATGCAACAGTGTTAAAGAAATCTTTTGACCATCTGCTAGCTACTTCTCAGGCACCGTCTGTAGTCATCAATGGAGCGGGTTACACGGGGATTGAACTCGCCATATGCATGGCACGGCGAGCAACGCGTGACAACGCCTCCCTCGATATCCATCTTGTCGAGCAACGCGAGGACATCATGACATTTCTCCCGCCAAAAGATCAGCAACGTGTTCTCCGCAGTATCAAGCGGCACGGTATAAAATTACATAAAGATTGCCATATTTCCTCGGTGCAAAATGACAAGCTACAGTTATCCAACGGAACAACGATCATATCCCCCATGATATGTAGGACAGAGGGTACCGTGGCCCCCGTCTCGGCAGCAGAACAAAACATACCGCAACTATATGACGGCAGGATACAAGTTCAACCGACGCTAGCACTGGAAGGATTCCCACACGTCCTCGCTGCAGGAGATGCGGCCGCCTTCTCAATCCCTCATGGCTATTTGCGCAAAGCGGTCAATTTTGCATTCTACGCAGGTGCGCATGCGGGCATGAATGTTGTACGTGCCCTTCAAAACCGCCCCATGCGTCCGTTCAAACCAATCGACTTAGGATGGGTAATTCCGCTGGGGAATGATAGTGTAGGGCAAGCCTTCGGATCGCTTCCTTTGAAAGGCAAAATGGGCTTGCGCATGCATTACGTCATGTGTGGATATAGAAACTACAGTCTAAAGAATTTTTACAAACTACTCGGGCATGCCGTCCGAGCGGGGACATAACGAACACACAAACAAAAAGGAGTACACATGAAAGGACTACAGTATTATCTCTGGCGCGCCAAACCAGAAGGCAACCTCGCATATCTGGCACTACGCATCTTTGTCGGAATCGCCATGTTTACACATGGTTACGGCAAACTGACAGCCGGTCCTGACCGTTGGCGTGCTCTCGGAGGTGTAATGGGCTCAATCGGGATTCCCGGACCAGCCGTTTTCTGGGGGTTCATGGCAGCCTTTGCAGAAAGCATCGGGGCAATCATGCTCGCAATCGGATTGCTCACACCTGTTGCCGCGTTCCTGATAGCAGTTACCATGTTTGTAGCAGTATTTGTTGCACATGCAGGGGACCCCTTTGGCGCACGGGAACTTGGTCTCATGTTTTTTTTCACATCCCTGCTGTTCATGCTTAAGGGAGCGGGAACCTACTCCATTGACCGCTGGCTTCCCCAACGTAAATAGCACAAGATCGCCACGGAACGTGTATGGCGTATATATAGATTGCGGGGACGGTGCCTACGCATAGTTGCCGCAATCTTTTGTACTTCCACGAGCACCATATCATGTAAGATGAAAACGATGACCGCCATAAACCAAGATTTCCTGCAGGCCGTACGTGACGAAATCAAAACGACGCTTGCCGAAACCGTGCTGGCTCGTAGCATGGAAACGGAAATCGATTCTTTACTGAGTGGTAAAATGCTGCGTACGCAGCTCATGTTCACTCTCGGCAACGCCATTGGCACCCCAAAACACAAGTGCCTGACGGCTGCTGCAGCGGTAGAGATGCTACATGCCGCCAGCCTGCTGCACGATGACGTCGTTGACGGCGGCCAACTGCGGAGAGGCGCTCCCGCGCTATGGGTAACACATGGTCCCAAGGTAGCCGTACTGACGGGAGACATGCTTTTGAGTTTGGCCTTTGCAAAGATGGCGAGATCACATCCTTACGCCGTGCCCGCTTTGGCGACAACACTTCAAGACATGTGTGACGCAGAAATCGAACAGGAGTTCGCAGATAACCACAAAACGGTTGCATGGGACGACTGCATCCGTATTGCCCGTGGAAAAACCGGCAGTTTATTCGGATTCACAGCCTATTGTGCTGCCGGTGAACCATCCTCGCTCGCCGATGATCTCGCAAAAGCTGGCACCCAGCTCGGCGTGGCCTATCAACTTGCCGATGATCTCCTGGATCTGCAACATAATGAAGCCGCAATCGGCAAAACGCTAGGCACAGATGCCGCTTCCGGGAAAAATACCGCCGCCACACTTCTCGAACATACGCACCAGACCCCCGCTTCTCTCATACAGCCAATTCTGGACGAAGCAACCAATGCCTTGGCTGCATGGCCGCTCGTGCAGCAAGCCCTGCAAACATACATCCATGGCACCTTGCAACCACTCATCGAAACATACACAACCGCATGAGCCGCCAACCAGTAACTTCAACTCCACATACTGCACATTGTGGGTTTGCTTTCCTTTCGACACAAAAATACAGTTTTCCATTTCACCCAGATTAAGGCGAAAGATAAGATGGAAAGATAAGGGGACAGCTAAATTAACTTTAATCTTTCGCCCTAATCTCCTGTACATGCGCAGTCCCTAAACTCCAACAGTTACCAGCCTGTTTTTGCCCGGGACCTCAGGCGGCCGCTAGGTTGTAACTTCAACCTTTACTGCAAGATGTTGTGATTTTACCAACCGACCACACAATATAATCGACCTATTCGGAACACGATTACGGGCGACGATTACGGATTACGTGGAGAGCGAGGCACCAATCGTCCATCGTAATCGTCGCCCGCAATCGTCCACCGGCCCGAAGTTTCATCATGCATCATCTGGGCAGCCCAAGTGCCGTTACTAACCACCAACAAAAGCAGATGACTACACCATCGCCAGAAACGCTTCAACCGCATCCAGAAACTCTTCTTCATCATGTATGGGAACCGTAGTCACAGGGACACTGCTGCGGAACCAATGACCATACGATTTCGACAAAATACGGCGATCCGAAATTACCACCACACCACGATCCTGCCGATGCCGGATTAGCCGCCCGAACCCTTGCCGGAAACGTATCACCGCCTGCGGCAATGAATATCCCCGAAACGCGCTCTGCCCCGCAGCTTCCAACGCCTCGCACCGTGCCTCGATCACAGGGTCTGTAAACACAGGAAAAGGCAAACGTGCCATCACGACACAAGAGAGACTTTCTCCCGCCACATCCACACCTTCCCAAAACGAGTGTGTTCCCATTAATACGGAAGCAATTTCCGTGCGAAAGGTCTCCATCAAATACTCTCTCGATAAAGCCTCGCCCTGCGCCAATACAGAAATTCCCTTTGCATGCAGTGATTCGCGCACATGCGCGGTAACGTGCTGCAGCATCACATAATTCGTAAAGAGCGTTAACCCGCGCCCGCCTGTTCGAAGATATAAGCGCGCCAGCAGTGTGCTGAGGGCTTCCATATATGCCTGTTCCCCATCAGCTGTAGGCTCAGGCAAAAACATCGGCACCAACATCGTCGCCTGGTCCTCGTATCGAAAAGGTGTGCCCACATTCAGCGCAACCAAACGATCCGGATCAACCTGATCCAGTCCCAACCGACCAGCCAAAAAATCAAATCTTTCTCGCACCGTCATCGTAGCCGATGTAAACACGATCGAGGAGTGATTCACATACAGCTGATCCAACAGTTGCGATCCTACATGAATCGGAGCACTCAATAACCTTCCTTCGCCAGCGATCCGACCATCTCGCTCGGCCCAATACACCATGTCCGGCGCATCTAATGCCATCATGTATCCCAGATCGTCCTGCAGGGCTTGCAAGCCGCCCCGTATCGCAGAAAAATCAATCGTCATCGCCCGAATACCAGGCGGAATCTCCTCCTCCGGATTCTCGAGCACCTCCAGCAAAACCTGTAACGAAGACACCACCTCTGCCAAAGCCGTCCGCATCTTCTGCTCAGCCTCACCTAATGCCTGCCAAAGTGGACTATCGCGAAAAGCACTCCGCAATCGCCGCAAACCTTTATCAGCACAAATCGTTCCGATCGCCGTAAAAAACGGATCCAGCGTCTGCTCCCATTGCTGCACAGCCTGCTGAATTTGTGCCGGCGTGGATTCCAGCAGCCGATGTGGACACATCCCCAATTGCTTCGACAACAACGGCAACAATCCCGTACCGCGTCCCCGCAGACGTAACCGCCCCAATCGGCGCATGAAGTACCGCAAGCGCGGACGCGAAATTTCCACCGTGAAGTACCGTGTGGCGGCATCCTCCAGATTGTGCGCTTCATCCAACACCAGATGCGCGTGTTCAGGAAGGGCCTGCGCCCCCTCGGTCATTTCCGACAATACCAAGGCATGATTCGCAACAACAATATCAGCCGCCTGGGCACGAGCACGAGCACGCCGCACAAAGCACTGCTTATAGAAGCGGCAACTCCTCCCCGAACATTCATCTGCTCCAGCCGTAATATCTTGTACAAACGGATGCGCATCACGCGACTCCATACCGCTTACTTCCGACAAATCCCCCGTCAACGTCTCCCCAAGCCATACCACTACGGATGCCGCCAATGCATGCTGCCCCATACGCAACGAAAAATCTGCATTCCCCAGAAGTTGCTCGAATTTGCGCATGCACAGATAATTCCCCCGCCCCTTGATCAACGCAGCTTTGAAACGGGTCCCCGTAACACGCTGGATCAGAGGAATGTCCTTTTCATACAATTGCGATTGCAAATTCTTGGTATTCGTACTCACCACAACCGGCGTACGATTCTGCAAAGACCAGAAAACGGCAGGAATCAGATACGCTAGACTTTTTCCCGTCCCCGTCCCCGCTTCGCAAAGCAGGTGCTTTTGTGCATTAAAGGCATCGATCACCGCGCGGGACATCTCCAATTGTCCATCGCGCGTCTCGTAGGTGGATACATGCTGCGAAAACAGTCCCCCCGCGCCAAGCATATCCTCTGCCAAATGAATATCCAATGCTGTCCACGCCTCTGGATCCATTTGACGCACCGGGACTTCCGGCGGGACTTCCGTGACCACAACATCTGCAAGCTGCGTGATATCCTCGCCACTTGGGGTAGACATTTCACGCAGATAGCGCTGCCCTTCAAAGAAGGCGTATAGCCCCGTCTCTTTGGGCAACAATTGGCAAATGGCCTGCAGTTGTGCAATTGCCAAGGCAGATGCCCGTTCACACAATTCGCAATACACCATGAAGCAGGCAACCACATCGTCAGCCGCATCTATACCAAAATAATTCGCGAGACGGGACAAACCAGCGTCAGGCACCTGCGGCATCAGAATCGCCGCCAGATCTTCCAACGCCAAGAGAGAGAAACCGTCCTCCAAGGCCATCAAAAGAGCGTCCGGCAAAGTGCCACATTGCACGACCTGCATCCCCGGCTCGCAGAGTGCATGCAAAGCTGAAATGGAATCGAACCTCGCATGACATCCTTGCCCTTCATAGCAGGCACCGGCCCATGCCTCAGGGCTTTCTCCAGAACATGACCCTACCAGAATAACGGTTTTGCTGTTGGACTCCATAATCGGAAAACATACCCCAAAGCCACCCTAGCTGCAAGTGCACGGGTGTGCGTTTTTCGTTTCCAACGGACTGACAGAAAGTCAGAAAAAACAAAAAAAGAACTTCCTGCTAAACAAGGCCAAAGACGTATTGACAGACCGTAGTTTTCGGATGTTTCACCTGATTATTGGATATTCCTTGTTGGGTATTGGACGTTGACCGAATTGTCTAAAATCTCGCTACATACTGCACGACGATGTATTCCCACATTGCAACGCACTCCTGTTGACGCACCCGCCACCCGCCTGCCCACCGTAACGTTAGCGATGGTGGGATGCCGAGGCTACTTTCCCTCTGCCAGCGCCACAATCGTCTTATAGGGAAAGAACCCCGTATTGTGTCCATCCGACCAACTGATGCCCAACGCGTAATTTCCGATCGTACGCAATTCCAATGCTTGAATATCTGCAGGCACACGCTCCGGATCCAAAATCGGTTTGTGCGTCATTTCATCCACGCATAATGCGCAACCACAAGCTAACCGCAGCGTCCGATTCGCAACAGATGTGGTCCGACCATCCGACCAATGCAAATGAATGTGACTTTCCGTTGCCTCCACCTCGGGCCGCTCCGGGCGATGCAACTGATGTTTGCCAAGTGCCATAATCACAGCATCTGTCGTTTCAGTAGCCTCGGGTGTCTCAGCCAAGGCATCGATGTTGCCCTGTAACCCATTGCGAAGCGGTAAGCTCGCTAATGTTTCCAGACCAAATCGTTCCTGCAAGGAACTCCCGCCAGACGGTCCAAAGATAAAATGCTGCTTGTCGCACCCATCACAAAGGAAATACGCCATATTTTCCACAACACCAATAACCGGCACATCCACCTTCTCGAACATCAAAATACCCTTGCGTACGTCGGTCAGCGATAGTGCATGCGGTGTGGTCACGATAACAGCAGCATCAATTTGCGCCTGCTGGGATAACGTCAATTGCACATCGCCTGTACCTGGCGGAAAATCCACCACCAGATAATCCAGTTCCCCCCATGCGACCTGGTGTAACAGTTGCTGCACAAAATTCGAAACCATCGGCCCCCGCATCACAGCAGGCTGATCTCCCAGCATAAATCCAAATGACATGACAGATACACCTTCCGCTTCGCGTGGAAGTATATATTTATCCTCCGTTGTTTCTACACCCGTGTCATGCAATTGAAACAACGTCGGCACCGACGGACCAAAGATGTCCGCATCCAGCAACCCTGTCCGGTAACCGCGACGTGCAAGATTAACCGCCAACATCCCCGCCACTGTCGATTTACCCACGCCTCCTTTGCACGATGTAACGGCAATGATGTTGCCAACCTTCGACAATCCACTCCCTTGCGCCAACTTCCGTTCCGGGCGAGCACGCGCCGTCATGTGTACTTCCACTTCCTCTACCCCCGGCAAGGCAGCCACAACCTTCTCCGCCTGCTCCTGGAACTGATCCTTGATCGGACAAGCCGGCGTCGTTAACTCAATCGTGAAGGCCACCCGCTTATCCGTAATCCGAATATCCTGCACAAACCCTAAACTGACGATATCCTGATGAAAGTCCGGGTCAATAATCACCCGCAATGCATCCAATACGTCTTTTTCCACAATCATCTTTACCTCTCAAATTCTACATTCTCCGCCATTGAGGTTATCAACAGACGCTCTCGTTCTTTTATCCTGTAAGCTTTTTCATTTGAAAACGTACACTTTATGTGTAGTTTTACTACATGTGTATTACATAAAATCACAGATTCACGCGATTGTGAATCGCAAACCTGAAACGGAGGGGCAAAATGGCACATTCAGTACCTGAACTAACCTATGATGTAGCAGCGTTGGAGCCGCATATTGATGCAAAGACGATGACGTTTCATCACGACAAGCATCACGCAGCCTATGTCACCAAACTCAACGAAGCACTAGAGAAAGCACCAGAGCTGGCAGACAAGTCTCTGGAAAGCATTCTTGCTGATCTCAGTGCGGTCCCGGAGGCCATCCGTACAGCCGTACGTAACAATGGCGGTGGCCATTTCAATCATACTCTCTTCTGGCAGATTATCGGGCCAGATGCAGGCGGCGCTCCGAGTGGTGAACTCGCCGCAGCGATCGATGCAGAACTGGGTGGTTTTGAAGCCTTCAAGGAGGCTTTCTCCCAAGCGGCAGCCACGCGCTTCGGGTCGGGTTGGGCTTGGCTTGTCGTGAAAGCCGACGGCAAACTCGCAGTTGGATCTACGCCGAATCAGGACAACCCTCTGATGGCTGGCGTCAGCGAGCTCACAGGAACACCGGTGCTCGGGCTAGACGTATGGGAGCATGCGTATTATCTGAACTACCAGAACCGCCGTCCGGATTACATCGCAGCATGGTGGAACGTTGTAAACTGGAGCAAAGCTAACGAGCTATACTTGGCTGCCAAATAACAGAACGCAAAAAAAAGGGCGGTAAAGAAATAGATTTTACCGCCCTTTTTATGCACGCACGGAAAGGATACGCATCATGGTGATCGTAAGGCTTATATACGCCAGTAAGATTAAAACCGGATACGGACCAAACGACGTCCTCAAAATCGTGGAAGTTTCCGAACAGAACAACAAGAAATCAGGAATCACCGGTGCCCTTTGTTTCGGTCCGCGATACTTTCTGCAGTGCCTGGAAGGTCCGCGCGATGCCGTCAATAAACTCTACAATACAATTGTTGTCGATGAAAGACACACCGATGTTGAGCTCCTCTATTATGCGGATGTAGATGAGCGTGTTTTTGGAGACTGGTCCATGGGATATGTGCTTGCTGAAAAAAAGATCAATGAAATCGTTTTCCGCTTCGGAGGCACAAAATCATTTAACCCATACACATTCTCAGCCAAACAATCCGTCGGTTTCCTCAAAGCCGCCGTTCAACACCGTCAGCAAACCCTCGATTCCAAAGTACCAAACCGATAACGTCCCACGCAGATTACATACGCAACCCAAGAGTTGCCTAGCGTTCTTTCTGTTGACGACAATCGTGTTATGGTACAAAGTTATGGTATGGCAACCATGACATATCGAACAACTTTCGCGCTCGACAATAAAACCATCGAGCGATTGAAGCATCTGGCAGCGGCATGGCACACTTCACAAGCCGAGGCTGTGCGGCGAGCCATTGCGCTTGCCGATGAAAAGACGACTGCAGAAACCGACAAGACAGCATTGCTACGTGAAATCCACACGTCCGGGAAATTGCTTGCTCGCGAACAGGCGGAAGCATATCTGACAGAAACAAAAGCGAACCGTAAAGCGGCTTGGCGAGGTGAGGCGTGATTTGCCTCGACACCAACTACCTGATTCTAGGGCTGGTGGCAGATAGTCATGAGGCGAAAAGTCTATTGCGCTGGGCAGATCAAGGCAAAATATTCTGTGTGTCGGCCATTGTGTGGTATGAATTCCTGTGCGGTCCAATTACGACGGAACAAGAAGCTGCCATAAAACTCCTGCTGCATGAAATTGTGCCGTTTGACAACGCAATTGCCACAACAGCAGCTCACCTTTTCAATCAGATTGGCAGAAAACGCCAACTCCGTGTCGACACCATGATCGCCGCAACCGCAATATCACGGAACATTCCCCTCGCAACCAATAATACCGACGACTTCAAAGACTTCGTTCCTTTCGGATTGCACCTGATCAGCGCGTAGTCTTTTGCTACAGCCAACACTTCTCAGTGTAGATACTGGAGTATATGCCGCCGCCGAGCAGTTTTTCGCCGTCGTATAATGCGCAGATTTGGCCCTCCGCGAGAGCCCGCTGCGGTTTGGACCATGTAATAACCGCGCGATCATTCCCCAAGGGTTCATACGATATGGGTACCGATGGCGCACGATAACGCGCCCGCGCCTCGATTTCTAGCGGCTGATTGATGGGCCTACCAATAAACGATACACTGCGCAATTCACAGCGATCGGCATACAACCCAGCCACATCCGGGGTTTCCAATGCCACCACTAACTCTCGCGTGGCCATCCTCTTTTCCACCACCACATAATGCACGCCATGCACAGGCGAGGCTACCCCTAGCCCTTTTCGCTGACCAATCGTATAAAAATGTAAGCCTCGATGTTCCCCAATTGGCTCTCCTGCTGTGGTAACAATGGCGCCTGGTGCATCCGGCAAATACGCCGCCAAAAAATCCCGCATGCGAATATTCCCGATAAAACAAATACCCTGACTATCTTTCTTGGCTGCCACAGGCAACCCTAAACGCGCAGCCTCTTCCCGCACACGGTTCTTCAACAGATGCCCGATCGGAAACACCGCATCACGCGCCTGCTCTTGCTGCATCATGCAAAGAAAATAGGTTTGATCTTTATTCGGATCCAAACCCGTCAAGATTTGCGCAGTTCCATCTTTGGCCGTCTGCCGACGAGCATAATGTCCCGTAGCAACCGCATCAAATCCCTGCTCGCGCGCCCAATCTCGAAAAACACCAAACTTGATCTCCCGATTACAAAACACATCCGGGTTGGGCGTTACCCCGTTTGCATAGCCATCCAACAACATATCGACAATACGTGCCTTATAGGCATCCATCAAATTAACAATCTCAAAATCAATTCCCAAATGCCCCGCCACAGCTCGGGCATCAACGACATCCTGCTCCCATGGACAATCACCAAGGATACCATCCTCATTCATCCAATTCTTCATGTAGGCGCCAGCCACAGAAAAACCCTGCTCAACCAACAAACCAGCAGCGACGGCACTATCCACGCCTCCCGATAACGCAACCAGCACGCGCTTGTCTTTTGTTGAATCCGTCAATTCCATGTAGCTCCCGCAAAAAACGTAAGGTTATCCATCTACTGTATGATTATAGTGTTGCTACTTGACATATTTGTCGTTCGCTCTACTGTCCCATAATCATGCATTACACCATAAAGGCTTGCTAGTCAGGAGTCCAGTTATGTCCAGCTCATTTGGAACATTATTTCGCATCAGCACATTTGGCGAATCACATTGCAAAGGCGTAGGCGTTATTGTGGATGGCGTTCCCCCCGGGCTTGCGCTGACCGAGGATGACATACAACCGCAGCTCACCCGCCGACGCCCCGGTCAAAGTGACCTATCCTCACCGCGAAACGAACAAGATGCGGTAACCATCTTATCCGGCACCGAAAACGGCAAAACCCTTGGAACACCGGTTGCCATGTTTGTGGCCAACAAAGATCAGCGGCCTGTGGATTACGGCGAGATGGCCGACATCCCGCGCCCCTCTCATGCCGACTTCACCTACTTGTCCAAATATGGCATCAAAGCTTCAAGCGGAGGAGGACGCTCCAGCGCGCGCGAAACCATTGGACGCGTTGCTGCAGGCGCACTCGCCGAAAAATGGCTACGCGAAAAATATGGCATCGAGATTGTGTCTTGGGTAAGTGCCGTGGGAGATGTAGAGTCGTCGCCAATAGATATCACCAAGGTATCACGAGCCGATGTGGATGCCCATATTGTGCGTTGCCCTGACCTGCAAAGCGCGGAACGCATGGCTACCGCCATTGCCGCAGCCCGTGACGATGCTGACTCCATTGGCGGCATCGTGTCCTGTGTCTGTCGCGGCCTACCTCCAGGCTGGGGCGAACCAGTGTTCGACAAAATGGAAGCACTACTAGGACACGCCATGCTTTCGATTCCCGCCACCAAAGGATTCGAAGTGGGCTCAGGATTTTCCGGCACGGCCATGCGCGGATCCCAGCACAATGATCCCTTTCATATAAAACCAGATGGATCACTCGGAACCGCCACAAACAATAGCGGTGGCTTGCAGGGCGGCATTTCCAATGGAGAACCTATATACTTCCGCTTGGCCTTCAAGCCGCCCGCCACCATTGGACGAGCACAAAACACCACAAATTTTCAAGGCAAAGCCGTCACTCTCGAAGCCAAAGGGCGGCATGATCCGTGCGTGGTGCCACGCGCCATTCCTATCGTGGAAGCCATGGCAGCACTTGTTCTCGCAGATTGCGCGCTCCGCCAGGAAGCCCGTGCCGCATCTAGCGCAGCTGAAATCGAAAGGTAACCTCAAGGTACAGTATGCTTAAACTAAAACTCGACCGTCCCATCGTTTTTTTTGACATTGAAGCAACGGGCATAAGTCCGCGCGCAGATCGCATCCTCGAATTGTGCATGGTGCGTTATTGCCCCATGCGGGGCGAAGATCGTTACAATCAGCGCTTTAATCCAGACGGCATGCCGATCCCTGCTGACGCAACCGCTGTGCACGGAATCCGTGACGAAGATGTAAAAGACTGCCCCACGTTTGCCCAGGAAGCCCAAAATGTACTCGATTTTATCGAAGGCTGTGATCTGGCTGGATACAACATCATCCGCTACGACATTCCTATGCTGGCCGAAGAATTCCAACGAGCACAGTTACCCTTCTCAACGACAACCCGCAGAATTCTCGACGTGCAGCGCATTTTTCACCAGAAAGAACCGCGCGACTTAACCGCAGCGCTACAATTCTATTGTGGCGACGCACATGTTGATGCCCACGGTGCAGAAGCTGACGTCGAAGCCACGGTCCGGGTATTCGAAGGACAACTTGCCAAATACAACGACCTGCCAAGGTCCATAGAAGCTCTCGATCAGTACTGCAATCCGCAAAATCCCACCTGGGTAGATTCCACCGGAAAACTACGTTGGCAGGATGGCAGTGTGGCCATTAACTTTGGTAAAAATCGAGGGAAACTGCTGCGAGATTTGATAGAAAACGATCGCGGTTTCATCAATTGGATACTGAAAAGTGATTTTCCTCCAGACACGCGGGAAATTATACAAAGCGCCATGCAGGGCAAATACCCCACCAAAAACTAATGGGCTCAGCAGTCCAAAGTACGTCACAACAAGGGGCTAAAAGTACAGACAGTTGTGCCAACTGGCTGCCATCCACGCCTCCGACATGCCCACATGATGCAGCCTACCCAGCGGAGTTCTCGATTTTGTCGGACACATCGCGATACCCAATGTCGACCTGATAAATCTGCAGGTAGTAGTCCATCGCCTGCTGATTATCCCCACGCAACTCGGAAACATGCCCTAACTCGTAAAGCACCTTCTTCTTGTTACTGTCCATGATGGGGAGATCCTGAAGTGCTGCATCCAACTGGCGAAACGCCACGTCATACTGCTTCTTGGCCGTAAAGCATAACCCAAGATAATACAAGGCCTGCACACGATTTTTCACACTACGCTGCGCAACCTGAAGCTGCTGAATAGCCTCATTGATATAATCATTATCATATAACATGACGCCCCATTCAAAGCGTAACTGAAAGTCATTCGGATAGCGTTCCACGCGAGCCTGCAAATCATCGAACTTGTATTGCAGAAGCTCCGCCTCCATCGCAACAGCGGCATCCTCTTCCCCGGCTTCTCGCTTGGCGTCAATTTCTGCTTCATACGCTTTGATATGAATGTTCGTTAGCGTACGATCCAACTCAGGATCTCCGGGATTAATCTCAATCGCTTTCTCCAAGGCCTCAATCGCCTGCGCATAATCCTTTTTCTGCACATAAAAATTTGCCAAGGCACGACGGAAATTAATATTTTTAGGATCACTCTCAATTTTCTTGAGTGTATCCTCAATCAAGGCATCTACCCCGGAATCACTGCGAGCCGATTTGGCTTCCTGTTCCAGAATCGCAGCCTCTTCGCCATCCTTGAGCATATCTCGATAACTACCACCGCTCTCAACTGATTTTTCCCAGCCGTCAGTGCTCATGCTGTCAAGTGCCATCACGTCCTTGAGCTGCTTCAGCATATTGGGATCATTCGGATTCATCTCACATAAACGCTCAAAACACTCGCGCGCCGAGCGCATGCGGCCAACTTTCTGATAAATCCCACCAAGCCAGCTCAATATAGCAACATCTTCAGGGTTATACTCCCGCACAAGTTCCAACGTTAATATGGCGACCTCCGGCAATTCAGCGGCAGCAGCAGCCTGCGCAAAAAGCAAACCGTTTTTTGCATCCGTCGGATCATCTCGCAAAAGCTTCTCAATCGTCATCATGGCAGACTGCGGTTTATTAGCCTTCAACATTGCCATGGCACTCGCATATACCGGAAACCCTTTAGCCGTGTTAATCGCCTTTGATAACCCCGATATCGACTTCTTCTTGTACTTCTTGGTCTGAGCTGCGCGTAAAAACTTCCAACCACGCAAAAATCGAGGCTCTTGAGAGACACATTCCGCTAACATCTCAATCGCATAATCTACATTGTTACGTTCCAATGCCTTGAAGCCGCGATTGAATAAATCCTGTTGCTTTCTCGGTAACGTTTCGAGTGTGATTTCTGACATCCCTGATTCCCCCCTGCAATCCGTTGATTTGCGCAATGATTGTTTTGTAGCAGCCCCGATTCCCAGCCGTCAAGCTTAGGTCTACTCGGCCTCCATCTCTTGCAACACTTGCTCCATCTTGGAAAAACTTTGTGCATCATCTGCATATGCATCCCGCGCCAATCGATAATAGGTAATCGCCCGTGCACGGGCTGCGTCGGCCTTCTCGGTCTCACCTTCCCCGGCCCAAAGATCGCTAATACGTCGCTCGTTTAGCGCAATAACCTCATAAGGCAATATGTTGCGGCCATCTTCAGGCGATACTATAGAATCAGTCCATGTCTTCACTCGCTGTATATGCTCTTTGTAATGCGCAACGGCATCTGCAATACGCCCCTCCTGCTCTGCCAAGTGAGCCTGCACTTTGTTACCGAGCTCGGCATGCCAATCCGCATCATAGCCCGGAACCCCTGCCTCAATTTGCTGTAATGCCGCTCTATAATCCTCAAGATAGAAGTAAACGTCTAATAACGACGATTTCAATGATGCACGCACAAATTCAGGTAAATCTTCATCAGCAACAAGCATTTCCAACAATACATCGCGTAGCTCTTGTTGCTCTTCAGTATCAGCACGTGCCAGCGTAGGATATAAGATCTCGCGTACAAACGCATTTGCAATAACAGTTACCGGGACCCCACGCCCCATAACCGCACGCACACCATCCACAACAACAGACACATCTTCCTCGGCACGCAGTTGCGCAAGTTCCCAACGGGCAATCCGAGTCCGCGTCATCGAAAAATCCTCTAGCCCATACCCCCACGCAAGAATTCGCGCCCGAAACGCCAGATCTCCCTCTGACGCCGCATGATCCAATAAGCGACTTACCCCTGGAGCCACACGAACATCACCAAGTAATGCCACATGTTCCTGATAATGAGCAAAAGCTTCAGGCATCATTGCATCACGTAAATAAGCCTGAACTTGCGTATGAACAACAATTTCATACAGTGATGACTCCGATGGTATGTGAGCCTGCAAACTCCCTAATAAGTCCCAAATTTCCCGGGCGTCACGGTTTACCAACACATGTTGCAGCGTTTCAGACAAAAGACCGCCAACATGTTTCTCCAACACAGGATCTAACAAGGCAAGCACTGCTTCCGTTACATCTTGCATCGAAGCGTCTTCTCCATAATGCCGGAACCATAAACGGTGCCCATGCATCCGAAAAGTAGAGGGCATGCTTTCATCCGTAAGAAATCCTAACCACGCAGAAGAATCTGCTTCCATCATCTGGCCATCAAAGAGCATCACGGCTTGACCTGCCATGTTTTCATCCAGAACGATGAGATCTTTTACAAAGGCGGAAATAACATCAGGATCATCTGTTTGTTGTGCCAATGAAACGAGCCCGTAAAAAGCATCCTGTTGAATATATGGATTATCCCAATCCGCCATCTCTGTGACACCGAATGCCAAGGCTGTGGGAATACCGCTTTCTGCGGCAATGGCATTCACGCGCAACTGCATCTGCTCCAACAATAGTTCTGCTTCCTGAACTTCATCCTGTGGAACGGGAATATCTTGTTGCCTTGAACACCCCACCAATACACCAACCGACAAACAAACACTAACCACCGCTTTTTGCATTACCGATACTCCTTCTTGCCTGCCATCATTACCCCAACACCAGACCTCAAGTCTCACGCAATTGGCTGCGATACTACCAATCAATATCATATTCCGCAACAGAAACCCATAATAGCCTTTAGCTATGATTACCCACAAAAGGCCATTTATTATCACCGTGGAAAGGACCACAATTGTTCTGGGTCTTGCAATCGCCCAGCCGCGAAATATACCCCTTCCGACTGCAACAACTGCACCTTACGCTCCAACAACGACCCCGTACTGCTGCCGCTATAACCACCAAGACGCAAGTCAGACCGGATCACGCGATGACACGGCACTTGAGGTGCATAAGGATTACGTCGCAGGATTTGTCCTATCGCACGCGGTGATTTGCACCGCGCCGCGCGAGCCAATTCGCCATACGTCACAACGCGCCCGCGAGGGATACAGCGCAAGAGATCATAAACTCGATCGGACAAAGGGATAGTAGTAGATCGATCAGACATCGGTCGCTCCCAATAGGTGACCTAACTGAACTTTTGCAATAGAGGAGCACACGCAGTCTGCTTGACGTAACTCTTCCTTGGAGAAAGACGTTTCGAGAGCTACGCAACGCATCCCGGCAGCCTTGGCCGCCTGTACCCCGTTCACCGCGTCCTCAACCACCGTGCAACGACTAGCATCAACACCAAGCCGACGGGCAGCTTCAAGAAAAATATCCGGTGCTGGTTTTAAGTTTGCCAGCTCTTCCCCGCTTACCAAGGTGTCCCATATTTCGGGAGCTAGTCCAATCGCCCGCAAATTGGCATCAATCTTGATCCTGTCCGCACTGGATGCAACCGCAATTTTCAGTCCCGCCGCTTGACACTGCTTCACGAGCAAATCCGCTCCCGGGAACATCTCCAAACCTCTGGGAACGAGCTCCAAGTAAATCGCATACGTTCGCGCTTTCGCAGACGGAAGATCCAATGCAAACCCATATTTTTCAGCAACCCCGCCAATATATCGATTTTCCCCAGCCCCCACAAACGGAACAAAGTCATCCTTTTGTACGTCCAGCCCCTGTTCCGAAAACATCTGCATAGCTGCTGCGCGAATCAGTTGCTCCGAGTCCGCCAAGACCCCATCCATATCAAAGATAACAGCCTGAATCATAAAACCAGCCCCATCACATTTTTACTGTTGCATCAACATGTAATATCGCGTTATAGTCCCGCCCGTCGTGTACCCGTGGCTCAATTGGATAGAGCACCTGACTACGGATCAGGAGGTTGGAGGTTCGAGCCCTCCCGGGTACGCCACCTTCCATACACACTGTGGTATCCAACATTAAGCAACTTTACGCAAACGCTTTTTTGATCACCAACCATACGTGTTGTAACGAGCCACACTCGAGCAATGTTTACCAACGTACCACATATCCAGTAAATACCCCTTTGATACGGCTATATTCGAGAAAATATTTTCAAATGGAACCTCCGCCGCTTGCCTGCATGCTGGATCACAACCAAAACAGAAATCCTACCGGCTTGGCGACGTCACACTCGGAATAGAACTGTTCTTCGGACACGCTTCCCCCCAGTCTCGATACAAGCCAATCTCGCAATGTCTCGAGGCGGGTGTTTATAACTGGGTGCCCCAGCACGAGTGCAGGCTGACCACAATGCATTAGGCCCAACCACCATGCACGACCCCAGTCAATGGAAACGCGAGGATGCCTTCGGACTTCAGATCGGTGGAAGTCACAGGCGCAAATATTCCCAAGTTGCGCTGGTCAGTCTTGCAAACCGTCTAAAGACCGATCTAGGGCACGGCGTAGTATCCATGCCTTATCGATGTCGGACTTTGTATCCCGCACCTTGGCAAGCGCTCGGGTCAGGTCAGCACGGATTTCATCCGAAACACTAGGCATGGCAAGCAGCGCCTCGCTGGTAACTTCGTATACCGCCGCACAGGCTGCCGCGTTGCCTCTGTTGAACAGTGGAACGCCACGCTCGATTGCAAGCATGATTAGTCCGGCAGGAGTCAGAGTCTCTGCAGGACTTTCCGGCGGCAGTAGCACGTTATCAATCACATGTATGATACCGTTAGACGCCTGAATATCGGCCTCAACAAGAGTAGCCGTGCCAATCCTGACACGACCATCCGAGAACCTGGCCGAAAGCGCTGTTCCCTGTAGCGTGACACCCTCACCTGCCTCAAGTGCTTGGGACAAGGTTATACGACCGGACAAAACATGGTACTTGAGAATATCCGTTAGCTTCTGCTTGTTCTCGGGCTTGAGCAGGGAGTCAAGGGTCCCCTCTGGTAAGCGGGAAAAGGCCTCATCTGTGGGAGCAAACACAGTGAACGGCCCGTCCCCTGATAGCGGACCGTCAAGATCGGCGGCTGCCGCTGCAGCCAGAAGCGTGTTGAAGGTGCCTGACGAAGCCGCTATGTCGACGATTGTGTCGCGTGAATTCGTTTCTGCGGGTTTGGAGTCCCCGAACACAGCCTTAACGGACTGGATTTCCAACTCGAAGGGACCGGGCCTCTTATCCGCAATCGTGAAACTGAGAGAAGTAATCTCAGCAGGATCGACTGGACCTCCCGGCAAGCGGCGACCGAAAGCCTGCAACGTAAAGTCGGAAATCGGGATCACTGTCTCCGTAAACTCACCAGCAGTAGTCGTCAGGTAAGCACGGTAGGAGCTGGCGCTGAACTGCCCTGCCGCATGGAGACCGACCCAGTACGTACGCCCATCGCCCCGCACCTTGATGCTAATACTTTTAGCACCGGCAAGATTCAGATCGCGAGGACTGGTGCGGATTGATGCAAAACCACCATTATTATCCAGCGAAAGCTCTCCCTTGAACAAAAGCGTATTACGCTCCGAAAGCATGAACCCGCCTTTGGACACACCGCCCATGACGCCATCATTGACGGAAAACCAACCCTGCGTGGAATCTGGCGTGTCAAACGCAGCAATGACTACATCTTCTTTACCTGCTGCGTGATACGCCATGAACAGAACCAACAACGCAATCGCTGAAAAACCAATCCGTTTGACAGCAATAGATCTAAACGACCAGCAGCACGTTCCGACATCTTTGCATCCAAACATATACTCCCCCGTGTTTACAACTTGTTCACTAGCAAGTATCGCCCGTGGCCATGATTGCTTACACAGATCATTGTGTGAGCCTGCGAAAGGTCATGCTGTTTGCTTCCAGCCATGTAATTGCGCCTTCCATTTGTCAGGGATCGGGTTCGCCGCACCCAGTAGAGCCCCCACCACAACACCACGGTGGCAATTATCACCGCCGCATAACGCATTTGCCAAAACACCCTGCCGGAAATTGTCATGATACTTCCATGCCAAGGCAAGCGCGGCGGCAAAAGATTCGGGCATATAGCAGGCCGATGTTAACATACGCCCGACAATAACGCGATCCGGTTTCGCCGACAACGCTTCAAATATAGGGGCTCCTCCCTCGTTAACCGCATGTTCTGCAATGACATCCCGTACGCCTTTTCCAGAGGCGATTCCAAGCAACATACGAGTAGTGGACAGCGCGCCCTCGAGTATGGCGGCATTTTTATGAGTCAGTCTGACATGGCTTACTACCGTTTCTGCATCCAACTTACCGATAGTATCCAGAGCAGCTATAAGTGCCGGCACGGCTGCCAGTCCGCCGATGTGGCGGTCATCAATGCCACACTCGAGTGGCCGAATGCCCTTGGCGCGGTTCGTAAAGAATCCGCGATGATACTCCTCCACATATGTATCCCGGTGCCAGTCTGGCGTCCGCATAAGCGAGATATACCGGTCAAGCCACGCCTCTGGGGAATATTCTCCTTTCTCTACCACAAACGCGTAAAGTTCCCTTGCTAATTTCAAATTGAGCGTATTCTCTCCGGCTTCCAGAAATTGATGATAATGCACGCCCCGTTTACCCCAGTACTGCGCCTGATCGTGCAGAATATTGGCGTCCTCGTTTAGCGGTTCGTAACGCGAACGCCAGAGAATGCTGTCGGGGTGCACCGAGTTGGGTTTGACGAAACCATCCAGCTCAGGGTAATCCCGATCGAGGGCTTCCGTATCGTAATACCAGTGAACGGGCATTGCTATAGCATCCCCTACCAGCGATCCCGTAAAAGCGTTTTCAAATACTGTGTTCATGTTTTTATTATCCACAAACTGGGCAAAGTCCTTACAATGCAGTGCCGCGGTTAGCGGAATCCTCAGTAGGGGTTGGCAAGTATTGATTTTACGGTGATCTTGCGTCATATGCTGGCTTAATCTACATTGTTACCGAAACGCAGGACACCAACTTCACCGGAAGGAGCAAACGAAATGAGCGCAAACAGTACAAGCGCCAAACAGGCATGTAGCGATGAAAAACACAAAGAGCATTTGTGCTTCCTCCAATACGAGGGTTACCACTACAGCCACAAGTCCGAATACAAGGCTTTGGTGCAGGATGCACAGTATATCTGCGAAAACTGCGGGCGCACAGCAAAGCAGGCCAGCAACCTTTGTGCACCCATAGAGCTTTAAAAACAATACTCTATCGCTCTTCTCGATGCACAAATGCGGGTTTGGAACCGTGCTGCGCCGTCCCCTAGGCCCGACCGTGTAACGCGCCCCGCGCATGCCGATAGAGAGCGAGCCCCCCGACTTGCTCAGATTCAGCGTCAACCCCGGCGCAATCCGCACCCGTCTGAAAAACCGCAATCCCATGTTTATCTCCCGTCTATACGTTCAACACACATTTCGCAAGCGGGTTTACATTATTACCTCTTGTGGTAGGATGCGAGCAATAGAGCGCAGGAGTTACTGATTGCGATGGGCATCTTCTAATAACCATCCAAATAAATAGAGAGGTGGCCTTGAAAGAGAATCTTACTAGCAAAAGCATTGCCTCGATTCCCGGCCCCGAGATTCTTAATGCACTTCCCGACGGAGCATACATCACCGACTGTGATCGCCGGATTGTATTCTGGAGTAGATCGGCCGAGCGCATACTGGGCTGGAGGAAAGAAGATGTAACGGGGCGAAACTGTTCCGATAACATCCTCGTGCACCTTGACAAGGATGGGCACGAACTTTGCGGAGAGGAATACTGCCCGCTACATCGCAGTATCGTTACGGGCAATCCCAGTGAGGAGCCAATTCTAGTATATGCCCAACATCGCTCCGGCATGCGTATCCCCGTAGAGGTGAGCGTGGCACCCATTCGCGATGATGAAGGGGAGATAATCGGTGGTATCGAGCTTTTTCGAGACTTGTCCCTGCTTGAATCCGATCTGACGCGCGCCAGGGAGATACAGAACAGCCTGCTCGTATCCAGCCTGCCGGAAGACCCGCGTATCGGCTTCGACATCCGCTACACGCCCAATGACGTGGTAGGTGGTGACTTCTACCGCATTGAGAAACTTGATGCAGACAACTATGCCATCATGCTGGCCGATGTGATGGGCCATGGTGTCGCGTCCGCACTCTACACCATGCTTTTACGCCAACTATGGGAAGACTCCCGCTCACTGCTTTGCGATCCGGCTGCCTTCGCTACAGAGCTAAATAGCCTGTTAAGGAAGCTAGCTGCCGATGCAGGTTATTTTGCAACTGCGGTCTGTCTGCTTATGAATGCCAAAAGCGGCGAGATCCAGTATGTCCGGGCAGGCCACCCGGCACCAATTCTGGCACATGACAAGAAATCAGCCCCACTACCCGACCCAAGCCAGCCTGCACTGGGTATGTTTCCCGATATCGCCTTCACCGCCAGTCATGCTGTTGTGCATCCCGGCGATACGCTTGTTCTATACACAGATGGCGCAATAGAGGCCAGCAACCTGGATGATGAGGATCTGGGTATAGAGGGACTTACCACAATTATAGACAGAGCAGCAAGCGAAAGCAGCACCCCACCTATGAGTCAAGTGGAAGAGTCTATCCTGCAGTTCTCCGGATCCCTACGCCTGACCGACGATCTCACCCTCATCGCCATAAGCCGCAGAAGCTAACCAAATGAGATCAGTGGCTTTAGGCTAGCAATAAAGCATCCACCAAAAAGGTGCCTGATACGCTCGATTGGTGAACAGAACATGTTACCCAATCGACACTGTGACTTTAACGAACGA
>PWYP01000132.1 GCA_003567805.1 PVC group bacterium
AACTCATAGCCCGCATAGTCGCTTGCGTTGCCATTCGAAAATTCTTCTTTGATGGTGTCTCGTAGTTCTGGAGAAATCTCTTCATCTGCATCGAGAAAAAAGATCCAAGGTCCTTTTGCCATATCCTTGATAAGATTTTTCTGTCCGATATAACCAATCCATTCGTGCTGGTATACCCGGTCCGTGTATTCGCGACAGATCTCTACGGTGCGGTCTTTGCTGAAGCTGTCCAGCACGACAATTTCATCCGCCCATTTGGCACTTTCGAGGCAACGCCGAATATTGCGCTCTTCGTTTCCCGCTATAATACAAACCGAGATATTTTCGGGCATATGGATCCTTGCATGTATTGAAAATGAGGGATTCTGCCCTAGTACGGGGGTATTCTCAAGTTCGAAATAAAAACCGTACATATTGTGTTTTAAATTGTTAGGACGAAGCTTGCTTGCTGGATGCATGCTTGGGACTTTTAATGGGTAATACTTGATTCTACCGGTTGTTCGTGCGTACTTTGTGCATTCATACGATTTTAGGCATATATATAGTAGGGGATACTATGGGGTGGTTTGTTCTACATGTGGGTCCAAGGACAGAGAAGAAAGTTGCTACGGTGTGTGAGCGGCATGGAATTGCATACTATTTGCCGTTGCGGGACTCTGCTCAGATCTATCAGCGGCGAAAAGTTATTGTACATAAACCGCTATTCCCTGGGTATTTGTTTGCGGAATTGACGCCTGAGACGCGTGTGCATGTATTGCGAACGAATCATGTGCTGCAAATGATTGCGCCAGAGAATGAAGATCAGTTGCTGCATGAATTGGAGCAAATCCGGATTGCGTTAAGGGTAGACCCGCATTTGAGCCCCGAGGCGCAACTGTCCAGGGGGATGCGTGTACGCATCAAAGCTGGTGTTTTTATGGGGTTGGAGGGATATGTGGATCAACTCGCCAAGCAGACTTGTGTACGGCTTAATGTTGAGCTTGTAGGGCAGTCGGTTGCGGTAGAGGTAGAACGGGATTTCCTGGAAATTCTTTCCTAAATATTTTGATTGCAATAAAACATGGCTGATATCCGTTCTATGGTTAACTGACCGTATTGTGGGTTGGTAAAACATAAAGGAGCAAGGATGAAGAAAGGTATGAAGTGTTCGTTTGGCGTCGTGTTGCTGTTTGCAATGATTCTGGGGTCGGGCGTGTTTGCTGCGTCTCAGCCGCAGCGTGCTCGTCGCGCTGGGGGGATCCATGGAATGTTGAATGACGAAGGACGAGCCGTCATGGAGGCACATCGGCAGGAACAGCGCGAACAGATGCAGGTGCAGATGCAGAAGAATCGTGAGGCGCAGCAGGCACTGCGTCGGGCTATGAAGGAAGAAAATGATCCTCATAAGCAGTTAGACCTATTGGAAGCCCATATTAAGGGGCGTCAAGAGGAGAGATTGCGTCGATTTGAAGAAGGCCAGCAGGCCCGGGTTTCTGCGTACAGCGCGGCTTTAGCTGCCAGTGGGGTAGATGATGAGGCGCGAGAGCAGGCCCTTGGGCGCATTCAACAGCGTCAGCAACGTCAGGTTCGGCCTGCCGCTCAACGCGATGGGAGTGCTGCACTTGCCAAGATTGAGGCACTGCGTGCGCAAGAAGACTTGACGCGTAAAGATGTTCACGCATTGATTGTTGAAGCGACCGGACCAGGAAGGCGACGTGATCACCGGATTGGGCCTGCTGATGGGAGGCGTGAGCGGCCTCGTGGGCGCCAGAAAGAGGATCATCAGGAGAGTCCTGTCGAAGAGTAAGTTTGTGGACAGTTTAGCCGCTCTTGTCATGCAAGAGCGGCTTTTTTGTTATAGAATGGGGGATAGCAGGGCGCAGGCATTTTCGAGCAAGCGATGCCACTGTGGTCGGGCCTCCCAGCCTGCGAGATGTATCTCGCTACTGTGCGATTCATCTTCGAGGATGTGTTGTTTGAGTTGATCAGCCAAGGATTCGTCATATGCGAGGAGGTTGGTTTCGTAGTTCAATCTAAGACTACGTAAATCCCAGTTGGCCGTGCCAACGGTCACGGTTGCGGCATCTACAATCATTGCTTTGGCATGAATGAAGGGTGGGTGCCGGAGGAAAATCCGTACACCCGATTGCAGTAATTCGGTAAAAAAGGCTTTGGCTGCCCACCCAGCGTAAAAGTGGTTATTTTTCTCGGGTAGAATCAAATGGACATCTACGCCTCTGAGAGCGGCCGCACGGAGGGCTGCGAGTAGTGCGGGGGAGGGTACAAAGTATGGTGTTACGAGAAGTAATTGTTCTTTGGCCATACCGGTAAGCATGAAGAATAAATCCTCGATGGCATGTTCGTCTGCGGCGGGGCCGGATAGAATGAGTCGGGCAGGTGTGTTCCCCGTACGCTCATATACGGGGAAGAATTGCTCTTTCAGAAATGTTTCGGGAGACTCATTGGTCATAAAGTACCAGTCTTGCAAAAAAGCATATTGCAATTGTTGTACAACGGGTCCTGTGGCGCAGAAGTGATAATCGCGGTGGGCTTCTCGTGCTTTTCCAGGTAGGTTGATTTGGTCGAGATTAATGCCACCGAAAAAACCGATTTTACCATCTGCCACAAGTAGTTTTCTATGGTTGCGAAGATTGATTTGCAAGCGTCGTTTTAGCAGGTTTACTTGTGTCCATCCTTGTATTTCGAAATTAGGGATATTGCGATAGCGTAGAAAAAAGCCGGAGAGAATGGCGTGTGTGGAACCAAAGCGGTCGAATAAGACACGAACGCTGATTCCTTGGCGAGCGCGCTCTGCCAAGGCATCGAAAAACGTACGGGCAATCTTATCATTACGTATGATAAAGCATTGGACGTGGATATGATGCTCTGCCTCGCGGATGGCTTGCAGCATGGCTGGAAATGCTTCGTTACCGCCAATGAGTGGCGTAATGTGGTTACCCGAGAGAAAAGGGAAGTCAGACACGAGGGTATCCATAGACCGGTTTATGGCATTTACTTCCTGTTTTTGCACGTCGGGTTGAAGTTCTTTGCTGGCACGCCAATATGCGAGTGGTAGCACATCCGCGGCAGTATTGTTACGCGCGAGTAGCAGTGATTCATTCTGTTGTCGCTTGCGTTTACCGCGTGGTGTAACGCGGTCGATGCCGAATACGACAAAGAAGGTAGCGCCTAGAATGGGAAATGACCATGTCAGAAACATCCAGAGAATGGTAGAAGAAGGGTGTTTACGATGCCGCAAGCAATACCAACAAACGAGGATAAAGCAGAATATGTGTAGTAGGGAACCAGTGGCAATCCATTGCAGTGAAGGTGTCATGCTGAAAACCAGGTTTCTTGGATGCGTTTCATGATGATGTCTGTGGTGTCTGCCAAGGTATGTGGCAGTTCGCAACCTGCTGCTCTGGCGTGTCCTCCGCCGCCGAGGGCTTGACAAAAAACGCCAGCGTCGAAAGGCGGTTTGGTGCGCAAGCTGGCTTTGGTGCGGATGCTATCGGGTGTGCTCTGCGCCATTTCCGTGATTACAACTGCGACTTCAACGGAGTTGATGCGGCGCGGAAGGTTGATGATTTCTTCGGCATCTTCTCCAAGAGCTCCGCAATCGTGAAAGTCTTGTTGCGAAAGTGCAATGATGGCTACGCGTTGATTTTGCAGCAGCTGCATATTATTGATTGCTCTGGCATGCAGGCGAAGTGCTCCCAACGGGGCGGCTTGGAAGACGTATTGATCTACAGCGGGGGTATTTACTCCTGCCTCGAGTAATGTGGCCGCAGCTTGCAGTGTGGCTGGAGTTGTGCAGCTATAGGCGAATCGTCCCGTGTCTGTGACAATGCCAACCCAGAGTGCTGTTGCGGCTTCGGTGGACATGCGCCACTCGGCGTGGGATGCCATTTGTGTGATGATTTCTGCTACGGCAGATGCTGTGGGAACCACACAGTTGAGCGTAGCAAAGCATGTATTAGTGGGATGATGGTCGATGTTGATCGTCTCGATATCCTGCATCCAGTCAGGGACAAAGTCGGGCGCGCGGTCGATCGATCCCGTGTCGAGTACGATTAACAAATGATATTCATGAGGACTGCAGTCGTCGGAATTGTATATCGTAATACTCTCGGTCAAAAACCGGTAGCGATCAGGAATGGGGCCTAGATCGATGATTGTCGCGTCGATATTTACTTTCTGGAGCAAATGATACAGTCCCAATGCCGCACCGATGGCATCACCATCTGGGCGAATGTGAGATGTTATGGCAACTTTCGCTGTGCTATCCTGTAATGTGGTCAGTTTTGCGCACAGCTGTGGTATCGTTACTTCAGAACCAGTCATAGCGCATCGCTATTCTACCAACCCAACCATTCGCAAGTTCTGGGCCCGCATTGTTGACGGCTTGGGATTGGGAGCGGCCTCCCTCGATGATCCAACGGAAATCTCTACGCATGCGTATCTCGAAGCCTCCGAGTGCTTCTAGCACTAGGAGGCGATAGCTTTCGTCCTGCCGTGCAGGGCTTTCGCGCACAGGATTGATGAACTGTATGGCACCATTTGCTTTTAAAAAGGGTGTTACCGGAGAGCCTTGCGGAGCGAGTGCCTGGCGCAACCGGAGATGCGCTGCAGAAATCCTGTGATCTGGAGATCCCAGATACCAGTCATGAGACCCGAGCACCGCGATACTGGATACCGGTAACACTCGGTATGCAAGCCCTATTTCTACTCCTATATGGTCATAGTTTTCTGCGCGGCTTTGTGAAATCTGACCACCAGAAATTTCGGCAAGGAAAAAGAGCTTCTGGTTTCCCTGATACAGGTGTCTGGCTACATCAATATATAGGCCAGCATAATCATGATTTCGATAATTGCCATATTGGAATCCAATCGACTCTTCCGATTCTTTGGGTACCGTGAGTGCCTGACTGCCGATAACCGTTGAAATCATGATGATAAGGGATGCGGTAAGCTGAAGTGACGTATTCATGAATGTATCCTTTCCGGTTTGTTTCATGATGTACATTGGCAAAAACTATAGCGATCGTCCAGCCTCAAGACACAAAAAAGGCGGCTCTCAAGCCGCCTTTTTTGTGGGAACGAGTGTGTTGTTACCACCGACGGTCCTCTCGGCGATCACGCCCGCCGCTGAAGTTACGGTCGCGGCCTTTGCCGCCACCATTGAAGCCTCCACCAAAGCTTTCCCCGCCGCCTTCACGCCGTGGTTTTGGCTGGGATTCGTTTACCCGTAGGTTTCTTCCCATAAATTCTTGCTCATTCAAAGCTTGAATGGCCGCATTTGCCTCCGCGGCATCCGGCATTTCAACAAAGCCGAAACCTTTGGACTGACCCGAGAACCGGTCTGTAATGACGCGCGACGATGTCACATTGCCATACTGTTCGAACAGTTCACGGAGTTGTTGATCGTCTGTCTGGTATGACAGATTACCGACATAGATATCCATCTGATATCCCCTATGCTGCGTGTCATCACCAACTAACCGTAATCCTGCACGATGACACACTATGCGTCGACCCGGCCCGGCCACAATGCTGGCCTGATTGAACTATCGAAAAAACGTTTAGCTAAATCCAGCACAAATTTGTTTGTTTTTCGTTTGTTCCCGAGGTCTATGTAGCAACAGAATTTCGCGCACAGACTCCGCTACCGTGTTGCGTTATGTGTAGCGAGGTCTGTGCAATCGGATGCATCATGGTGATTTTTATGTTGCCAGTTGGAGGCAAAGGAAAATTCACCCAGTGTTAGCAGCCTAATCCAGCGGTATGGGTACATATTGATGAAATCTACCCCTGCGAATGGTCAATACAAGTCGTCCTAGTTGCATCGCTTCTTTTATGGCGCTGTTAAACTCTTCTACGGAGCGCACACGCGTGCGATTGACCCCCGTAATCAGGGTTCCCACCCTAATCCCAGCTTGTGCGATCCTTGCTGATGGGTCGACATCAGTAACCACTACGCCTTCTCCCGGACTGTACCCAAAACGTCTGGCCAATTCTTCTGTGACTTCGTCGATACGCATCCCGAGTTTTTCCATGGTTTCCTGCAAAGAAGCTTCTTCTACGTCATCATCGAGTTGGCCTATCGTCACGTTGATATGGTACTCTTCCTTATCTCGATGAATCAGAAGTTCAATTTCAGAGCCGGGTCTACGATTCGAGATTTCGTTTCTGAAGGCCCCCGTGTCTTCGATGAGATGACCGTCTATTTTCCGTATGACATCTCCTTGCTGTAGGCCCGCCTTCTCGGCGGGGCTGTCCGCAATGACATCGGAGATCAGAATTCCTTTTGCATCGGACAGTTCGAGTGATTCTGCGAGAAGTTGTGTGATCTCCTGCAGATATACGCCAAGGTAACCGCGTGTGACTGTGCCACTTTCCATAAGTTGTTCCTTGATGGCACGGGCCATGTTGATGGGAATGGCAAACCCGACTCCCATGCTGCCACCACTGCGGGTATATATGGCGGTGTTGATTCCAACAACTTCTCCGTTGATGTTGAGGAGAGGCCCCCCCGAGTTTCCTGGGTTAATGGCAGCATCGGTCTGAATAAAATCTTCGTAATCAGCGATACCAATATTTCTGCGCCCCAAAGCGCTTACGATACCGGCGGTGACCGTCTCGCTTAAACCGAAAGGATTGCCAACGGCAATAACCCATTCTCCGACTTCCAAGTCAGTACTATCTCCGAGCGGAACGACAGGTAAATCCTCGGCGTCGATTTTGATCAGGGCCACTTCGCTTCGTGGGTCCGTGCCAATGTTTTCGGCATCAAACTCGCGTCCATCGTGTAAACGTACGGTAATGCGACTTGCGTCGCCCACCACATGACTGTTGGTGAGGATGTAGCCATCTTCGGAGATAATGAATCCGGAACCGGCGCCTTCACGACGAAAGCGCCTCGGTTGCTGGGGTTGTTGGGGCGCACCAAAAAATCGTCGTAGCATATCGTCTCCAAAGAAATCGAATGGATCATTGAAAGAGTGTCCCCGCCCACGCGCTTCCACAATTTGTTCCACTTGAATAAAGACGACTGCCGGTATGGTTTGTCGTGCTACAGAACTAAATGCTCTTCCTGTCTGTCGCAAAACGTCGATTGCTTCGTCTGCCGTAAGAAGAGTAGGTAGGTAGAGCATGAACAGGGTAGCCAAAAATAAGCGCTTCATTTTTGCATCCTTTCTTTTGCGTGGTTAGATTTTTTATGTTTGTGAATATCTTTTTTTGTGGAGCCTGCCGACATTGCGAACGACAGCAACTCGGTGTGCGCCACATGTACTCATTATACGATTAAGATCTCGAATCCTTAGCAAAAAAAGCGAAGATTGCACATTTTGCGTTATATGGTTGTTTTTGGAGGGAATTTGGACGATGTGTTTTTGGGTTATTTCCTGGAATAGTTCAGGTTGCAATTGGATAGGCACGGTTATAGTATGCGCAATTTGCATAAGGAGAAATGGTTATGGCTGTGCTGGAAATTGTGAAATATGGCGCTGAAATCTTGCGGGAGAAGGCCGAGCCTGTACCGGAAGTCAATGATGAGATTCGTGCGCTGGCCAAAGACATGCTTGCGAGTATGTACACGGCAGAGGGTGTTGGTCTGGCGGCAGAGCAAATCGGTCGAAAAGAGGCTATTTGTGTAATCGATGTTCCTGTAGAGGAGGCATGTGGGGTAGCAATGCCTCTGGTTCTCATTAATCCGGTAATTCGTGAACTGGAGGGAGAGCAATGCGGGCAGGAGGGATGCCTGAGTTTTCCTGGGATCTATATTCAGGTAAAGCGTGCAGAAAAGGCCGTGGTTGATTATTTGGATCTAGATGGCAACGCAGCGACAGTGGAAGCTACGGGCCTGTTATCACGCGCGTTGCAGCATGAAATTGACCATTTAAACGGCGTGTTATTAATTGACAACATGTCTGCCGTGCAAAAAGTGGCACATGCAGGCAAACTCAAGCGAATGAAGGCGGGGCGTTTATGAAACGCGCTCAAATTGGATTTTGCGATCATTTGGTGTTAGCGTTGGCGACGGGGTTCGGGACGGGATACAGTCCGTTTGCCTCGGGAACGGTAGGTACCTTGCTGGCATTGCCGCTGGTCTGGATCGTTTGGCCGTATACAGCGTGGCCAGTGCAAGCGCTATTGGCGGTTATCTTGGCGCTATTGGCTATCCCCATTTGTAGTGCGGCGGAGCGGCATTTTCAAACCAAGGATGATGGGCGAATTGTAGCTGATGAATATCTGACGTTTCCCATCTGTATGATTGGTTTGCCGGCGGGGCCCGTGATGTTGCTGATTGCGTTTGTTACGGCACGTATTTTTGATATTTTCAAGCCGCCGCCAGCAAATCAGTTGCAGGCGGTCAAAGGGGGGGCAGGCATTGTATTGGATGATGTTATGGCATCATTTTATAGTCTTGCCGTAAACCATTTGGTCTATTATTTCCTGCTGAAATAGCGGTTGGCAAGCATGGTGGCTTATGGTAGGATTCGA
>PWYP01000129.1 GCA_003567805.1 PVC group bacterium
AACACTCGCACCACAGAAAACGCTAAACAGCAAAACACCGCTTCACACGGAAACTAATTTCAAATATTTTTGGCTAGACTTTAGACATTTTGGGAGGGGGAAGGGATGAGGGATGAGACCTGAAGGCTGAAGAATTTTTGGGGATGGGTGACTCGGGATTCGTGGGGCACTACTCTTGGACTGTTAGATGTTTAACGGTGCAAACGCCTTTGTTGATGGATCTTTTTGCGAATGTCTTGTCAAACGTAAATATTTTGTCAAAATTCTGTACACATGCCAGATGTAAAGCGTCTGCAAAGTCGAGACCAGCTTCATGCCACGCAATTGCGTTCAGCAGCCGATTGGCATCTCTAACGCGTACTTGCGGTAGACCAAGGAGTCGGCGGAATGCTCGTATAATGGATTTGGCATCAAAATTATATGCATATCTGAGGACCCACTCGGTTTCTAGCCAGACAGAATCTGGAATAAAAGGGAGGGTACTTTTGAATATCTCGTCGGCCAATTTGAATTGATTCGGATCGTCATGCGTCAGAAAACGGACAACCACGTTGGTGTCCACAGCATTTATTTCCATCTGCTGACGGCTCCTTCTTTTATGGCGTTTTCCATATCTTCCAGCGTTTTGGCCGGTCCATTATACTGCAGGCATCCTGCTACATCCTCAAATCGAGATTTTGGAATGCCTTCGGAGTGCGTATCTACGCTGTTCTCCGGGAAAAGGGAAATAACCCGCAGATGCCCTTTCTGCATTAGCCGAAGCTCTTTTGGCAATGGAATCATGCCATTCTGTATATCTGCCTCAAACTCAACAGCCTGCATAGTTCACCTTCTTGAAGATATTTACGAATCCTACGGCTAACACTCTAAATGTATTCGCTTTTATCGTCAACACCTCGAAGTTGGGATAATGGGGCAATAGGGAAGACTTTAGACCTTGGACTTTAGACATTAGACTTGGGGGAGGCGGATGTGGGATTGCGGAGAGCAGAAGCGTTGGGTTCAGGTATAGCCATGGTGCATTGATGTTGTTTGCTGTTTTTTGTTTGGTTGTTTGCGTCCGGAGCGGCAGCGGTTGGAGGATAGGGGATTGTGGGGAGGGAGGGCAAGGGGGAAGACTTTAGACCTTTGACTTTAGACTTTAGACATTTTGGGAGGGGGAAGGGATGAGGGATGAAACCTGAAATTTGGAGTTAGGACGGAATACTTTTGGGGGTTAGGATTTTTCGGTGTCTTGGGTGACGGTCTTGTATTGTTTGTTGTAGTGATAGTAAGAGCCGTAGGAGCCATAGCCCATTTTGCTGAAATCGACATCGTTCATGATGAGGGCAATGTTCTTGATGCCGGATTCCTGGAAGCGGTTAATGGTGTGCTGTGTAACCTTTTTGCGACTGGTGGCTGGTCGTACCATGACTAAGACTGTATCAGCTAATGGAGCGAGTGCAAGGGAGTCGCTGACAATACCTAGGGGTGGGGCATCAATGACGATATGATCGTAATGCTTGCGTGCCCAGTCGAGGAGGTTCACTACAGCTTTGGTCCCGGCCAACTCGGCAGGGCTTGCTCCGGTTACCGGACGCGTTGCTATAATATCGAGTGTGGGACAATCCGATGACTGAAAGACAAGGTTTTCGCCAGTCTGGAGATCATCGTTTTCGGATAGCGCGCTGAGTAATCCCGGATGTCGTGGTGGCATTCCGAAAATATTGGCTAACCGGGGGCGGCGTAGGTCAAAGTCGATGATTAACACGCGGCGTTTTTTTTGTGCCCAGGCAGCAGCAAGATTACAACTGGTTACGGTTTTGCCTTCGCTGGGCATGGAACTGGCAATGAGAACCACTTGCGCTTCATCATGATATTGGGGTGAATCGAGCATGGCGCGCAGTCCGGCAAATGCTTCGGTTACCTGGCTGAACCGATCACGCAGCGACGCCAGTGCTACGGAGGTCCGGTTCACTTTCTTTACATGGGGTATGATCGCGAGCAGGGAGACGCCCCATATTGCAACATCATCAGGATCTACAATGTGGTCTTCGAGATGATCCACACCCAGCGCCAAGCCGGTGCCGGCGCCTACGCCGAGTATGATTGAGAGCGCCAGAATGATGGTGGACCGAGGATGAATTGGCTTTTCGGGGGGCATGGCGGGCTCAATGATTTCGACTGTGGCCGTGTTCTCGTCTGCCGCCATACGGGCATCCTGCATGCGTGTGAGAATGCCTCTGTATGCGTCTTCCGCTGCGCTATGCGAGCGCTGCAGTGCAGAGCGTTCCGTTCGTGCTTGTGCAAGCTTCATGTCTAGCTCCTGCACGAGACGAGATTGCTCTCCTTTGCGCCTGCGCAAGCTTTCTGCCTGCTGTTTGAGCAACGCTTCGTTTGCTTTTGCGGCTGTTCTTGCCTGTGACATGAGAGTGGCGGCTTGTTCGCGATAGAGTTCGATTATGCGATCCTGGGCCTTGATTTCGGGATGATTTTCGGTGAAGCGCGCGAGTTGCTGTTGGCGGGTCACTTCAGCTTTTCGCCATTCTTCCAGAATCGATCTGATTTCAGGCTCATGCGGTACACCTGTCGGCAGGTTGCCTGCCAGTTCGGGAGTAAGTTCAAGTGCATCCAATGTGGCACGCAAATCCTGCGCACGTGATTCTTCACTTTGTATTTCTACTAAAGCCCGGTTAAAGCCCAATAACGCTTCTTCTGCCGTTCTTCGCTGGCTTTCAAGTGCATCGAGTCCTGACGTGGCGAGATGTTGCAGCAGTTCTTCCTCGGCTTGTTTCAGGCTTTCCCGTTGGATCTCTTCCTGTGTCTCCAGCCAGACGACTGCCGCATCAGAGCTTGTACGGTTTTCTTCCAATGCGCTCGTTTTGGCTGCCTCGGCGAACGCATTACAAACGGCTGCCGCTATAACGGGGTCGGGATGATCAAACCGGATTTGCACGATGCGCGTGCGGCGGAGAAGTGTGATATCAATCCCGTTTCTCAGGCGCCGAAGGCGGGCCTCGGCTTCCTGCTCGGGCGATCTTTCAATGCCATTGTGTGTTAACGGTTTCAATGCGTCAGGATGATCTGCAAGCAGTCTCTGGAGTGCTGTCTGCATGACTGCGCGCGAACGAAAACGTTCCAGGCGCGTATTGAAGATTTCCTCGGATGATCCAGCACCACCGGGATCTTCGATCAAGGCTGCCTGCTGGGCGAGAATGCGCGGGCGGCGTACACTTAATTCAATCTGACTTTCCGCTCTAAAGATTGGGGTTGTTTTCTGTAGATAGAAGAAGGCAGCCACTACGCAAAATATCAAGACGAGGAGGATTGTTAGCCATTTGCGACGCATGACGCGCAGAATATGCTTTGGATGCAGCCAGCCACCATGAATATCTATGCCTGATTGATCATAGATATTATATGCCAACTGTTGTGCATATGGATCGTATGGCTGGTTCTGATGGCTTTGCGATAAATTACTGGGTGTCTGCTTTTCCATGAATATCCGTTGGTATATATTTCTTTACATCATTTCTTGTTCGCATGCTTGTTGTGCTGTGAGCGGGGAGCCAAGCGAGTATTACACCCCATGCCCATAATATCGCAGGTGAGCGAAAGGGCAAGTCAATCAAACTGAAAATAAAGACAAGAAGTAAGCCGATTGCACTCATACAGAAGATGGGATCTTGCCAGTGCTTGCGTTTGCGTAAAGGCCAGAGCAGAACCGCAAGCCCTGAGAGAAGTAAGCTTGATCCTATTACGCCTAACTCAGAGAGAAATTGAATGGGGTCGTTATGGACATTTGCTCGTCCTGACCTGTTGACGATATAGTCCCACTCTTCCGTGGGTACCTGCACGGCAAAGGCGTAACGAAATCCCCAGCCTCCCGTTCCGTAAAGCCAGTGCGATTTAAATACATCCCAACCTCCTTGCCAGAGCCGTGGGCGTACGGTCAAATCGAGATTGATTCTGGCAAGTTGGGGGATCATTTGCGCGGCGGGAGGATTGCGCACAGTAAAGCGCCGTCGGATATGGTCGCTCCCGAATCCCGATATGAAGAAGTAAAAAACGGCTACTATCGCGATCGTGACAAGGGTCATGTTTACCTTGGCGGCGGGTTTTAGTCGTTTCCAGCACTTGAAGAGGCCGTATAGGGAACCTATTGCCACGAGTGCCCATGCCAAAATGATGCCGGCACGGCTGAACGCGAAGTTTGCGCCGACTACGCACAAAAACGTTAGAATCAAGAAAAGCAGTATTTGCTGACGATCTTCATTGGGTTTGGATTTCCGCTTCAATGCATAGTGCAGCAGAAACCCTGCGGATACGGCTGCCATCATGGCAAAATATGCTGCGGCATGGTTGACATATGGGAAACTGGAAAAAAAACGGTGACCTACGCGTTGGATGCCGAACATGTTTCGCGGAGTAAAGAAGAACGTGAATAATCCGAGTAACACGAGCAAGCCCGCATTGACAAGAACAGCGATGATGCTGGTGCGCAGATATTCCGGGTCGCCATTACGGACAAGGAAGCGGACAGTCAATGTCAATATCCATGCCACCCAGAACCACTGCATAAAGCGGAATGCCTCGCCACCATTATAGGCCGAAGGAAGGTTGGGGTGAGGCGGAGGCGGTGTCGCCCAGCGCATATAGCCGACATCGAAATAGGGGGTTCTGCCCGCATTCCAGCTCTGTATGCCCAAATAAATCATCAGCAAAATGCCGATTGGTAGGATCGGGTCTATCCGAATGGATCTGGTTGATTCGGGACTTTGCCAACGATTTTTGCCTCCTAGCCATGCGATCCAAAAGAGCAGAAGGAGCGATGCTCCAGAAAAAAACGGTATATAAAAAATTCTGAGGCCGGACCATAGCCATGCAGCTACCGCCACAATCAGTAACCAAATGATGTTGGTTGCTATGTCTGCGCGTTTTGAGAGCATAGGCGTCTATATACAAAAAAAGCCCGGTGTCATGCACCGGGCTGCTGTTAAAAAAGATATGTCAGATTTGCTGCCCACGATATGGAGGGGCGACTACCGGAGTTTGGGCAGCAGGCGTCGGCGTTGGGTCAGCAGGTGGCGGCGTTGTTCTTGTTGGAGTGCTGTCAACAGGGGCTTGATCTTGTGCGGACTGTTGTTGAGCAGCGCTGACTGCCGAACTGTAACTGGCTCCAAAGACTGCCCCGAGGTTCAAACCGGCACCCCCACCGCTATTCGCTCCAGCCTGCATGGCCGAGATTGCCGCTGGCGAACGTGAAATAACGGGGGTTGAAGCGCTAGCAGATGCAAGAGCAGATACGAATGCGGATTGGCTTTCGGCAGGCATTGACTCTGTGGCTGCGGATACGATGGATTCAATGAGGTCAGACGCAGCCTCTGCTGTAGATTCTTGCGCTATGGCAGCTACAATGATGGCGCGAACGATGAGTGCAGATTGCTCAGGTGAAGCTCCTTGAAGCAAATCTGCTACCATCGCTGGATTTCCTGCTGCTTGAGAAATTTGTTCCTGTGTGGGCATTCTGAAACCGTCAGTATTCGCCAAAGCAGATGCTGTAAAACCCAAAAATAAGGCTATAGCGATTGCGTAGGATAGTTTCTGTGTTCGTTTCGTTTTCATGTTATTTCTTTCCTGTGTATGGCTATTAGTATTGCAAGCGAATTCCTGCACTGAGTTGTGTCCGGTCGTAATCGCCCAATGGCGATTCAATCGAGTCAAATGTGAGTTGCGTGTATAGCGTTACGTACTCGGACGGCGCTAAATAGTCGAGACGAAGGTTGATGGACGTTCCTTTGTCGGTACGGTCTACGGCATTACCATCATCGATAAATACAGGGTCTATGTAGTCATCTTCCCGGTATGCCAGGTTGGCAGAAAGGCGTATCGATTCTGTGGGCTGCATTTGCCCCCCCATAAACAAGATTATATATTCGGCTGAGTTACCCCGCATGGTGGATGAAAGCTGCGTGCCGTTGCGACCACCTGCATGCAGAGATAACTTGTCTGTTACAAGTAAGGATGCTCTGGCATCAAATACGAATGTATCTTCCGAATCAAGATCGCCTGGCCGATTATATTTCTGATAGCCAGCCGTTGCACGCAGGTGAAGCTTATCTGTGCTTTCTGTTCTTACGCCTGCCTGCGCATGAATAAAATCAGCAGAGTCATCTAAGCCATCGCTGTCTTGTAGGCCGTATCGCGTAAGGATGATGCCGGACGATTTATCGGTTATTCTGAGGGCTCCTTCAATACCTGCTGTTTGCGTTGTGATTTTGTCTAATCCTCTGAACGTGTAATCAACAAAATCATAGCGATAGCTGAGATCAAGCTGTGTTTTGTCGGTAATATCAAACCCGGCACGTAAACCAGCCTGCAAAATGTCGCGTTCAGCACTGGTTGCGGTGTCTAGGGCTGAGTCGGGAGATACGGCGCCGATGGCAATTTCTGAACTCATTGTGTCTTCTTCTGTGACGCGGCGAAATGATTGGTTTGCTTCTATCTTGACGGTATCGCGCGTGCCGTAGCGAAGACGAATACTTTGGCCGTAGGTTTCAAAGTCAGCGTCATCGAAGTCTGCATGTCGCCGCGCCGATCCAAATACGGTAGCTAAGGCATCAAATTGCACGCCAGTGTATGAAAGCTCTAGCCCCGCCAATGCATTGATGAAAATATCGCTTTCCTCATCATCAGTTGATCTGAAAAAATTCGAATCGTACACACTGCTCAGATCCAAGTATGGAATGATCCGCAGGGGAATTCTGTAGTTTGTTTCACCATATGCGGAAGAGCTGACACCTATCGCAGCAATCATACATGCTACAATACTGATAATCCCCGCAATTTTGTTTACAGTGAAAGTTCTCTTCATAACGGCATCTTTCTTTTTGTTGTTGCAATTGCATGCATTACACGAGAAAGGGTAGAATAAATCCCCTTCGACTGTTCGGATGTATATATTGTTAGACAGCCTGTGTCAACTGATATTTTGATGGATATTTTGATGGTCCACTGCTAGACGACGATTCTGTCATTTTTACGTGTGGGAATTGGTTTGTTCTCAAAAGAGCATTTCGGGGATAAAGACGACATCGTTGGGTTGTAAAACGATATCTTCGTCTGTTCTTCCTCTTCGACCAATGTTTCTCATGTTTACATCAAATGTTTCCGATTCGCCGTTGGGTTGGCGTCTGGTTACGCGAATGGATGTTATACGGGCACTCGTGTCGAATCCGCCAGCTTGTTGGATGGCGCTTGATACGGTCAGGTCGCGTGTGGGAGGGATTGCGACGCGACCTTGCTGTTTCACACGTCCTAATACTGTCACAAATCCCCATGGAAAAGAGTCGCTGTCATCATCACGCACGATAGAGATGCTAACTTGTGGAGACACGAAGAAGTTTGCGTAACGAATTTCTAATAGTCGCGTCGCTCTCTCGAGTGAATGTCCCGCAATTGAGGAGGAGCCGACCAAGGGCAGTCTAACACGACCGTTATCGGAGACACGTGCATTTTCAATATCCACTTCGCGGTTTCCCCCGACATAGACCTGGATATTCAGTAAGCTGCCAGGGCGGATGTTTTGTGGTGACCATTCTGGATCTATAGCAGTAGCGTTATCATCTATAGCAACAGCGTTATCATCGATAGCAACAGCGTTGACTAGATCAACAGTCGCTTCCGGCATTGGGGTCATTTCTTCAAATGTTGCAAAATCTTCGCCATTCTTTCTTGCCGAAGCGCACCCCGAGGAAAGCATAGCACCGGATATAAGTAATATGAGCAAGGAAAGCGTTAATATTTGTTGGAGAATTTTGACATGCATCGTTGTTAAGTGCCCTCACATCATTTTTGCTTTGGTATAGATAAGCGAATAGACCGTAATGATTAAAAGAACGATTCGCAACTACTTAATGCGATTGGAATCGCTTTTTCTCAACTTGGGTTCTATGTTTTGCAGGCCGGATTGGCGGAGCAGGGCATCGGGGTCGGGTTCACGTCCCCTGAAGGCTTTGAAGACATCCATGGGATGTTTGCTGCCGCCCCAGGCTAGCACGGTGTTGCGGAAGTGCCGTCCTGTTTTGGCGATCGCTTCCGTGTTGTCGAGGCCGGCTTCTTCAAATGCGGCAAACGCATCGGCCGCGAGCACTTCCGCCCATTTGTAGCTATAGTAGCCCGCTGCGTATCCACCCGAGAAGATATGGGAAAAACCACAGAGGAACCGATCTTCCGGCAGAGGGGGGATGACCGTATATTGGGGCGCAATACGCATTTTGTAGTCATCGGGTGTCTCTTTGCTGTCTGGGTTATAGGCGTCGTGCAGTCCGAGATCGAGGGCGGAGAAGAAGATTTGCCGCAAGGTTTGATAGCCCTCCTGGAACCAGCGCGATGCAATAATCTGGTCGATCAACGCGTCCGGTAGTGGTTCGCCTGTATCCGTGTGTTTGGTCATGCGTTTCAAG
>PWYP01000125.1 GCA_003567805.1 PVC group bacterium
AATACACATCATTACTCGATGCATTATGAATTTCTTACTGGATACAGTTCCGACCAAGGACGCGTTTGCCGCGAAATCACCGTATCGACTATGGTACGTACTTCTTCACACGAAGAGAGCGTACTGAATCGACGCCGCATATCAGCCCAGTGCTCGAGCCCTGCTAGATATTGCATCAAATGACAACGAAATTGCAGCGCTGCTGCACGGTCCGCATCGATCGATGCCCTGCGCCGCAAGAGCCTTTCTCTTTGTTTCAAGGCAAGCATGGCATCCAAGTGCAAATGGACGACTTCCCGTAGCTCGGCATAGTCTCGGGCCGGAATGGGACCGTTATGCAGCAGTGCTTCAGCATCAGATAAGATCCATGGATTGCCGACAGCCCCACGAGCCAACATAACCGCATCAACACCATACCTGCGCAACACATCGACAGCCTGTCGCGCTGTTTTTATGCCCCCGTTTCCAATGATAGGAATGGAAGCACGCTCTTTTACGTTACCAATCAAATCCCAGTCTGCACGCCCTTTGTGATGCTGATCAGCAAAGCGACCATGAATAGTCAATGCTGCAGCCCCACCATTCTCAACACGGCTGAGAATCTCCATAATTTTTACTTGGCCAAGATCATAGCCAATTCGCGTTTTGACCGTAACCGGTAATTTCACAACGGAAGAAACGGCTTCTACGATTGCCCCAATTTGCTTGGGATCGCGAATCAAGGCTGCACCCGCTCCTTTGGAAACAATTTTGCGTACAGGACATCCACAATTGATATCGATTGCCGCAAAACAACCTTTTGCCTCCAGCATTTGCGCTGCCTCTGCCATGGCAGCAGGATCCGCCCCGTAGATATGCCCCGCAACGGGGTGCTCATCAGTGTCACAAGACAGTAAATGCCACGATGGCGCCGCATTTCTGACAATACCCTGCGCAACGGTCACTTCGGTAAAAAACAGTCCCCCGCCAAACCGGCGGAACACCTTGCGCATGGCTTGATCAGTGTATCCCGCCATCGGGGCTAACCAAAAAGGTGTGCTAGAGCTCAGTGCCTGCACGACAAAAGCTCCTGAATCCGCTCCAAAGGTAACCCCATGATGTTTGTCCTTGACCCTTTATACGATGCAATGAGCAAATCCCCGCTCTCATCAATATCATAGGCTCCGGCACGATCATACGGCTGCACCCGATCAAGATAATCATGAATATCATCTACTGAAAGCCGTTTGAACATCACCCAGGATGTCTCAACTCCGCATGTGCCCGGCGGATCCCCCTCCCCCTCACATGCTAGCACATATCCAGTATGTACGGCCTGCAATCGTCCCGACTCGCGCTGCAACATACCTTCTGCTTCAGCTCGGTTACGTGGCTTTCCTAAAACCTCTCCATCAATTTCTACTGCTGTATCAGCCGCCAAAATCAAGGCATCCGGTTCCCGCTCGCAACACCAACGCCACTTACGTAGAGCATTTTCCAACACCAAGTCACGAGGTGACATGCCGCCGGACAATTCGTCGACCCTCGGATGCATACACCGAAAAGGGAAACCCAGCGTAGATACCAAACGGTGACGACGAGGCGATTGAGAAGAAAGAACCACATTCATGTCTCAACTCCGCGCTCGCGGTTTGCAAACATGCCCCCGGTGTGGCAACAAACAATACACCATGTAAGCTGAACCTCGTTTACTGCTCTTGCAAATATGTCCGAAAGCCGGAAAACCATTTACAATCCTCGGCTTCACGTGCATGTAAATACGTATAAAACTGTTCAATACGCTTCAGCAATACAGGATCCATCACATGCTCCATACGGCAGGCATTAGCATCGGCTACATCATCCGCAATAAGCAGCACATCCCGCAAAAACCGACTTAACAAATCATGCCGACCAGCCACGCGCTGTGCTGCACGCCGACCAGCCTCTTTTAGCTCAACGCGACCGTACGGTTCATAGTCGATCAAGCCTTTCTCTGTTAGCATCTTCAGAGCAGCTGTCACGGTAGATTTGTGAACGCCAAGCTTTAATGCCAGATCACGCACACGCGCCCGACCCTGTTCTGCCTCTAATGCCATGATCGCCTCAAGATAATCCTCTTGAGCCGCTGATATATGCGCATCATCCATCATATCTATCTTTCATGTAACAAGGAAATACAACGTTGTGGTTTCAGTGTAAGAAACAATTGCATAAAATGCAAAAGCCTCTTGGACTACAATAAATAGCACTGTGGGGGCACGAACGGAACTTCAGGGCATCACGAACGATCATACATTAAAGAGAAAGTGGCATACATCACCATCTTCCAGAACGTAGTCTCTGCCCTTGGTGAGCATCTTACCCTGCTCCTTAGCTGCAGCCTCGGAGCCAGCCTCCATCAAATCATGATACTTAATTACTTCAACGCGTATGAACCCGCGTTCAATATCGCTATGAATTTTGCCGCCTGCCACAGGGGCAGATGACCCCTTGCGAATCGTCCAAGCACGACACTCATCTTTGCCCGCCGTGTAAAACGACATCAAACCCTGGGCATCATAGGCAGCCGCATTAAAGCGATCCAACCCACTTTCTCGAAGCCCCAGACTCTCCAGAAATTCCGTACGTTCGGAAGCATCTTCCATCGATGCAATTTCCTGTTCAATCAAACAAGAGACAGCTAATCGCCCTTTTTCTCCCTCGGTTTGTCCCTCGGAAACATTTTCCACGACTAAAACCGGTAACATCGTCAGCAATCCCAAACTACGAATGGCGTTTACGCCATCCTGTCCAAGTTCAACATCGCGCAACACCACGCCTGACTCCAGTTGTTTCATACAATACTGTAGCGTAGACTGCTCCAGCTTCTGCTGCGACGAAAGGCCCGCCTTAGCCTCTTTTTCCAGACGCGCCAAGCGCTTTTCAACGAGTTCCATATCCGCAAACAGCAATTCGGTACGCAATTCTTCTTCATCACGGTCCGCATGCACGCTCCCCGAGGCATGGTATACCTGATCAGAGTCAAAAGAACGCACAACCAAACACAATAAATCGCAACGGCGCGCAGCATCCAACCATGCACGCGACGCACTACCCGATACGGCATCCGGACACAATACAAAGTGGTTGTCAGCGTAAACCGTACGCTTGGAAGAAAACAAGGCATGCAATTGATCCACTCGCTCATCACGAATCGGAGCAATCCCCTCAACGACTTCTCCAGGCTTTCGAGATTCAGGAACCGTGCGGCCGGTCAATAACGAAAATAATGTTTTCTTCCCTGCTTGCGGAAGACCAATCAAAGCAATTTTCATGGTTCAGGATTTCTGCTTCCCGTCATCTTCGCCATGTATAGCTGCGCTCAACTGGCGAAACGACTCGGTTAACGTCTGCAAGGCCGACTCTACCAAACCAAGGCGCTCGTCCACTGTCGCACGCTGCCAACGCTGCGCGGTTTGATCGCGCTCAAGCTCATCCCGCCGTTGCAACAGATCTTCCACAGCATTTTCAAGCCCGAGAATACGCTCTTGCGCATGATGCAATGACCGCCGCAAATGAATCACACGCAGTTCTTGATCCTCTGAACTACTATCAACGTCTTCGAGTTCCATGCCCTCTGGTATCGGAACTTCTATGTCATTGCCACAATCAGAACACGTAATCGTGAGGCCTGCACCACGATAATCGATTGCAAGACTCTTGCTGCAGTGCGGGCAATCAAAGACAATATCTGTTTCTTTGATTTCGTCTTCCAGTTCTGGAATTTCGCCCATTACCTATGCCTCCAAACGAGTCATGCAACTCCACACGTCTGCGCATGCAATGTGAGGAAACGCGTGACGTTACAGGCTAGTTGGTTTTACAACCTTACCGGCCCGAATACAGGATGCACACACATTCACCCGCCGAGTCACACCATCTACAACGGCACGCACACGCTGAATATTCGGCAGAAAACGACGACGCGTTATCCCCGTCGTATGTAAACCAATACCGCCCTTGCTTTTACGCAAACCCTTGCGAATAATACGATTGCCCGTAGCTGGGCCTTTGCCACAAACTTCACAAACTCTTGCCATAATTCATCCCTCCAAAAGATGAGCACTCTACGTGAAACAAACCACTTTATGCAAGAACAAACTTCTCAAAACCATGGATCAACCATAAAAATACGCTAAAATAGACAACCGGTTTTACCATCAACAGGATATATTGCTTCTGACTATCCCGCAACCATGTGCTCAATCCAATCAAGTATTTTCTGGGCAACCTCGTGCTTGGATTGCAAAGGAAACGCATAAATAGCCCCTGCTTTATCGATCAGAGTAACAGCATTGGTGTCCACACCAAAACCAGCATCCGATCGGCTCACGTCATTCGCGACAATGCCGTCCATGCCCTTGCGCACCAGTTTGTCACGCGCATATGAAAGCACATCATGCGTTTCAGCAGCAAACCCGACGATGATTTGCTCAGGACGGCGAATCCGTTGAACCGCTTCTAAAATATCCGCCGTTCGCACTAACTGCAATGTCGACTGCATTGCAGTTTTTTTCAACTTATGGCTCGAAACTTCACATGGACGCCAATCTGCCACCGCTGCACACATAACCAACACATCCATACCCGGAAGTTGTTGCAATACAACATCATGCATCTCTTGAGCGGTTGTAATCCGGCTACACATCACATGAGCCGGTGGCGAAAGGGATACAGGCCCGCTGACGAGGTGTACATCGTGACCACGAAGCCTAGCCACATCTGCGATGGCATATCCCATTTTCCCAGATGAACGGTTACTTAAAAACCGTATGGGGTCCAGATATTCTCTCGTAGGTCCTGCTGTTACCAATATTTTCATTACGACACATTACGCATTCTTACGACCGGAAACAACTCCAGATCGTAATGCCGGCTTGCACACATGCAAGCTTCATGATAAACACCCCCGCTTTTGAAATAAGAACAGTCAGGGAAAGAACTTGATTTTACAAACACAACGCATTCGCAATGTTGCGATTATCGCCCATGTTGATCATGGAAAAACCACTCTCGTCGACCAACTCTTCAAACAAAGCGGCATGTTTCGTGAAAACCAGAATGTTGCCGAGCGTCTGATGGACTCCATGGATTTAGAGCGCGAACGCGGCATTACGATCGCATCTAAAAACGGCGCCTTTGCCTACCGGGATCACCACATCAACATCATCGACACCCCCGGTCATGCAGATTTTGGTGGACAGGTTGAGCGCGTACTCCAAATGGCTGACGGTGCACTCTTACTCGTAGATGCCCAGGAAGGCCCTATGCCCCAAACCTTTTTTGTGCTGCGAAAAGCATTGGCGCTGCACTTACCCATCATCGTTGTTATCAACAAAATGGATAAGCCGGCAGCTCGCCCCGCCTGGGTTCTCGATGAAGTATTCGACCTGTTTGTGAAGCTGGATGCGCCGCATGATATCCTGGATTTCCACACCGTGTATGCATCGGCACGCGACGGCATTTCATCCCTTTCGCCAGAAACCAGCGGAAACGATATGCTACCCCTTTTAGATAGCATCATAGAACATATCCCCTGTCCACAAGGAGACGCGGAAAGCCCGCTGCAACTGCAAGTCAAAACAATTGACTATTCCCCATTTCTTGGACGCCTCGGCATCGGCAAGATCACATCCGGCACGGTAAAGATGAATCAAAATGCACTGATCTCCAATCAGGAGGGAAAGTCCGTACCTGCCCGCATCACCAAGATTTACCGTTTCGAAGAAAGTCGCAAAGTAGAAATTGACGCCGCCGGTGTTGGCGAAATCGTTGCGATTGCAGGCACCGATGCGGTAACGGTTGGCGACACCTATACAGACCCAGAAAACCCGTGTCCACTACCTGCATTACCCGTGGATCCCCCAACACTTGCTATGACATTCTTTCCGAACAATTCCCCCTTTGCGGGAAAGGAGGGCACATTCGTTACATCCACACATATTCGCGAACGCTTGATGCGGGAAACGTTATCAGATGTTGCTTTACATGTTGAAGACCTACCAGATGGCGCAGGATTTCGTGTGGCGGGGCGTGGAGAGCTGCACCTATCCATTCTGGTCGAACGAATGCGTCGGGAAGGATACGAATTCCAAGTTGGCTGTCCTGAAGTAATCACGCGAAAGGAAAACGGTCAACTGCAAGAACCGTTTGAAGAGTTAACCGTCGATGTGAGCGAAGAGTATATGGGCACAGTCATCGAGAAACTCGGATTACGCAAAGGAACCATGCAGTCCATGCATCAAGAAGGCGATCGTGTCCGCATGGTGTACGATGTACCCACGCGCGGGCTTCTTGGCTATCGATCCGAGTTTATGTCTGACACGCGAGGTATGGGCGTCATGTCCTATATTTTCTGCGGATATAAACCGCACGTTGGCCCCATGCGTAACCGCAAAAACGGGGTTCTTGTCTGCATGGATACTTGCACCACCATTGCATATGCCCTGTTTAATCTACAAAACAGAGGAAAACTTTTTCTAGGACCGGGCATCCCCGTGTATCGAGGACAAATCATTGGCGAACATTGCCGCGAAAATGACCTAACCGTAAACCCTGCCAAAGGGAAACAGCTTACCAACATCAGAGCAGCAGGATCAGATGAGAATGTCATACTCACACCTGCCACCCGGTTATCTCTCGAAGACTGTATTGCTTACATCAATGCCGATGAACGCGTCGAAGTAACCCCAGCCAATATACGATTAAAGAAAATCAGTATCGATAAAGCGCGCCGCGCAACATCTGGTTAATTCGGCAACGCTTTCTTATCCTTGCCGAGTATCGCCTGTAGAATAACGATCGTCATTTCATATAACAAAACCAGCGGCACGGCCATCAACACCATCGTAAAAGGGTCCGGTGGCGTCACAAGCATGGCCAGCACAAATAGAGCAGTTATGACGTAACATCGGCCCGCACGTAATTGCGATACTGTCACCAATCGAGCCATCCCGAGCATCACCACCAAGACAGGAAGTTGAAATGCAATACCAAAGGCCAGCAGTAAGCGTATAACAAATCGAATATAACTTGTGACCTCCCAAAATATTGCTGGTGTCTGCATCCAATCCTCTACGCGCACCATGAATCGCAAGGCAACCGGAACCGTCCAGTTATAAGACATCCAAATCCCCAAAAGAAACAAAGCACAAGAGGCCCCTCCCAGCTTCCAGATCCATTGCTTTTCTGCACCATATAGCGCAGGGAGCAGATAAGCAGCCAAAATGACAATGAGAAACGGCAGACTAAGCACGAAACCACCCCATAAGCTCACGCGCAAAAAAATACTGAATCCCCCGCCCACTTCTGTGACGCGCAAGACGACATCGAGTCCCGACCGTTCGAAGGGCACCGTTAACCATTGATATACGCGTGGAGCAAAAGGGGTAGCAATCAGTACGCCAGCCACAATACACAACAAAATATGCAACAAGAGCTGTCGAAAGTCTGCCAGATGAGACGCAAAGGACTTAATGTGAGGGTCCATTTTGATTTTCATCCTTCTGCTGCTTTGGGGGATCTTCGAGCTCATCTTCCATGGGCCCAGCTCGTAGATCATCATCCATGGAAAGAAGGTTCTGCTGAAATACATGCGCAGCTTTGCGCAGTTGTTCCACAAGATACCCGATTTTACGAGCAATACCAGGTAACCGCGCGGGCCCGAATAAAACCAAAATCAACGTAAAAAGCAAAAGGAGTTCCAGATAACCTACCCCACCAGAGATGAGGGCTACCGGGAACTCCAATCTGGGCATAAAATACCCCATCGTCAATGATAGATCCTTATGGGCGGAAAAGTAAGAATTCCCCTCTACGGTTCAGCGTCCACGCTTCTTCGGTGCTGCGAGGATCAAGCGGTTGCTCCGAACCAAAACTACGAGTGTGGATCCGATCTCCGGAAACGCCCATCGAAATGAGCACTGCACGCACGGACAACGCACGATGTTCTCCCAGCGACAGGTTATACTCGCGGCTTCCACGCTCATCACAATGACCATCAATGAGAACCGTAACCTCGGGGTTATCAAGCAAGAAATCCGCTACTTCCTGAATTTTGCGACGCTCGGAAGACGGAATCTGAAAGCTATCAAACCCAAAGAGTACATTCTCGAACGCAACATCTTGAATCTGCTGCCCGAATTCCCCGCGCGGGCCCAATGCATATGTCCCATCCCAACGCGTGGGATCCAAATCATCTCCATTCCCGATACCACGTCCTGGCTGTCGAGAACGACAACCAGCACTAACACCTAAAATCAAAATCAACCCTAAAGACAAAGCGAAACGAACATGTACCATTGTTTTCATAATTTCTTCCTACACTCCCTGAAGTAAATACCTAATTCACTGCTTAGACCAAGTTGGAAAGTACCAATCTCCGGGGCGAGTTGTCAAACGTATCTGACCATT
>PWYP01000143.1 GCA_003567805.1 PVC group bacterium
AGAGCATCGCTCACTGTTGCGTGAACCGGTCTGGACAGAGGCACTTGCCATTGGAGATCGACCGTTTGTTGAGAACATAGCCACCAGCTTTGTCCAGCGAAGGCGTTTTCTTTATGACGATGTCCCTGACGCAGATCCGGGTACCTGCTACGTGCGCGAGGATGAAATGAGTTACAGCTAAATTAGATGTCTATTTTTTTGCTGTAAGAGCCATATCGGAGCTAAATATTGGTGCAAATATTTGCCGGACAAGTGTTTGCTGTGTCGAATGCAAGTAAGACGTACTGTGTCGAATGCAAGTAAGACCATGATTAATTCGCGCGGGGCATATTCGCACATGATCCCGACGAGGGGGTGTCCATCCGCCTTTTGTTTTTCGGCATATGCGAGAGCCTGCGGAACCATGTTATGAAACCAGGCTAGGGCGTCTGGGGCAGAAGTCGCTTCGGCCTGCGATGGGGGGCAACAAGTAGGGGGCTGCACGCATTCTGTCATCTTTTGCTACCTCTCTGTGTTTCGAATTGTATGCGCGGGCCTTGATACACAAAAACGCCCGTGCGATTGTTTCGTCACGGGCGTCTACAGTTCTGAGATATATCAGTTATCTGTGCTGGCTACCTTGCTCTTACCGGTTGCAAGCGCATGGTTAATTTGCTGCCAAGCCGCTTGTCGTTACCATCATCCAACCAAACAACAACTGTATATTCACCTTGTGTTGCTACTTCACCGAAGTAGCCGCCCCGGCCTCCTCAGGTAGGGCACATCTGCCTAACCGTACGTTTGCCCGAATCGACAATCTTTCCATCACTATCCAAAACATAAAATGACACATTGCCATTGACGCGGGCCCCACGCCTGCCATTCGCGGCCATGGCAAAAACATCAGCCGTAATTTGGAATGGAATGGTCTCGGCATTGATGTGGTTTTGTCGTTGATCGGGCGTGAGACGTTGATTTTGTCTGGCACGCGCGCTGAAACGAATTGAGCCTCCATCTGGGGTGGGGCGTTCCGTGACAAGAGCTTCTACTTGTTCATCTGATAATGTATTTGGAGCCGCATTGCTGTTTGCATTTTGGGCGTATGAAATCGCGACAACATGCCAGCCAGCAAAGAGGAGAACAACAAGTGGGATCAGCAGTTTCAATTTCATAACCCGCTCCTTTTACGCTTTATGTCATTACACATTATTCATGCTAGCTTTGTGCTTATATTTCGTCAACTGTAATATACTTCTAGATATAGTTCTACTGAGCGGAGTAAGGGATTGACATAGGGGCATATCTGTATTGCAATGCTGCACCGATTGTTAAAGTTTATTGTTTGTAGAGGATAATGTGTATCCAGAAAAGTCTGAATATCTTAAGCTGGCGCAAGAGTATGATGTGGTGCCGGTGTATTGCGAAGTTTTGGCGGATGGCGAGACGCCGGTATCTGTTTTAAGCCGATTTTGTGAAGATCAGAACGCCTTTCTCTTTGAGAGCATGGAGGGAGGAGAGACGTGGGGGCGTTACTCTTTTGTAGGGATGAATCCGGACTTGTGTCTGGAGGTTGATCACAGCAAGGGCGCTTCGACTGCGTTGGAAGAACTTCGTCAGGTGTATCAGGGTTTACGTGTAGCTGAGATACCTGGGCTGCCACGTTTTGCTGGCGGCGTCGTTGGTGTTTTGGCCTATGAGTCTGCTGGTGATTTTGAAGCATTACCGGTTCCCAAGGCTTCACGAACGAATGCCACGCTTACGAGTCGTTTTTTAAAAGTCGATCGACTTATTGTCTTTGATAATGTGCGGCACACGCTGAAGATTGTTTTTTGTACGCGTCCGCGTGCAGTTGCTGATGCGGCCGCTCTCTACGATCAAACAGAGACTGAAATAGGTGTGATCGTGGATTCGCTGGCAGAGCACAAGATGCCGGCTGCAAAAAAATATCCACTGGCTGACTTCTCTTCGAATATGACACAAGAGGCTTTTGAAGAGTGTGTTCGAACTGCCAAACGTTATATTGTCGAGGGGGATATCATCCAAGTGGTATTGAGTCAGCGATTTACGGCCGAATCGGATGTTCCGGCGCTGCAGTTGTATCGCGCTTTGCGGCTTCTGAATCCTTCTCCCTATACTTTTTTCCTGAAATTGGGGGGGCAAACATTAGTTGGGTCATCGCCTGAGTTGATGGTTCGTCTGACAGGAAACCGTGTGGAGGTGCGCCCTATTGCCGGAACACGTCCGCGAGGAAAGACGGAGCAGGAAGATCGTGCATTGGCGGATGATTTACTTTCAGACACGAAAGAAAAAGCGGAACATGTGATGCTCGTGGATCTCGGGCGCAATGATATTGGTCGTGTTGCTGAGCCAGGCAGTGTGCAAGTTACGGATTACATGGTCATCGAAAGATACAGTCATGTGATGCATATTGTTTCGCATGTAGAGGGCATTCTTTCACAAGGCTTGGATGCTTATGATGTTTTGAAAGCGACTTTTCCCGCAGGCACACTTTCTGGTGCACCTAAGATTCGAGCTATGGAAATTATTAACGAGCTTGAGCCTATGCCTCGCGGTGTGTATGGGGGTGCCATCGGATATATTGGTTACAATGGTAACATGGATTTTGCCATTACCATTCGTACGCTGGAAGTAGAAGCGGGGCATGTTTGTGTACAGGCGGGTGCGGGGGTCGTTTTTGACAGTGATCCGACGCGTGAATATGAGGAGACTTGTCATAAGTCTCGTGGTATGCGCAGGGCGGTTGATATGGCATTGAATGGATTGGAGGTGTCGTGAGATGATCGTATTGATCGATAATTACGATTCTTTTACGTACAACCTCGTGCAAGTGATGCGTGGTCAGGGCGCGGATATACGCGTGTTTCGTAACGATGCCATTACTGTTGAGGATGTTGAGGCATTACAACCGGCCGGTGTGGTTATTTCTCCGGGGCCATGTACGCCGGCAGAGGCGGGTATTTCGGTTGCATTGATTCAGCGCATGAGCGGAAAAGTGCCGCTTCTGGGGGTCTGTCTTGGCCACCAGTCCATTGGGATGGCTTTCGGTGCCACGGTCTATCATGCCAAAAGCATTATGCATGGGAAGACGTCGCCGGTTACCCATGAGGATACGCCACTATACAAGGGCATGGCGAATCCGTTCCCAGCGGGGCGGTACCATTCGCTAGCCATTATCAAGGAAACGCTACCGGAATGTTTGATCGCTGATGCCTGGACGGAGGATGGCGAAATCATGGGACTGCATCATATTTCGCATCCAACGTATGGGGTGCAGTTTCACCCTGAGTCTGTTTTGACTCCTTCGGGCAAGCGGCTGCTGAGGAATTTCAAGGATTTGGCGGAGGGGGGAGAGAAGAGATAAATGCTGAAAAGCTGAAATGCTGAAAAGCTGAAAAGCTGAAATGCTGACAAGCTGAAATGGTTTTTAGGTTTCGGTCGATAGTCTTTATGAAAGGTTGCTCGCGCTAACTATGATACAAAACGGGCTGAAGACAAACGAGGTCAGGGTTCGGAAACAAAGGTGCGTGGGATGTTTGGGGATCTGGTTGCCGATAAGTAGGCGGGAACAATCTGCGTAATAGATTTCAGTGTTTTAGCTTTTCAGCATTTCAGTTTTTGAAAGGGGAAAATATGAAGGTGTATTTACAGGCATTGTTGGAGAAGCGGGATTTACAAGAGTCCGAGATGGGGGAGGCTTTCGACTTGATTATGTCGGGAGAGGCGACCCCTGCGCAAATCGCTGGTTTTATCATTGCTTTACGCATGAAAGGGGAAACCGTATCGGAAATCGCCGGTGGGGCGGGAAGTATGCGTCGCCATGCGGTGCGAATTGATACGGGGGGGCTACCGGTGGTGGATACTTGCGGCACAGGGGGGGACGAGAGTGGAAGTTTTAATATTTCTACGGCGGCTGCCATCGTTACAGCGGGCGCGGGTGTTCCTGTTGCCAAACACGGGAACCGCGCTATATCCAGTGCTTGCGGTTCGGCAGATGTTCTGATGGCTTTGGGCGTTAACTTGGACATTCCGCCTGAGCAGGTTGAAGACTGCGTGCGCGAAGCCGGCATCGGTTTTTTATTTGCCCCGAAACTACACCCCGCGATGAAATATGCGATGGGGCCGCGTAAGGAGCTCGGGGTGCGAACGATTTTTAATATGCTGGGTCCGTTGACGAATCCTGCTGGAGCTAGAGGGCAGATTCTGGGCGTTTTTTCGGCTGAATTGACAGAGCCTTTTGCCGAGGTGCTGGGACGCTTGGGAAGTCGTCGGGCCTTTGTGGTGCATGGTCATGATGGTATGGATGAAATTACGACTACTGCGCCTACGCGAGTTAGTGAATTGGTGGACGGGCGTGTAAAAACATATGAGTTAGATCCTTTGCGGTTTATCGATGATTATGCGACAGCGGATGATCTTATGGGTGGCGATGCCGAAAAGAATGCCGGCATCATCCGCTCGGTTCTGCAAGGGGAAAAGAGTCCTGCACGCGATATTGTGTGTTTGAACGCGGCTGCAGCCATCGTCGCTGGCGAGAAAGTCGATTCGCTTGATGCGGGGTGGAAGATTGCCAACGAAGCAATAGATTCGGGTGCAGCTGCGGGCGCATTGGAAAAACTCGTGGCTTGTTCTATGCGTTAATGTGGTGGGGCGATGGACGTATTAGAAACAATTATGCAGGAACGACGGTCTGCGGTAATGAATGCAGCCTCTGCCGTGTCTGAGAGCAAGTTGCAGGAGTTTGCTGCGCGTCGGGTTCATCATAGTTTGTCGCTGCGGCTACGAGATCGTACGAAAACATCCATTATTGCAGAAGTGAAGAAGGCAAGTCCTTCCGCCGGTTTGTTACGCTCGGATTATCATCCTGCTGTGATTGCTGCTGGTTATGCGGATGCGGGGGCCGTTGGAATATCTGTTTTAACGGAGCCTATCCATTTTCAAGGTTCGGAGGAAGATTTGCGTGCTGTTCGTGCGGTTGTGGATCTTCCCGTGTTGCGAAAGGATTTCATTTGTGAGCCCTATCAAATTCTGGAGGCGGCTGCATGGGGAGCGGATGTTGTCCTGTTGATAGCAGCCGCACTGAATCGTCAACAGATGCTTTTGCTATATCGAGAAGCTCTGGCACTTGGCTTGGAGGTCCTGGCAGAGGTGCATGATGAAGAAGAGCTCATGCGCGTTTTGCCTCTTGAGCAGGCCATCATCGGGGTCAATAACCGAAACTTGAAAACACTTGAGACCAGCTTAGATGTTGCGCGTAGTCTCGCGTGTGAGATTCCTGCGGATCGGTTGTGCATTGCGGAGAGTGGCATCAAAACACGGGACGATATTATAGATCTTGAAAAGCATGGGTATCAGGGATTTTTGATTGGCGAATCACTTTTGCGTGATGCCTCTCCCGATGAAGCCTTACGTAAGCTGTTGTTTTCGGGCTAATGCGCTAATCTTGGTGGGGTAGAAACTCGCTTTTGCGCGCCGCGCAGATGATTGCATGCGTGCGTGTACGTGCTTCAGGACGTGCGCCTACAGGTGTGATGCTGGTATGTAGCCGGGAACCTTCAAGCGTACTGCGAATACGTGCAGCGTTTTCGCGAAGAGACTTGATGCAAATCATTCCCTTAGGGTTCAGGTTCGCAACGCAGGCACGTAATGCATTTACAGAGGCTGTTGTTAAGGCGGGGTCTGTTGAAATCAAAATAATATCAAATTTCCGGTCCGTTTGTTTGATTGTTGATGTTATCGAAGTAGTGTGTACCGTGAGACGGTGATCTTGTAGGGCCATACGGTAATCATCACCTAGAAGGTCACGGTGCCACTCTATGAGCACTTTTAAAGGTTCAGAAAGATGAATCATGGCTTTGTCGGGTGCCAGCGTTAACATTTCATGTAGGCACTGCCCAAGTCCTAGCCCGGCAAGCAAGATGCTAGGTGTGCGATAGATGCTGATTCTTGCTCCGCCTGCTCGTGCTAGCGCCAGCTCTGGTTCGCATGCACGGGTTGAGCAGATGGGTTGTCTATCCAGATATAAGTATATGTCTTTATCGTGTGAAATACACTCTAGGTTGCTTCCGGATGGTGTAGTGGTTGCTGCTAGCGTAATCGAGGGCTTCATGCTGGACTTTCGGTTGAGATTTCAGGTATTGATCGCTGTTTTATGCGGCTGCGTGCCTCGATCATGGCATGAATCCAAAGCGAAGGGGAGCTTTCAGGGTTGAGTATAACGACATGATCTGAAGGATTCGCCGAACTGTGATCGGTAAGAAGGACAACTGCAGCCTTTGGATTGATTCTGGTTATGATAGGGAGAATGGCGTCAAAATGTTGTCCGAGCAAGTCGGGTTGAATAAAGATGACTTCATATGGATGATTGGATGCAATGGCTTGCAAGAAGGCATCTTCATTCGATGCGACAGTGATACGAATATTCTTGTCTTCCAAGTAGGGTAGAATACGCGGATTCGATTGCGTAGACATGCAGAGGAGAATGGTCCACCCAGCGGTATAGGCTTCAAGTCCAATGGCGATGGGTTCTTCTGTGTCTTCGGTTTCTAATGCGAGGGCTTCGGGATCGACCTCCGGTAGATATATACGAAATAATTGGGCTTTACGACCATCAGGAATAGCTTCGAATTGGCCCCCCGCTTGTATGATCAATGTTTGGACCAATGAGCTGACAACGCCATTTTCTGGATTTTGTGTATCCCATTGTTGTCCCCTTATATCCTCGCCATCCTGCTTCCTTTTAATTTCCAGGATGGCGGCAATATTACTTTGATGTATCAAACGTTCGTTTGCATGCGGCAGGCGTAATGTAATGTGAAGCGTTCCTGCCGTTGTATGATTCGTTTCTGCTATAATGAGGCCCAAGCTGTGGATGACATGCTCGATGAGAGAGGGAGGGACATTAACGGGGGGGGGGCTTGTTATCAGTTGTTGTTCTACACTCCAGGAAGGATCTAGGTTGGCGGTGAGAATATCTGTTCCACTGGCAATATGCCGCACCAAGTCGACCGTGATCGTAGCACTGTGATCTTGTCGGACTTGAGAGAGTTGCGTGAGCTGTCGGGCCAACCAGATTCCTCGATCTGCGCATTTTTGAATATTATCAGCAGCGTTCTTCAAGTTTTCGGAGGTGATATCGGGTTTGCTTAGCAAGGATGCATGGCCGGAAATTCCACAAAGGAGGTCATTAAAATCATTTGCAATACCTTGCGCAAGATGAGCAGCTAGATGAAGTGTTGCTGCTTGGCGCTGACGCTTGCGTGCCACAGCTACACTGGTTATGTCACTGACCAATAACAACGAAATGCCTGAGACGGGGGGTTGTACGCGAAAGCGTAGCGTTTTTATTGTAATTTGGTTATTGGAGTATGGATATTCTCGTTCAATCATATTCTCTGTCGTGAGAAATGATTGGAGATCATCTTCCGAGATGGCTGGACATACTTCTTGCAATTTGTGCCCGCGTACTTTGCCAAAAAAAGTTTCGGCAGCTGTATTCATTCCGATCATTTTGCCCTGACGATCTATAGCGATGATCGCATCGCGGACATCGTTCATATGGTCGACAAGTTTGCTGATTCGGCGCAAACTTTCGGCTTCTGTGGCAAAGTGTATCGTCCAGAGTCCGAAGGCTCCGGCAATGAGCATAAAACCAAGTGTTAACGTCCAGATTACCACGGTTAGCAGCACGCGATCGGAAGCGCTTGGCACCGCATTATCTAAATAATTAATGGTAGCACTAACAGCGAGCGCGCCTGTGGCAAGCAAGATAATCAGCAAAATTGAGTATCGTAAACTTTCTTTTGCTGGTCGTATCATGGCTGCTCAGTGAGATCCTCAGAATCGCTAAGGTCATCCTCTTCATCGAGAACCGTTTGAGCTGCCATCTCTTCAGGAACTTCTGCTTCATCGACAGTATCAGGGGATAGTTCTTCTGCATCATCCGCTTGATCTGCGTCTCGGTTTTCTCTGCGTCTCCGCTCGAATTGCTCTTCTAGCTGATCGGCGGTACGCTGGAGTTGTTCCAGTTCGTGTTCAAATTCGAGCCTTTGCATGCGATCACGAATTTGGCGTTGGTGAACAAGTTGTGAGCGCTTGGGGATACCTTCATTACGGCTAATAGCCTGCGGGTCTGCCAATGCTAATGTTACGAAAATGATAGTTTCTGTTTGTCGCGTTTCTTGTTTTTCATGAGAGAATAGATATTTTCCTATTATCGGGATGTCACCAAGTAAGGGGACACGGGACGTTTGTTTCGATTCTTGTGTATCCGTAAGGCCACCAATTGCGACAGTCTGCCCACTTTCCAGTGTGAAGTGGGTGCGGATTTCTTTGACTGCAATTTCTGGCCAAACGTTGCCATCGACACTTTTTTCGCCAACTTTACGACGAAGTGAGGGTTCAATGCGTGCCTCAATTAAATCATCGGTTTTAACGGTGGGAACCACAAGTAATTCAATTCCTGTATTCAAATATCCGCTACGGATGTATTCTGTATTGATGGATGTATCCAGCTCCGCAAGGATTTGATCACCTGGGCTTTCAGCGGTACCACGTAAAACGGTACGTCGAATAATCGGTTCGCGCTCGCCTACGCTAAAAAATGCATTGGTAGAGCCGCTCGATACGATGATTTTCGGGTTGGATACGATGCTAACACCGTCAGTCTGTTTCAACGCGCTTAAAACGATGTTTAAGCTGTCAATATTGAGGATAGCTGCGCTGCTTCGTGACACATCGCGCGTAGTTTCTTCGCGTGCGTCCGAGAAGTTAAACTGCGATTGTTCTGTCGCGCGCCGTGACAGGGAACTCGGATCTCCCGAAGCGGATTGCCCTATGCTTACACCATCTGGATATGTAAACGAATCGCCACTGCCAATTCTTTCTCCAAATTCATTGAATCGAGCGTCTTCTCCATCAAAGAGATAATTGACTTGTCGCATTTCTCTTCCGTCGACTCGCTCGGTGCTTCGGTCACTGCTTCTCGTGGTTTGAAAGGGACCTGCTTGGAAATTGAGCCCTAATTCTGCCAGTGCATCCCAACGAACGCCCAGTTGCCTGAGAGCTTTGTCGGATAGTTCCATGAACTGTGTTTCGACGACGACCTGCCTAGCTTGAATATCGATCACTCCAATGATATTTTTTATTGCTCTTAGTTGGTCTTCCGTATCGCGAATGATCATCGCGTTACGTGATGAGAAAATGGAGAGAGAGGCTCCGGATGATAGCATGCGCTCGACCACAGGCCGCACCTCTTCAACGGTGGTGTAATTCAGGAAAATGGTTTCTGTCGTCATCGGAACCGGTGCATCAGGGGGTTGATCAAGGATGGTGAAAACGCCAGATCCCTGGGGTCTTTCCACAAGCGCTAGCCCGTGCATGGAAAGAATGGCCGCCAAGGCAGGGCGCCACTCCACATTGTCTAGATTTACCGTGACACGCGCAGTCAAAAGTTCGGGGTCAGCGATGATATTGGCACCGGCAATCCGGCTGAACAGTCGCACGACGTCAATTAATTCCACATCATCAAGGGAAATCGTGATTTCTGTTGGTGCGCTGATCCGAGTCACGTCGGGTTGTTCCAGTTCTTGTTCTGGGCTCGCTGTCACAGGAGCGGGCGTGAACTCTGTATCTTCACTCATTTCTGCGGATGTTTGCGCAGAAATCACGCTCACAGCACTGCAGCCTAGAATACATATTAAAGCGAGTTTCCCTGTTTTCATACTCGTTCTCCTTCTATCTTCTCTATCTCTTAACATGTTGCTTTGTGAAATGGTAGTTCGAAAGTATTATGGTGATAATATTGCAGGGGACGACCTTTCCCAAATGCGCATAGGTTGGGCCGGGTTTTGGATGGATGTCACATGCATTCGGGTTGTGGTTATGCCTGCTTCCGATATACGGTCGACACGCCAGGCATAGATAAGGTGTCCTTCGCGCAAGGTAATGGTTTCGCCTTCTTCCACAATTCCAATTTGGTCAATAATAGCTACAAATTGTTCTCGTCCGGCGTGGGTAATCCCCCGTATGCGAAATTGGGGCCAGGCGATTTGGGCTGCTTGTGTCTCTCGCTCTCGCGCTTGCACTTGATCATCTTCTGATGGTTGCACGTAGTCGGTTGGAAGCAAGGGGTCACGGATACTATGGAAATCATCCGTTAATTCTTTTATTCGTGTCATGGCCATCGTGTGTGAGAGGGCCATAACGTTGATGAGGATAACCATTACAAAATAATGAAATCGCATGTTATTGTTCCTCGTCCGTGAGTAATTCTGCACTTAATCGATTTGGCTGTTCGGGGTCTTTCCATACAGGCCATTGCACTGTGACGTTGAAAACATGTCTTGCTACGTGTTGAGCGGTTCCGGCTGATACGGTAGTGTTTACGACAGCAACATAGGGATTATGGTTCTGCAGGCTATGCAGGAATAGGATGAAATCATGAATACCTGCTTCGACGTTAAAGTTGACGGCATAAGGCCATAATGCTGGAAGTTGGTTAGCGCGGGCTTGTTCTGCAGCCGGAGGTGGTCCCGATGTTTCCCGAATATTTCGAATCGTGACACCAGCTTGTTCTGCGACCTCGTTCAGCTCAGCTTCGGCAACGAGTAAATAGTTGCCCAAACTGGGCCGTAAAATATGACGCTGCGTTTCTGATACGTCTAGTATATGTTGTATGGTTTCGATATTGCGTGCACGATTCGCCTGCATTTGACGGATGTTGCGATCCGCTTGCCATAATTTCTCTTCAATTTCCTTGAGGCGCTCGCGTCCCGTCCGCACATTGGCTCGGTAGGGAAGCAACCCGAATGTGATGACGACATATAGTATGCCAACGCTAAAGAGTCCAATCATGAACAGCACTTTGTTGCGTTCACTCTTGTCGGCTGGTAACTGTAATTTCATAATAATCTATTTTCCCGCGGTAAGTCATTGAACTGCACGCGAATGGAGAAAACGCGCATACGGTCTCCTTCCTGACCAGATGCCGCATCAAAGTTGGGTATTTCGGTTGTGGATACAGCTTGCTCGATTAACTGGTGTTCCTGCAATGCATCTTTGAAAGCCAAAATGGATGTCAACGCATCAGGTTCACTAACGCGGCCTTCGATCAAGAGGGTTGGTCGTCTTATGGGAGGGCTGCCGCCGGTGGGTTGATTGGGTGCGGCAGGGGACTGCATCCGAATCGAAATAACCTGAATGTTTGGAGGGGTACTTTCCAGAATTGCGAACAGAACACTATCCCAGTATGGAGCCGATTCGCGCCACGCCTCCATTTCGGCTTTGATTCGGGTATTGTGATTTAGGCGTCCCTGCTGACGGATGGCCACATTTTGCTGGGGCTCGGCCGCTTGCCATCTGGACTCATGCATTTGTAAATTCGTTCTGAGTACGTAATAACTGAAACTTTGTTGAAGAATAATCACAAGGACAAGCGCAGGCCCTGCTATAGAAACAATTTTTGTGGCCGTTTTGGTATTGATTTGACTACCGCTACGCTTTTCCTCTGGCAAAATGAGGTTGACGGAAAGACTCATTCTTCCTCCTCAAATGTTGAAAGTGCGGCACCCAAAGCTGCCGCGAATCGCCAAGGATCTTTTTCGATTTCTGGTGGAAGAGGAGAGGGTAGTGTCAGGTTGGAGATATCAAAGGGATTCCAGGGCATGACGGGGATCGTCATTTTACTCTCAATAAGCTGGATGGCTGTATCTGAATTGCTAAAGGGGCCGCTGAGATAGATCGTTTGGACGGAGCAGTTATCACGGCGTTCAATGAACTCTCTGGATACAACCAGTTGGCTGAAGAGGGGTTGCAGGATGTCATGCAACAGATCGGAAATATCGAAGGCTTCATCGGCAAGGATACTGGATGCCGTCGTCATATCCACATTCAAAGATGTTGTTATTTTGCTGAAAACCTTTTCCATGCCGAGGTCAAAGCGTCTTAATAGCATTAAAGACTTTTTATGAAAAATGGAGAAGGTGCAGGCACGGGTGCTAAAATCAATGAAGCCTACGGTTTGATTTTCATCAGCAGTGACGGGGCCAGCTTCGAATGCAGTCAATGCCGCTACAGGGGAAGCCCCAAATTGCCATGGGGCCGGGAGGCCAGATGAGAACAAGCTCAGGCAGTTTGTTGATTCGGGTTCGGGTAAACCGACGGCCAAGATACGAGATTCAGAGCGACCGGATCCTTCGAGTAGAATACGATAGCCTAAGCGGTCCGTGGTATCATCAGGCAACCCCAGATTGCGTGCCAATTTTTCATCAAAAGACGCATCGATCGCACCCGGTGTTGTAAGCAACTTTAGCGATGTGCCTGAAACATTGAGGCATATAGACGCATAATTGGATCGCAGTTTTAAGGGAATGGAAAAAGAAGAAGCTTGGAACTGTTTGGGGCTAAAGTCGAAGGAGGGCAGCGTGTCGAGACCAATGAGACTCAATTCACTACCGTTTTTCCGTATGCGTACTACTTTCGTTTCGCCAATATCGAAGTCGATGCCATTGACATCTATCGGCTTGGGTTTGATTTTTTCTGCAATTTTTTCAAAAACAGTCATTGCTTTTCCATACACCGGGCATCGTCTTTCATGTCATGCATAGATCGCTATACGCACCTACCTGATGCCATTTAAAGCTCTACGAGTATCAAATTACAATGAAAAAAGCAACTTGAGAGAAGTGTATATTTGCCTTTAGCAAGTATGGGATCATTTAGAGTAAGTTGACGAGTTCGGCCGCTATGCCCACATACTGAGCTGGTGTTAATGCTAACAGACGTTGTTTGTCGGTCTCTGGCAAGGGGGCGTTGTTGATGAACTCCTGAATCGTCTCTTTGGTGACGCGCTTACCCCGGGTTAATTCTTTGAGCTGTTCGTATGGATTTGCAATGCCAGCTTTTCGCATGACAGTTTGTACGGGTTCCGCCAGTACTTCCCATGCATTTTCGAGGTCATGCGCAAGTACATCTACGTTCAAAGTGAGTTTTTGCAAGCCTTTCAAGGTTGATCGGTATGCAATTAAGCAGTATGCCATTGCGCTGCCTGTATTGCGTAAAACGGTTGAGTCGGATAGATCGCGTTGTAGGCGCGATACGGGAAGTTTGGCAGCCAAGTGCTCCAACAATGCATTGGCAAGACCAATATTGCCTTCGCTGTTTTCGAAGTCGATGGGGTTGACTTTGTGCGGCATCGTTGATGAGCCTATTTCACCAGCGACCGTTTTTTGTTTGAAAACGCCCATGGAAATGTAAAGCCAGATATCGCGGTTAAAATCGAGGAGTATGCTGTTCCACAAGGCTAGCTCATAAAACATGCCGGCAAGGGTGTCATGGGGTTCAATTTGGGTTGTAAACAAGTTCTGTTCGAGTTGTAGTTGATCTTCAATAACGCGTTTTGTAAGTGCGATCCAGTCGACATCGGGATAGGCACTGTAATGAGCATTGAAGCAGCCTACGGCACCATTGAGCTTTCCTGTAAGACGAATAGAATCGATGCGGTTTGCACGGCGGCGCATGCGATCAGCGAAAACTGCAAATTCCTTGCCTAACGTTACGGGGGATGCTGGCTGACCATGGGTTCTGGCCAGCATCGGGACGTTGGCATATTGACGCGCAAATTCAATGAGCACATCGATGATGGTATTTTGTTCCTGTCGTAGAATTTTGAGTCCCTCACGGCATTGTAAGGCATGGGCGAGGTTATTGATGTCTTCGGATGTGCAGGCGAAGTGAATAAACCCCGTAAGGCCTTCGAGTCCTGCCGCTTTTACGCGTTCCTGCAGAAAATATTCGATCGCTTTGACATCGTGACGGGTTGTCTGCTCGATTTCCTTGATACGCTTAGCGTCTTCTGCACTGAAATTGTCGACGATGTTTCGTAAAGCTTGCTGCTGTGCTTTTTGCAGAGGAGTGGCTTCGGGGATGCCTGGCTCTTGGCAAAGGGCGATGAGCCACTCAATTTCTGCGCATACTCGCATTTTCATGAGCCCGGCTTCAGAAAAGACGGATACTAGGGGTGCTACCGCTTCGGTGTAGCGTCCATCAACGGGAGAAACAGCAAATAACGGTTCCATAGCGTGAAGTTCCTTTGTGTAGAATTCTTAGAGGTCTCTGGGTACGAGTGCCACAATCTGGCTCACTGGTGCGCTGCATACTTTTCCCTAAAGAATGTGGGTCAAACGAGATGGAGCGGGCGACGGGAATCGAACCCGTATGGCCAGCTTGGAAGGCTGGAGTTCTACCATTGAACTACGCCCGCGTTTTGCGCGATGGGTAATGACTATATGTCTTGCCTATTTGGAATGTCAACACCCGAGTTGTGAAATCGATTGTTTGGAAATGAATTTGTTTTGAATGGGGAAATTTGACTGGGATCGGAGACGTATCTTGCGTAGGATACCGCCCATGCGTGTAAACTTTCGTTTTGTAATAAGATTGTTGTGTGTTGTCTTTAGTCTCGCCGTGGTTTTTGGCGTGACGGGATGTCGCGGGGTGCATCCTCCTCGGCGAGATCCGGACCGCGTTGTATCTATGGAAGTTACGGCATATTGCCCTTGTGGAGAGTGCTGTGGATGGGTCCGGAATTGGCGTTTTCAGCCTGTGTATGCGTATGGTCCAAACAAAGGTCGGCGAAAAATTGTTGGACAGACGGCCAGTGGTACCCAAGCGCGACCGGGGACGATAGCGGCGGATACGAGTCTGTATCCATTTGGTACGATCATGTACATTGAGGGATACGGTTATGGTCGTGTCGAAGACCGCGGGGGGGCCATCAAAGACCAGAAAATAGATTTGTTTTATCGGACGCATCAACAGGCGCTGGAATGGGGACGGCAGCATAAGAGTGTGAAGGTGTGGTTTCCGAGGGAGTAGGGGGCAGTGAGTGTGTGGAACGAGAAACGTGGAACGTATGACGTGGGCCGTGGAGTGTGGACGGTAGCTGGTGAGCTCTGCTGTTTGAGAGACAGGATTATTTTTTGACAGGATGATGTGAGGAAGAGAGGGAAATGTGAGTCAGGAAAATGAGTATCGAGAGCAGCGGTTACGTAACATGGAGGCCCTTGTGGCTGCTGGATATGCGCCTTATGGCGCAGCCTTTGATAGAACCGCAAAACTGGAACAATTGCATGTTGATTTCGTGGAGGAGCAAGAGGTGCGCGCTGCGGGGCGGCTGACTACGATCCGGGATATGGGCAAAAGCATATTTGCCGATCTACATGATGGGAGTGCCCGGTTTCAGATCTATGTGCAGAAGAAGGCTTTAGCGCAAGAGGCTTTCGAGGCTTTCAAACTGCTGGATCTAGGAGATCAGATTGGTATTACCGGAACGTTTTTTGTTACGCGTACAGGAGAACAAACGATTAAGGTTACGGACTGGACCATGTTGTCAAAGGCCTTATTGCCAATGCCGGAAAAATTTCATGGGCTAAAGGATACGGAGGCGCGTTACAGGTACCGTTATCTGGACCTTATTTCGAACCCGACATCGCGGCAGCTCTTTAATCGTCGCACGGCGATGATTCGTGAAATTCGGAGTTATCTCTCTGACCGCGGTTTTTATGAGGTGGAAACACCGATGATGCAGCCGCAGGCTGGTGGTGCCGCCGCACGTCCTTTTAAAACGCATTATGAAGCATTGGGCACAGATATGTTTTTGCGCATTGCGCCGGAATTGTATCTGAAGCGTTTGTTGGTGGGGGGATTCGACAAGGTATTTGAACTGAATCGCAACTTTCGCAATGAGGGGTTGGATCGTACGCACAATCCTGAATTTACGATGCTGGAAATCTATGAAGCCTACACGGATGTGAATGGTATGCAGGCCTTGATTGAAGGCATGATTCGTCATGTTGCTCTGACGGTATTTGGCACCTTGCAGGTAGGGTCCGAGGACCGTCCGGTCGATTTGGAGCCAGCGTGGCGTGAAGTTACCTATCGCGAGCTGATCGAAGAGAAGATGGGCAAGGATTGGTACGAATTGTCAGTGGAGGATGCGCGCGCAAAGGCAGAAGCGCAAGGTCTGGAAATTGAGCCGGAATGGGATCATCTTCTGATCACACACGAAGTATATGAAAAATTAATCGAAAAGCATTTGATTGCACCAACATTTGTAAAGCGTTTGCCTGCAACTTTGATTCCGCTGGCTAAGGCTTGTCCAGATGATGCATCCTTGGCTGATGTTTTTGAATTGGTGATTGCCGGTCAAGAGGTGGCCCCCGCATATACCGAATTGAATGATCCGCTTGAGCAGCGCAGGCGATTGGAAGCACAGGCAGGGGAGAATCAAGAGAAGATTGATGAGGACTTTCTGCTTGCGCTGGAACAGGGCATGCCACCGGCGGGCGGTATGGGGGTCGGGATTGATCGGCTGATGATGATTCTGGCTGGTGTAGATGCCATTCGTGATGTGATTCTGTTCCCGCAGTTGAAGCCGAGAGGAGAGGTTGCAGGGTAGCAAGGTGACAAGGTTGCAGGCTGGTAGCCCCGACTCCATTTGGGGTGCGGGATCATGGGCTTTGCTGTTTAGACAGAAAGATGGGGACAGAAAGAACTGGTAGGCTCTGTCTTCTAGGATGGGATTGTTTGTATGTTGCCTTTTTCGTTGTTTTTAGCGCTCAAATATTTGAAGCCTAAGCGATCGTTTCTATCTGTAGTAACGATATTTTCTGTGCTTGGTGTTTTGCTAGGGGTTGCGATTCTGGTGATCGTGCTTTCGGTGATGACGGGCTTTGACAATATGTGGCGGGAGAAGATCCTGAGCTTTAAGCCTCATTTAACTGTGACCGGGCGATATGGTATTATTGAGGATGTTGAAGGATTAAGCCAAACGGTTGAGGGCGTCCCTGGTGTTACGGGGGTGGCAGGTAGCGTAGAGACACGTGTGATGTTACAGGCGCATGACCGAGTCGCTGCCCCTATTTTATTGGGATTGGATCCTGCGCGCGCTGCTGATGTAAGTCGCATTCCTGAGCATATGCGACAACCGTTTCATATTGATGGCGATTACCTTGTTGTTGGCATGGACTTGGCGATACGGCTTGGACTTCGTGTTGGAGACACAGTGCTGGTGCATTCGCCCCGGAGTGTGATGTCACGCGAAGAGTTGCATTTACCTGAGGAACTTGAAGTGTCTGGAGTCTTTGATCTGGGCATGCGCGATTTTGATTCCGGTTTTGTGTTGGCCGACATCGGAGTGGCTCGAGATTTGGTTGGAGTGGATCGTGGGGCGTTCTCCTTGTATGTCATGACGGAAGACCCTTTTCGTTTCAGGGAAATGACCGAGCGGGTCATGGCGGTCATTGGTCCGGATTATCATGTTGAGTCTTGGCAAGAGACGGATCGTTTGCTTTTTGATGCCCTTGCGCATGAAAAGACGGTGATGTTTGTTTTGCTGGCATTTATCACGATTGTGGCAATTTTTTGTGTTACCGTGACGCTCATCGTAATCGTTGTGCAGAAAACCCCGGAAATTGGTTTGTTTAAGGCCCTTGGTGTTCCGACGTGGAAGATATTGTTGGGGTTTCTTGTGCATGGTTGGTTGCAGTGTTTGGTGGGGACGTTAGCGGGCATTGGTACCGGATTACTGGTACTTAACAATTTAAACAAGATTGTGGATTTTCTTGCCTCCATGGAAATTACGGTGTTTCCAAAAGAAATTTATGGTTTGGCAGAGTTGCCGTGGGAAATTAGTGCTAGCGACCTTTGGCAGGTGGGGGCACTGGTCATGGCCGCTTGTACCGTAACGTGTATGATTCCCGTATTGCGGGCGGCGGTGTTGCAGCCTGTGGAGGCATTTCGGGCGGAGTAGGGGGGGGGGAGACGTGAGACGTGGAGTGTGAAACGTGAGACGTATGACGTGGGATGTGGATTGTGCACCGCAGCTGGTGGGCTTTGGTGTATATGGACAGAGTGCGCCAACGGATAGTCTCTTCTGGTTGAAATGATGGAAGATTCTGGACTTCATGTGTTTAGAGGGAAAAATGTTGATTGAGGCGAATCGTATATATAAGCAGTATCGGATGCGGGGACATGTGATTCCTGTGTTGCAGGGATTGGATTGTGTCGTATCTGCTGGAGAAAGCTTGGCTATTACAGGGAAAAGTGGAGCTGGGAAGAGTACGCTTTTGCATATTCTGGGAGGACTGGACCGTCCTGACAAGCAGAGTGGACCTGTGCGTATCGGAGGCGAAACGGTATATAATATTTCGGCTGCCAAACGGACAAGACTACGTGCGCGTAAAATTGGTTTTATTTTTCAATCGTATCACCTTTTGCCTGAGTTGGATGTTCTCGATAACGTAATGCTTCCTGCAAGGGCACTTGCGACAGGACGCAAGGTTATGCGTGACCGTGCCATGGAGCTTTTGAAAGCGGTTGGGATGGGGAAGCGGGCAGGTCATACACCGCTCGAATTATCAGGCGGTGAGCAACAGCGCGTTGCGATTGCAAGGGCGCTCATGAATGACCCCAATGTCATTCTCGCCGATGAACCTACGGGAAATCTGGACGAAGAGACGGGGGGGCAAGTGTTAGATCTTCTGTTTGGTCTCGTGCGTAAGCATGCTTACGCATTACTTATGGTTACGCATAATGACCAGGTTGCCGCCATTTGTGACCGTCACTTGCATTTAGAGCATGGGGTGCTGGGAGAGAGTGGGAACGTGGAACGTAGAGCGTAAAAAGTGAACTACCTTGCGGCCGGAGCGTTGGGAGGCAGCAGGTTTCGGGATCAGCCTTCGTCCCGACTCCCATAGGGGCACGGGACTACGGCTGACAAGAAACCTGCTGTAATAATAAAAAAGGGGAAGCATTGCTGCTTCCCCTTTTTAGGTGCTTTGCTATTCTTTTTATGCGTTGGCTTCGCGGTCGAGATCTTCCATGGCTGCCCGACGGCTCAGTTTTACGCGGCCACGATCATCGATACCGATGCATTTGACTTTCATGACATCGCCAACTTTGCAGATGTCTTCCACGCTGTTTACACGGAAGTCTGCCAGCTCGCTGATATGCACGAGTCCATCACGCCCCGGGAGGATTTCTACAAATGCACCAAAGTCTTTAACTCCGGTAACGCGCCCTTCGTAGATTTCGCCTTCTTCGGGCTCCATTGTAATGGCCTTCACTTCTGCAATGGCTTTATCCATCGCTTCTCCATTGCTTGCATAGATGCTGACGGTTCCGTCTTCGGAAATATCAATCTGTGCACCGGAACGTTCCGTGATGCCGCGTATGTTTTTGCCGCCTGGTCCAATCAATTCACCGATTTTTTCCGGATCGATCTGAATGGATTCGATGCGCGGTGCATAGGTGGACATGGTTTCGCGCGGGGCAGGAAGTACGGATTCCATGTAGTCGAGAATCTGACCGCGGGCTTTTTTCGCCATATCGAACGCGCCTTCCACGAGTTCCCAGGTCAATCCCGGGATCTTAAGGTCAACTTGGAAGCCCGTGATGCCTTGGCGTGTGCCAGCAACTTTGAAGTCCATGTCACCGCAATGATCCTCGGTCCCTAAAATATCAATAACCAATTCGGCTTTTTCCTTATCCGAGAAGAGGCCGACGGAGATCCCTGCTACTGGAGCAGTGATCGGAATGCCGGCATCCATCATGGCTAAGGTGCCAACACAGATACTTGCCATGGAGGATGATCCGTTTGACCCCATGATGTCGGAAACGAGACGCACGGTGTAGGGGTAGTCTACAGGCATCACTTCGCGAAGCGAGCGTTCTGCAAGAGCACCATGGCCAATTTCGCGGCGCCCTGTGCTGCCGAGACGACCACATTCGCCTACGCTGTAGGGCGGGAAGTTATAATGCAGCATGAAGCTTTTGTTTTTTTCGCCGCCTGTGATGGCATCCATGGTCTGCTTATCAGACTTGGTGCCGAGTGTTACGGTGCCAAGAGCCTGGGTTTCGCCACGGTTAAAGACAGCGGATCCGTGTGTGCGTGGTAACGCGCCAACCTGCGCACTCAAAGGACGGAGTTCATCAAAGGCACGACCATCGACGCGTATGCCGTGGTCTAGTACGTTCCTGCGAACAATTTCGATTTCGAGTTGATCAAACATCGAGCGAAATTCCTCGTCGGTCATCTCGGGGAATTGTGCGAGCATTTTTTCTTTGAGGGCATCGCGGACTTCATTCACTTTGCCATGGCGCTCCAATTTGCCAGCAATCTGGAGTGCCGCAGAGAGTTCATCCCCACTAGCAGCGCGGGCTGCGTCAAGTAATGTTGTTTCGGGCGTAAACGGCTCAATGACTTTCTCGGGTAACCCAAGTGCCTTACGGAGTTCGAGCTGCAGATCGCAAAGCTTCACACAGGCGTCATGTGCAAATTTCATGGCAGCCACCAGATCGGCTTCGGCGATTTCTTTGCCGCTGCCTTCGATCATAAGAGGTAAGTCACGGGTAGATGCGTAGACGAGATCTAGATCGCTTTCCGTGCGTTGCTGATGCGTTGGGTTCAGAACAAACTCTCCGTTGATACGGCCGACGCGCACACCTGCAATCGGTCCCATGAAAGGAATTTCAGAGATCATGAGTGCGGCGCTGGAGACGGTTATGTTGTGCACATCGGAGTCATGAATGCCGTCTGCGGACAGCAGCATGTTGTTAATTTGCACGTCATTGAAATAGTTCGCAGGGAACAATGGGCGAATGGGACGGTCCGTGAAGCGTGCTGTGAGGATTTCTCCTTCGCTCGGGCGTGCTTCACGCTTGAAAAATCCGCCTGGAAACCGTCCCGCGGCATAGAATTTTTCACGATATTCTACCTGAAGGGGAAAGAAGTCGATGCCTTCCCGTGGTTTGTCCGTACAGGTTACAGCGGAGAATAATACGGTTTCCCCGATGGAGATCGAGCAGGATCCTGCAGCTTGTTGGGCTAACAGTCCGGCCTCGAGTTTGATTTCGTTTTCGCCAACCATGGCGGCTACGGATGTTGCATTTTGCATTTTGCTTTCCTTCTTTGAATAGCCGCCGGAGAATCTTTGCTTTTTTTGATCCGGAGGCCGTTATGTGTGTAATCCTGCCTGCATGGTATTTATATGCAATCTGCCGCCCAACATAGATTGGTGCGGCAGGGCAGGATTGGCTTGTTTCCGGATTAGCGGCGTATACCTAGATCCTTGATAAGGCTCTGGTAACGGTCTACGTCCGTTTCCTTGAGATAATCCAGCAGGCGCCGACGGGCACTAACCATTTTGATTAGGCCATGGCGGGAACTGTGGTCTTTTTTGTTAACCTTTAGATGCTCGGTTAACTTTTGAATTCGACTGGTGAGTACCGCAATTTGTACATCGGATGATCCGGTATCCCGTTCATGCCGCTGATACTTTCCCTGAATACTTGCTTTGTCAATCTGACTCATATCCTACGTTATCCTCTTCTCGGGCTTCTCTAAACTAACTTCCCTTACTTATGTGGGTGGGGAATATAGACCTCACACTTGCATGTGTAAAGCAGGATTTTTTCTTGCAAGCAGGAAAAAATCGCATTTACCCTGCCATATCGGAAGATGTTATCACTCATACAGCAAATCAAGCCAACAAATGGTGTCATAAATATGGATACATTATCGAACGAGAAAGCCGAGCAAATGATCCGCTCTCTGGGGTTGTTGATTAGCAATGCGCAGGTATATGGGGCACAACATGGCGTAACCCAGAATGCTGCTAACGCTTGCTACGCGCAGTTGGAGGCGGTTTGGCCCTCTGGGGATGTTACGATTCTATTATCTGATGATTCTCTTACCATTAATGGTGTGGCAATTGAGCAGAAGAATCCTTTGGTCAAAGGGTTCGTGGCGCATATGGAGAAATTGGATCTTTCCAATTTTACACTCAGGGCAGAAATGACGCGTGCGCAATTCTCCGCTTTTCAAGAGATTATACTGGCTCCTGTTGCGGACTTGCAGGCATTAGGTGGGGTCGTCGGCGCCATTGCGGCAGTGGGGTTGTCGGATGTGATTACGACGCGCAAGATCTCTTATGTTGAAGTAGACGAAGATGAAATGGTGGTGGAGAAAGGGACGGTCGTTTCGCAGGAATCTGACGATGCGCAGAAGCAAAAATCAGAACAAGTTTCTCAGTATTTAGTGGGGCGTGGTAGTGCCGATGATTCTGAGGCATCTGCGAGTGTTCGTGCATTGGCTGAAAATACGGAAGATTTGACGGAAGCCATCGTCGAGACCGCGACCAGCAAGGGAGAAGAAGGGGGTGATGGTTTTGCCAAGGAAATTGTAGCCATTTTGCAGCGTGTTTATTTGGCTCTTACCTCTTCTCCAACGTTTCATACCCAGAAGACGAAGAAGCAAATTCACAAGACGTTATCGCAAGTGGAGAAGGCATTGCATGAGAAATTACTGCAGGCCCACCTTGCGGATGAAAGTGCGTTTCAGTCGATTCATGAGGTCATTGAAACGATGGAGGATGAACTTACGATTGACGCTTTGTCTCAAGAGTATGTGAAGCGTCGTGGTGCCATTAGCAGTAGTGAAAAACGTATTTTACGCTTCATGAAGAACAAAACCGTTGAAATGATCGAGGAGTCAGATCTCAAGTCGCGGCTGATCGAAGGGGGGTTGGCTCCGGAAGATTGGCACGATCTCATGGTCAAGAGCGGCGCGCTTGAAGCGAATGCGTCACCTGAATCCACGCGTGGTTTTCGGTCTGCTGGGGACGGGGGGCTCGGTGGTGCAGATGAATCGATTCTGAATTTACAGGAACTCATTCATAAGCTCGAGAACGATGTTGGCTTGGGGCACGGTGTTACTGGTGAAGGGAAAATAGAGGTTGGTCGGGATGCTGCATCTACAGAGGGGCAATGCGCCGTTATGCTGCGTATTCCGGAGGAGGTGCTGAAACAAGATGTGGAGGCGGTACAGCATCAAGTGAATCGCATCATTCTGCATGCGGAGAAGAGAATCGAACAACTAGTGCGCGAAGTTGAAGGTGACGCTGCAGATAAAACAGACCGAAGTGATACCCCGAGGATTTCACAACAGCGGCTCTTCGAGATTCTTGCTGAGCTGGGGCAGGAATTGTGTCAACCGCTTTCCGTGATCAATTGCTCTGTCGATACATTGATGTCCGGCATGATAGGGGAAATCAGCGATGTGCAGCGCAAAATGTTGGAACTATCTTCTGAAAGTACGAATAAGATGAAAGTTCTGGTGGACAAATTGATTGCGATTGCTGGTGTTCCGGAGGGACGCAATGTCGACAAAGCGATTCAATCGTCCTTGACGCAGTGACGCGGCAGTGTGGCACGTGCCCCGATTTGCTCTCTGTTTTTCGCGTACGTAGACCGAAAACAGACATTTTACCGTTCGCATAGATGGCAACGGTGGGAGGATCATAAAAAAAGCCGGATTGCTTTATTGGAGCAATCCGGCTTTATGGGGCTTGGGTTGATTACCCGTATAGCGGTCCGTATGCTGAACAGGCGCGGAAGTCGGCGCCTTCCAAATCGGCAGTGCCGAAAGATGCCCATGCGCTTGGACGGAAGATTTTATCTTCCGGTACATTATGCATGAATACGGGGATTCGCAGTAGTGCCGCCAATGAAATCAAGTCTGCTCCGATATGGCCATAACAGAACGCACCGTGATTAGCACCCCAGTTTGCCATTACAGAATAGACGTCACGGAATGCACCTTCGCCGGTTGTTCGTGGTACAAACCATGTGGTGGGCCATGTGTTGTTGGTACGATCATCGAGCGTTTTGTGTACCTTTTCCGGTAGTTCGACGGTAACACCTTCGGCAATCTGCAGCACAGGGCCTAAACCTTTCACGAGGTTGATTCGGCTCATGGTGACTGGCATACCAGCCTTGGTTGTGAACTTGCTCGACCAGCCGCCGCCGGGGAAGTACTCGGTGATGGATGGGTGCCATGTAGTGGCATCCAGACACGCTTTGGCTTCTTTGCGGGTTATCTCCCAGAAAGGCTTCATGGCTGGCTTGCCGTTGATAGACTGCTGTCCGCTTCCATCCAGTGACGCAGAGCCTGAGTTGATCAAATGGATGATGCCGTCTGCGGCATCGCCGTCGACTGCGTGTCCCGTAACGCGTTTGATGGCTTCCGGACTCCAGTAGGTGCGAACATCCGCAAATACTTGCGCTGTGTTCGTGAGCAAGTATGAGAGCAGCATGGGCACGCCGTTCAATGCATCATTTTCGGTCGCGACGAGGCGTGGCATACGAATTCCGTTCCAGTCGAATGAGCTGTTGGAAATGGCTTCAAGGAAGTCGCCATTTGCGTAGGTGTCTGTCCAGTGGCGTTGGCCTTGGAACCCGCTAAGTATGGCGTTGTGACCACGAGATTCTTCGATTCTGCCCATTTTTTCGAGTACGGGATTTCCATACATGAGGTCGCGCGTGATCATGGCCATTTTGACAGACTGCTCCCATTCGCTATTAAGCTGTTTGCGTGAGCGCTTGGTTTCTTTGGTGTTGGCGTCAAAGCCTTCTTTGCAGTTTTCCTTCACCCAGGCCATTGCCTGTTTGTATTCTTCTTGATCGTAGATGCCGTCGCGTATACGGCGGGCAAATTCGGTTAGGTCGATGGCTTCGACACGCATACCGAGATACGATTCAAAGAAAGACTGATCCACAATGGAACCCGCGATTCCCATGGAACAACCGCCCATGGAAAGGTATGCTTTCCCGCGCATTGTGGCTAAAGCCAAGCCAGCCTTTGTAAAACGCAGGATTTTTTCCGCTACGTCTGCTGGTATGTTTTTGTCGCAGCCATCCTGTACATCACGCCCATAGATACCGAACGCGGGTAATCCTTTCTGGGTGTGTCCGGCGAGAACGGCTGCCAGATAGACAGCGCCGGGACGTTCGGTTCCATTAAATCCCCAGACGGCTTTGGGGCGGAGGGGGTCCATATCCATGGTCTCCGAGCCGTAGCACCAGCAGGGGGTAACGGTGAGAGAGACACCAACATTTTCACGATCAAATTTTTCGGCACAAGCGGCGGACTCGGCTACTCCTCCAATACAGGTGTCGGCAATGACGCATTCGACGGGTTTGCCATTAGGATATTTTAGCGAGCTGGTGATGAGTGCAGCGGCACGTTTGGCCATGTCCATGACTTGACCTTCGAGCGATTCCCGCACACCGCCGTAGCGACCATCGATTGTCGGACGAATTCCCACTTTAGGTAAGGTTGTAATCCAGGTTGGTGCTTTCTTTTTGGGCATGATCATTGCTCCTGTTTTGTTTTCGGTGTGTTGCTACATATTATTTAGGGAAAGTCGTTATTACGATGACTTGCATCTTTCACACAATAACGAACGCAATGTATTATAGTAGCTTGATTACAGATGTCGACAAGGTTTCGAGTCTGCATTTTTACATGCAGAATGCTATGAAGTGCAAAGTACATTGCAAGCCAGGTTTTACGTGAGGATGGGACTTTAAGGCTTGCGCTTTTGTGTAATGTTATGCCAGCATGAAGAGCATGTTATGCACATCTTGGTGCATGCGTGGTTTCATTTTTTTTAGTATAATGTATCTTCGGGACAGGGTGATGCCAGTAAATTGCTGGCGATTCCCGACCGGCGGTTATAGTCCGCGACTCTAGTGTAGACTGGATTGAGACGGTGGAATTCCGTTGCCGACAGTAAGAAGCGTCAGGTCTTCGAGTCTGGATGGGAGGGGATGCAGCGTTAACGCAAAGGCCGGAAACGGCATTTGTGCGTTACCGTGTTTTGTCTCTCTCATCGCATCCCCCTCGTCCGAAGTTTGTTTTCATACAGGAGGGTATGCATGTCATTTGCCGCCATAGAGAAGGCGCTTGAAGCGATTCGCGAAGGTCGCCCCGTTATTGTTACCGATGATGCTCGCCGAGAAAACGAGGGTGACCTGATTTGTGCGGCAGAAAAAGCTGATGCTGCGATGATCAATTTTATGACTCGTTTCGGGCGGGGACTGATTTGTACCGCACTTGAACATGATCAGTTGCAGCGACTCAAATTAGCTCCTATGGCAGCCCGGGGAAAAAGTGGGGACCACTTTGGTACGGCATTCATGGAGTCGGCAGATGCAAAAGAAGGTATTAGTACGGGGATTAGTGCCCAAGACCGAGCCCGCACGGTACAAGTTCTGATTGATGTTAATAGCACAGATGCAGATCTGGTAAGCCCCGGGCATATGTTCCCTTTGCGTGCGGTTGCTGGCGGGGTATTGCACCGGGCAGGACACACAGAAGCATCCGTGGATCTCGCACGAATGGCAGGGTTGACGCCCGCAGGTGTGATTTGTGAAATTTTAAACGAAGATGGCACGATGGCGCGCTTTCCTGATTTAGAGGCATTTGCCCGGCAGCATGATTTACTCATGATCAGTATTGCTGATTTGATCGCCTATCGTCGTCGTATGGAGAAACAGATCCAGTTCATTCAAGCTGTTCGCTTTCCGACAGAGGCGGGTATTTTTCAGCTGCGTTTGTATGAATCTATTGTGGATGGAGATCACCATATCGCTTTAGTTATGGGGGAACCCGACAAGCAAGAGGCGCCGTTGGTGCGTGTACATAGTGAATGTTTAACCGGCGATGTATTTCACTCCATGCGTTGTGATTGCGGTTTGCAGTTGCATCGGGCGATGCAAATGGGGGGAAAAGAGGGCCATGGGGTGATTTTGTATATGCGGCAGGAAGGGCGCGGTATCGGGTTAGCCGCTAAAATACATGCTTATGCGCTGCAGGATGGTGGGTTGGATACCGTAGAAGCAAATGCAGAATTGGGCTATGAGGCTGATTTGCGTGATTATGGTGTTGGTGCGCAGATTTTAACCGAGCTTGGCTTGCATCGTATTCGGCTCATGACAAATAATCCTCGCAAGGTTGTTGGTCTCGAAGGATATGGTTTGATGATCACGGAGCGTATACCCATTGTGTCTGAACCGGGAACCGAGAATGCAAAGTATCTTGCTACAAAACGAGAGAAACTGGGGCACCTTATATGAGATGCTGAAAAGCTGAAATGCTGAAAAGCTGAAATGCTGAGATGCTGAAATAGGATGTTGCTTTATCGGTTTTGCGGGTTTGGAACCACAAAGGTGCAATGGCATAAAGGTAGTACGCTACGCTATTCTTACGGAAAGATGGATGACGGAAATATCAGGTTGGTTACGATGATGCAGAGGGATCGGTGCTTGCTAAGATTTGTTTTGATGTTTCTGTGTTTTCGCGGTTGAGTATTTAAGGTTTTTTCTAAACAGGAGGAGGGAAAGATGAAAGAGGTATCGGTGACGTTGGTTGCGAATGGCAAGACGTTCGCGATTGTGGTGAGTCGTTTTAATGATTTGTTGACCAAGCAATTGGTAGGTGGAGCTGAAGATTGCCTTGTTCGGCATGGGGCGTCCTCTGATGATGTCACGGCAGTCTGGGTGCCGGGGGCGAATGAATTGCCGCAGGTTGCAAAGCGATTAGCTGCCAGCGGAAAGTATCATGCAGTGATTGCCTTAGGAGCTGTTGTGCAGGGAGCGACACCGCATGCGGATTTGATCAATGGACAGGTTGCCCGAACACTGAGCCAGATCGCGCTAGATACTGGGGTTCCCGTTATCAATGGTGTGGTTTGTGCGGGATCGCTTGATCAGGCCTTGGAGCGCTGTGGGACAAAAGCTGGCAATAAGGGTTGGCAAGCAGCACAAGCTGCCATTGAAATGGCCAATGTGGTAGAAGCGCTAGGAGCATAGAAGATGGCAACAAGGCGCGATGCTCGTGAATGGGCTTTGCAGATCGTTTTCAGTTTGGACTTGAATGCGAAAGCGGAATTGGATTGGTGTATTGAGGATTTTTTTGCGGAAAACCCAACGAAGGACCTGAAAATTCGTGCTTTCGCGGAAAAGTTGGTACGGGGTGTTTACGCGGAACAACCCACGATTGATGGGACCATTACGAAGTATGCACAGCACTGGAGTATTGCTCGTATGGCAGCGGTAGATCGGAATGTGTTGCGGATTGCCCTGTATGAACTTCTGTTTTGTCCTGATGTGCCACCGGCTGTAGTGATCAATGAGGCCATTGATTTGGCGAAGTATTTTAGCAATACGGAATCGGGACGTTTTGTAAATGGCATTCTCGATCGGGTCCGGCGCGAATTGGCGGTGGAAAGGAAGTCAGTGTCTGATGGCAGTGATCAGCCGTGAAGAGCAATCATTCTGGATGCAACGGGCCTTGGGTTTAGCAGCCAAGGGTGAAGGGAAAACGCATCCAAATCCGCCAGTAGGAGCCGTTGTTGTTCGAGATGGGGTTTCGATCGGTGAAGGTTATCACCGCAAGGCTGGGGGGGCGCATGCGGAAGTGGCGGCTTTGCGTGGTCTGCATCGTGATCAAACACACGGCGCAACTCTTTATGTGACGCTTGAACCTTGTTCGACGCATGGAAGAACACCACCGTGTACGGAGGCTATTCTTTCTGCGGGTATTGCCGAGGTCGTTGTGAGTGTAAAGGATCCGAATCCAAAGCATGCTGGCCGTGGATTGCGATTATTGCGAAAGCATGGTGTGCGTGTGTCAACCGGTATTTGTCTCCCAGAAGGGAATGCTTTACTCGCTCCTTTTGCGAAATGGGTAACGACAGGCCGGCCTTATGTGACATTGAAAATGGCAATGAGTTTGGATGGTCGTATTGGTGATTTTCAAAAGCGCTCTCAATGGATCACAGGACCTGCCGCCCGTAGAGAGGTGCAATCTTTGCGTCGCCGCGTGGATGCCGTCCTCGTCGGTGCGGGGACCGTTGCTGCGGATAATCCTTCTTTGCTGGTGAAGTCAAGATCTACGCGGCAACCACTGCGCGTTGTGTTGGATGGATCCGGCCGCATTGCCCGGGCAGCGAAAGTGCTACGCGATGGTTTTCCGACCGTGGTTGTCGTAACGGAAGGTTGTTCGCCTGCACGCCGGAAGATTCTTGCGCAACCAAATGTTACGATCTGGACTTGCGGGACAGGTTCGCGGATCGATGTAGGCGCCTTGTTGCAGCGTTTGGGAGCAGAAGGGTATTTGCATGTTTTGTGTGAAGGTGGTGGAGCGTTAGCTGGTACGCTTTTGCGTGAACATGCCGTGGATGTATGTCGTTTTTATGTTGCGGGGCGTTTCCTAGGTGGCAATGGAGTTCCCGTTACGGGATTGCAGGGGTGGTCGCTTACGGATGCGCCACGTTTGCATTTTGACGATGTACGGCGCGTGGGGGATGATGTTTGTCTGGTTGCTACCCCCGCATCAACACAGGAGTTAGCATGTTCACCGGATTGATTGAAACAGTAGGGCGTTTAGTGCGCATGGAGTCACGCTCTGCGGGGGCGCGGCTTGTGATCTCGCGCGAAGGGACTTGGGATCCTGCATTGGAACTCGGCGAGAGTATTGCTGTTCAAGGCGCCTGTTTGACGGTTACGGAAGCAGGGGCTGATTGGTTCGCATGTGATGTGCTGTCTGAAACGTTACAGCGCACGACGCTCGCATCGGCTCGTAAAGGCCAGATATTGAATTTGGAGAGGGCTTTGCGTGTAGGGGATCGGCTAGGGGGTCACATGGTAAGTGGTCATGTTGATGGAGTCGGGACGCTGGAGCGAATACGCATGGAGGGGGCTGACCACGTCGTACGGGTGTATTGTGGGCGCGATTTGGCGGATGGAATTGTATTGAAGGGGTCGGTTGCACTGGATGGAATTAGCCTTACGGTTACGCGGGTAGATGCGGATGCGTTTGAAGTAAAAATTATTCCTTGGACATGGCAACACACGAGTTTACAGGATCGTCAGGCGGGAGATCGCATGCATGTGGAAATCGATATGATTGGCAAATATGTGAAGCGGTATATGTCGCAAGTGAACGATTCGCCTTTGACGGAAGAGCAATTGCGTGCTGCGGGATATGGAGGATGATCGTTCCCTGATATCGTGGTGTGAGTTGAGAGCTCCTTTTTTGCAGGTCTGGCTCGTAAGTCTCTTTTGATTTGTTGATGGGGAATCTTTACACGCGTTTTTATCTGATGTAGAGTTTCCCAACTTCTTGTGTAGCGTAAAAATGCGATAAATGATTGAAAGAGGGAAAAGCGCGAATGGGTGATGCAGAGCAGGCAAAAGCGAGTGGTCTGGATGTGGCATATGTGGCGCATCTGGCACGACTACATTTGAGTGATGATGAGATTGCCCTGTTTCAAGAACAGATGGAACAGATTGTTCATTATGTGGAGCAAATTGGAAAGCTGGATGTTGACGGTGTTGCGCCGTTGTCGCATACCGTGTCGGTTTCCAATGTATGGCGTGAGGACGAGCCGCGTGCCAGTATCGATCATGGCAAGGTAATGGCAAATGCTCCAGAGCAGCGTGATGGTTTGATTGCTGTTCCCAAAATCGTTGAATAATAGGTTTTGCTCTTTTGTACAGTAATCGAGGTATAGGCATATGGGTGATACGAATTTCGATATTTCGTGTTTAACAATCCGGGAAGCTGGGGATCTGCTGGAGCGCGGAGCGTGTTCTGCGCAGGAACTCACAGAAGCTTTGTTGCAGCGGATCAAGGATGTTGATTCTCGCATACAGGCGTATGTCTCCTTGGATGCAGATTTTGCGTTGGCACAAGCTCGTGCGGCAGATGCAGCTCGTGCGCAGGGCAAGTCGGGCCCCTTGTTGGGGGTACCTATCGGGGTGAAAGATCTGCTCAGTGTCTCGGGGCAGCCCTGCACGTGTTCATCACATCTTCTTGAAGGGTATACCGCGCCGTATGATGCCACGGTGATTGCCAGGCTTAGGGATGCTGGAGCCGTTTTTGTGGGGCGCACCAATATGGATGAGTTTGCGATGGGCTCCTCCACCGAAAATTCGGCCTACATGGTAACACGGAATCCCGCGGATTTGGATCGTGTACCTGGTGGCTCGAGTGGCGGCTCGGCTGCTGCTTTGGCAGCGGGCGAGGCGATTGCCACGCTTGGAACGGACACAGGTGGCTCGATTCGGCAGCCTGCTGCCTTTTGCGGGTGTGTGGGATTGAAACCGACATATGGGCGTGTCTCCCGGTATGGTTTGACGGCATTTGCTTCATCGTTAGATCAAATTGGTCCTATGACACATACGGTTGAAGATGCGGCGATTTTACTTCGGGCTATGGCGGGGCAGGATGCAATGGATTCGACGACGTTGGATGTGCCCGTTCCTGATTATACGACTGCTTTACAGCCGGATTTAAAAGGGATGCGTCTTGGTTTGCCCAAAGAATATTTTGTAGATGGCATGGATGCGGCGGTGCGTGAATCTATTCTACGGGCGGTGGATACGTGCCGTTCGCTGGGTGCGGAGGTTGTTGATGTTTCCTTGCCGCACACGGAGTATTCGATTGCTGTTTATTACATCATTGCCACGGCTGAAGCATCTGCCAATCTAGCCCGTTTTGATGGTGTTCGTTATGGTCGCCGGGTTTCCACGGGAAGTGATCCGGTAGAAATGTATGGAGCCACAAGGGAAGCAGGTTTTGGGGCAGAAGTAAAGCGTCGCATTATCCTTGGCACGTATGTACTGAGCAGTGGTTATTATGATGCGTATTATTTACGTGCGCAGAAGGTGCGTCGTTTAATCTTGCAGGATTTTGAAAATGCTTTTGCCTCTTGCGATGCGTTGTTGGCCCCGGCAACCCCGACACCTGCTTTTCGTGTCGGAGAAAATACGGGTGATCCCTTGAAAATGTATTTAAGTGATGTGTTTACTGCTACAGCCAACCTGGCTGGAATTTGTGCCATGTCCGTTCCTTCTTATGCGACATCAGAAGGGCTTCCCGTGGGGTTACAGATCCTGGGGCCTGCTTTGGGTGAAGAACAGATATTGCGCGTTGGACATGCATTTGAGCAGCGCAAGAAGGCGGTGGTGTGATGGTTTACGAAACGACCATAGGCTTAGAAGTGCATGTGCAGCTAAAGACGCGCACGAAAATGTTTTGTGGTTGCGCGACAGGCTATGGTGCGCCTCCGAATACCTTGGTGTGTCCTGTTTGTCTTGGGTATCCAGGAGCTATGCCGGTCATGAACCGTGAGGCAATCCGTTTGACGGTAGTTAGTGGTCTCATGCTTGGATGTGACATTGCGCATTGGAGCAAGTTTGATCGAAAGAGCTATTTTTATCCGGATATGCCCAAGAATTACCAGATATCACAGTACGACAAGCCGCTTTGTTTAGGTGGTGGCGTAACGATTGATATCGAGGATGGTACTGAAAAGATGATCGGACTGACGCGTATCCATTTGGAAGAGGACGTTGGGAAGAACACGCACTTTGGCGCATCGAGTGGTGTGGATTTTAATCGGGCTGGGCATCCTTTGATGGAGATTGTTACCGAGCCGGATCTGTCGACACCTGAAGAAGCTTATGCCTTTTTGCAGGCGCTCAAACAAATTTTGTTATATGCCGGTGTCAGTGATTGTAATTTAGAAGAAGGCAATATGCGTTGTGACGTGAACGTCAGTATGCGTCCGGTTGGGCAAAAGGAACTTGGGACGAAAGCAGAGCTCAAAAACCTGAATACGTTTAAAGGGGTTTTTCATGCATTGCAATATGAGCAGGAACGGCAGTCAACTTTGCTTGCTCGTGGAGAGCGTGTGATCCAGGAAACGCGCCGGTGGGATCCTGATCGTGGGGAAACGAGTAGCATGCGCACGAAAGAGGATGCGCATGATTATCGGTATTTTCCTGAACCAGATCTATTGCCGGTTGTTTTGCATGCGCAACAGATTTCCGAGTGGCAGTCTCATTTGCCGGAGGCGCCGCGTGTTCGGCGGGCACGTTTTGTGCAGGATTATGGTTTGCCGGCATACGATGCCGGGGTGTTGGCTGCTGAGCGTGAAGTTGCCGATTTTTTTGAAGAGGCTGTAACCGCAGGAGGAAATGCCAAGGCGGTTTCGAATTGGATCATGACGGATGTTTTGCGTGTGCTATCTGAACAGGGAGTCGGGGTCTCCGAATTACCCCTTACGGCATCGGCTCTGGGGGCATTAACGAAGCTTGTCGAGGGGGGCGCCGTCAATATGACGGGGGCCAAAGAGATTTTTACGGTACTGGTTAGTAAAGGGGGGGATCCCGCCCAGCTATTGGATGAATTGGGGTTAGCGCAAGTAAGCGATACAGATGCGTTGGAAAAGATGGTGGATGAAGCCATATCAGCCAACCCAAAATCCGTTGCCGATTATCGCAGTGGGAAGGCGGCGGCGGCACAATTCCTGATGGGCCAGGTAATGCGCTTAAGTCGCGGTAAGGCGAACCCACCTATGGTACTGGAAATGTTAAAGCAAAAGCTGGATCAGTGATTGGTTTTCGCGTAGGGTACCCGGCATAGTGATCGTCTGTTTATGAGTGAGAGGACCGGAATTTGACTTCGAATGATGCATATGTGTTAGATGTCCTCTGTGATCATGGAATTGTCACAGAAGAGCAGGCAAACGATGCGCGTGAGCGTGTTGCACTTGAAGGGACTTCTCCGGTTGATTTGCTGTTAGCAGAAAATGTTGTCAGTGAAGATGATGTGTTGGGTACCTTGGCAGGGGTATTTGGCATGGAGTTTGTATCCCTTCAGGATTTTGACATTCCTGCTGAGGCGCGTGATTTAGTTGAGCCCGAAACGGCGCGTCGGTATGCGATCGTTCCTCTCTACAAAACAGCAGATGGCATTACGGTGGCCCTCAGTGATCCTTTGGATTTCGATACCCTTGATGCATTACGGTATTTGTTGAAAATTAACGTTGAGGGCGTTGTTGCGCGTCCGAATGAATTGCGGGCTTTGTTGGATCGCTATTATCCGGCTGAGGCAGATGTTGAGAATATGCTTAATCAGATATCTGATGGTGCTGTGGATGTGGAAACGGCGCCGGATGAGCTGATTGATAGTGGGGATGCCAGTGAGTCAGACGCACCGATCATCAAGCTGGTAAGTCTCATTATTCTTGAAGCCTATCGCCATCATGCATCCGACATTCATTTGGAACCACTGGAAAAACGATTTCGCGTTCGCTATCGGATTGATGGTGTATTGCATGAAGTCGATGGTCCTCCCAAGCGGTTGCAATCGGCCATTATTTCTCGTGTGAAAATCATGGCAGGTATGAAGATTTCGGAGAGACGCATACCACAAGATGGGCGTATTCAAGTTAATATACAGGGACGTGAATTGGATTTGCGTGTGTCCACGGTTCCCGCCAACAATGGCGAGAGTATCGTTATGCGTATTCTGGATAAGCAAAACCTTGCATTGGGATTGCCCAAGCTTGGTTTCTTCTCCGACGATCAGCAGTTGTTTGAGCGGTTGATTGGTTTGCCGGATGGAATTTTACTGGTAACGGGACCAACGGGTTCTGGTAAAACGACGACACTGTATGCCTGTTTGAATCATATTAACCGCCCAGACCGTAAGATTATTACGGTTGAAGATCCGGTTGAATACCAAATGTCCGGCATTAATCAGGTGCAGGTGAATACGACGATCGGCATGACATTTCCTTTGGCATTGCGCTCTATTTTGCGTCAGGCACCCAATATTGTGATGATTGGTGAAATTCGTGATAAGGAGACGGCTCAGATTGCCACAGAAGCCTCGCTTACCGGTCACTTGGTATTTAGTACGCTGCATACCAATGATGCTCCCAGCGCCATTACGCGTTTGTTGGATATTGGCGTAAAACCGTTTTTGGTAGCTTCTTCAATACGGGCCGTGATGGCGCAGCGCCTGGTTCGTTGTATTTGCGAGCACTGCCAGGAAGAGTATGAGCCTGATGAATCTTCCATTCGGTCGTTGGGCCCCGCAGGGGAACCGCTATTGGGGCGCAAGTTGACACGGGGGCATGGTTGTAATCAGTGCTCACTAACGGGGTATTCGGGGCGAAAAGGATTGTTTGAAATCTTTTTGATCAATGATGCCATTCAACACATGATTTTTGAAAAAATGTCAGTTTCGGAAATGCGTCGGCATGCACGCGAATTGGGGATGCGTACGTTGCGTGAAGATGGCGTCCGAAAAGTTGGTGCAGGAGTCACTACGTTAGAGGAAGTGTTGCGCGTAACGATGGGAGATGCAGACTAATGAGTGAAGAACATGAAATGATGTCAGGCGAGCATGTTGAAATGGATGATCTTTTGCAGCTTGCGGTAGATGAGGGAGCCTCTGATTTACATTTGACGGTTGGTTTGCCTCCGATGATGCGTTTGCATGGCCATTTGGAAGGCTTAGACTGTTCGCCCTTAACACCAGCCGATACCGAGCGTTTAATGAAGAGCATTACATCGGCAAGCGATCAACAGCATTTGCGTGAAAATGGCGGTAGTGATTTTGGTTTTGGTTTTGGGGATCAGGCTCGTTTTCGTGTCAGCATATTTAAACAAAAAGGTAATGTTGGGCTCGTTTTGCGCCAGATTCCTAAAGATTTGTTGACCTTGGAGAAAATTGGTTTACCCGCACAGTTTCGGGAATTGTTGTTTCGCCCTCGTGGTTTGATTCTGGTCACAGGGCCCACGGGGTCGGGTAAATCCACGACATTGGCAAGTATGATCAATGTGATTAATGAAGAGCGTGACTGTCACATTATTACGATTGAAGATCCCGTTGAATACTACCACGAGCATAAGAAATCCGTGGTAACGCAGCGTGAAATCGGGGTTGATGTTCCGACATTTGAGGAGGCATTACGACGGGCGTTGCGTCAAGATCCGGATGTGATCCTGGTGGGGGAAATGCGAGACTTGGAAACCATGGCGGCGGCTATTTCAGCTGCGGAAACAGGTCACTTGGTTTTTGCTACATTACATACGACGGGTGCTGCTGCCACGGTTGACCGTATTGTGGACGCATTTCCAACCGATCAGCAGGAGCAGATTCGTACGCAGTTGGCGAACGGTATCGTGGCTGTAGTTTCGCAGCTCCTACTCGTCCGGCAGGATCGTCCAGGCCGCGTGGCTGCTTTTGAAATCATGATTTCAACTTCATCGATTCGTTCTTTGATCCGGGATAACAAAACCTACCGTATCACATCTGATATTCAAACAGGTGCAAAATATGGCATGGTTACGATGGATACCTACCTGATGGCACTGTATCAGGCTGGTCAAATCAGTTATGAGGATTTGATTTCCAAGGCGCAGGATCCGGAGTCGATTCGTCAAAAGCTGCAGGAGGCTGCGGATGGTCAATAGAGGGATAAACTGGAGCAAGCCGATATGAGTGAAGAGACCATACAAGATCCTTTGCTGCTGCTTCTGATAGAGCAGGGAGTCTTGACCGGAGAGCAGGCCGAAGATGTGCAATCCGAGCATGCGGAATCCGGCAAGTCGATTCGTGCTATCGTCATAGATCTCGGGCTCATTAGTGAAGATAACCTGTTGGATATCATAGCTGCTTTTCTGGGGACGCGCGTCGTTAATTTGCCTGCCTTGGATATCCCCGTAGAGACGATTCGTGGTGTGCCTGCTAGTGTTGCCCGTATGTATAATGTTGTTCCCGTCACCGTAACAGACACATCCGTGGAACTGGCTACGTTTGACATGGTCAGCACACAAACGATGGATGAGTTGATGTTTGTTCTGACCTGTGACGTGTCTTTTGTTTTGGCGCGAGCGGATGATGTAAAAGCATGTATTAATCAATTTTACGGGGATGACAGTGCTGCGGTTAACGATATGCTATCAACGCTGGAAGGCGTTGATGATGAGGAATTGCAGATCGGCGACGAAACGGATGAAAAGGGGCTGGAGGAGGCTGCTGGTTCCACGCCGGTAATCCGTTTTGTGAACTTGGTGTTATATCAAGCCGTGAATGACCGTGCTTCCGATATTCATTTGGAACCGTTTGAAAAAGAGTTTCGTATTCGTTACCGCGTCGATGGTGCGCTATATGAAATGGCCCCTCCGCCAAGGCGTTTGGCTTTGCCGCTTATCTCACGTATTAAAGTTATGTCGGGTTTGAATATTGCGGAACGCCGCTTGCCACAAGATGGGCGGATTCAGCTTTCGATTGGTGGCCGTTCTATCGATTTGCGTGTTTCTACCTTGCCAACACAATTTGGCGAAAGTGTTGTATTGCGTGTGCTGGACCAGAGCAATGTGCAGTTGAGTGTTGAGAATCTTGGCATGCCTGATGATGTGTATGAAAAATTCACGGGCGATATTGTTAAACCGAATGGGATTGTGATCGTTACGGGGCCCACGGGGTCCGGTAAGACGACGACATTATATTCGGGCTTAAAACGCGTGAATACGATTGATCGTAAGCTGCTAACAGCAGAGGAGCCCGTTGAGTATAATATCGAGGGTATTATGCAAGTTCCGGTGAAGGAAAGCACGGGTAATACGTTTGCGAATGTGCTACGTGCTTTTTTGCGTCAGGATCCCGACATCATCATGATTGGTGAAATTCGTGATATTGAAACAGCGCAGATTGCCGTTCAAGCATCACTGACAGGTCACTTGGTGTTCAGTACCTTGCATACCAATGATGCTGCTGGTGCCGTCACGCGTTTAATTGATATGGGCATTGAGCCCTTTCTGATTGCTTCTACGCTTGAAGCCGTTTTAGGTCAACGTTTGGTACGGACGGTTTGTGATCAATGCAAGACGGCATATGAGCCTGAAGATGATGTTCTGGATATGTTAGGGCTTTCTCGCAGTGATATAGGAGGTCGTTCCTTCTATTATGGGTCCGGTTGCTCCTACTGTAATGATACAGGATATCATGGACGGCGCGGACTATATGAATATCTGGCTGTAACGGAGTCGATTCGAGACATGATTAATGATCGTAAACCTACGATTGTTATTCGCGATAAAGCTGTTTCGCAGGGGATGACGACGATGCGGCAGCATGGTATTCAATGCCTTCTGGATGGTTACACCACGGTGGACGAGGTTTTGAAGTATACATAATGACTTTATCTTCCTTCATGCAAAACCGTTGGTTTCTCAAAATGGGCAGCACTCCCTACATGCGTCTGGTGCGCTATGCACGGCCACATTTGGCGCGCCTGATCGTAGGGGGGGTATGCGGTATTCTGTTTGCCGGTTCTACGGTTGGGGCATTGCCTGTTATCGAGGAAATGCTTGGTCGCTTCTTTGATACGGATCAGCCACTGACGGTGCGTGCGGCGACGATTATTGGTAGCATACTGGTCGTGTTGCTCTTCGTGCGCGGAATCGGACAGTTCCTGAACAGCTATCTTATTCAGTGGGTAGGGAATCGTGTTGTAATGGATTTACGCGTGGCAACATTTCGCCATTTGCAGGATTTGCCAGTAGGGTATTTTAATACCACTGAAACCGGTGAAATGATTTCCCGCACGGTAAATGACTCGATGATGCTGGAGCGGGCTGTGTCAACCGTGCTGACGGATCTTGCGCGTCAACCGATCTTGCTCGTTGGCGCAGCCGTGTATGCCATTACAAGAAATTGGCGTTTGGCGATGGCAGCGTTGGTTGTGTTCCCGCTTTGTATTGTACCGATTGCCGTGTTCGGTCGGCGTGTACGCAAAGCTGCCAGACAAAGTCAGGAATGGCTTTCTGAAATGGTATCTATTATGCAGGAATCCATTCGGGGGGTTCGTATTGTAAAGGCTTTTTGTATGGAGCATCGTGAGCAAAATCGTTTTGCGAATGCCTGTCTTGTGTTTTTTGGACGAACGATGCGCGTGGTTCGTGCGAAGTCGGTTATCGAGCCTCTGATGGTTTTGCTGGCTGGGGTGGGGATTGTACTGGCCCTGTTTTATGCGGTTTCGCTAGGGATGGCCTGGAACGAGTTTATTGTAATGGCATTAGCACTTTTTTTGCTGTATGAGCCGGTGAAGAAATTGAGCAAGATTCACTTGAGTGTTGCCCAGAGTTCTGCAGCAGCAGAGCGCATTTTTGAGATTCTTGACACGCCTGTGCTGGTTGCGGATTGCGTTGATGCGAAAGAGTTGGCGGAGCCGATTCGGGAAATTAGTTTTTCGCATATTGATTTTGCCTATCAGGATGAACCCGTACTGCGCGACATTGATTTGACGGTTAAAGCTGGAGAACGGATTGCATTAGTGGGTGGATCTGGCGCAGGCAAAACAACACTTGTCAATTTACTGCCACGTTTTTTTGACGTTACCCATGGCCAGATATTGATTAATGGTGCAGATATCCGCGAGTATACATTACGCTCGCTGCGATTAAAAATGGGTGTCGTTACACAGGACATTTTCTTATTTAACGACACGATAGCTGCCAATATTGCCTATGGTTGTCCTGATGCATCGCGCGCGTCTATCGAGCGAGCGGCGAAGCAGGCTTATGCCGATGCGTTCATAGAACAGCTTCCGCAGGGATATGATACGATGGCTGGCGAATTGGGTATGTTGCTGTCAGGAGGGCAAAGACAGCGACTGGCGATTGCGAGAGCCATGCTGAATGATCCAGAAATATTAATTCTCGATGAAGCCACGAGCGCTTTGGATACTGAGTCTGAACGTATGGTTCAAAAGGCGATTGATCAACTCGTTGAAGGACGTACGGTTTTTGCCATTGCGCATCGTCTTTCAACCATTATGAATTGTGATCGGATTCTCGTCTTGGAGCATGGACGAATTGTTGAGTCAGGCACACATTCCGATTTACTGACACAGAGTGGCATTTATCGTCGTTTGCACGATATGCAGTTCACGCCTTGAGGAGATGCGAGTGAAAAGTTATCGAAAAGAGTTATGGTTTGAGGTGCCGAAGCGTCGGCAGTTGTTGCATATTACGGATGTGGTGGAAACGTGTTTGCGTGAAAGCGGTATTCGCGAAGGTCTGTGCCTCGTAAATGCAATGCATATCACTGCGAGTGTATTTATTAATGATGACGAGAGTGGTTTGCACGGTGACTTTGAAAAGTGGCTCGAACAGTTAGCCCCGGAAAAGCCTTATTCTCAGTATGCCCATAATGGGTATGAGGATAATGCTGATGCGCATTTAAAACGCACCATTATGGGCCGGGAAGTGGTCGTCGCTGTGACAGAAGGCAGGTTGGACTTCGGGCCATGGGAAAGAATTTTCTATGGTGAGTTCGATGGTGGACGCCGGAAACGGGTATTGGTCAAGATTATTGGGGAATGACGGATCGGATACATGCAGACAGCCGATTTTGATTACGAGTTGCCGGAAGAACTCATTGCGCAGGAACCAGCTTTACACCGGTCCGATGCACGTATGTTAGTCGTCCATCGTGCGACAGGACAGTTGGAACACCGTAATATACGTGACATCGGAGATTATCTCCATGCAGGCGATCTGCTGGTTGTAAATAATACAAAGGTCATTCGCGCACGTATTTACGGGCATAAAGTTGCATCGGGTGGTGCTGTTGAGTTATTGCTACTTGAACCCACTACGGATGGTTGCTGGCTTTCGCTGTGTCGGTCTTCTCGACAACCCAAACCAGGCGCGCGGTTGTCTCTTGCCGATGGACTTATTCGAGCTGAAGTGGTTTGCCAAGGCGAAGCCGGTCGCATCGAAATTCGACTCGAATGTGAGCGGCCGTTGTTTGAAGTCCTTGATGAAGTAGGGGATGTACCGCTGCCCCCTTATATTCATCGCGACCAGCATGATAAAAAGGGAAAAACCGATGCCGAGCGATACCAAACGGTCTATGCATCACAGCCTGGAGCTGTCGCAGCTCCCACAGCGGGGTTGCATTTTACACCTGAACTGTTTGCTGCCTTGACAGCTAAAGGCGTCAGGAAAGCGGAGGTCACCTTGCATGTTGGTATCGGGACCTTTCGTCCTGTCGCGGTGGATGATGTAACCGAACATCGCATGGATGAAGAGCGGTATGAAATACTTCCAGAGGCTGCTCGGATAATTTCTCAAACGCGTGTTAATGGGGGGCGGGTTGTAGCTGTTGGTAGTACCTCTGTGCGCACTCTGGAAACCGTGATGCGTAGAGAGGGAGATATCCTTCCGGGGGCTGGTCGCAGTGACCTTTTTATCTACCCACCATATTCCTTTAGAGCTGTAGATTATATGTTGACCAATTTCCATCTGCCCAAATCCACTCTGATTATGATGGTGAGTGCTCTAGCAGGCAGGGAATTGATCATGCAAGCATATGCAGAAGCGGTGCGCGAGCGATACCGCTTCTACAGTTATGGCGATTGCATGCTGATTCTGTAGGAATCAGACTTCCATTACTTCGGCTTCTTTAGCTTTCAAATCAGCGTCGATTTTGGCGATATGATCGTCGGTGAATTTCTGGATTTTTTTAAGAGCTTCGTCTCGCTCATCTTCGGTTGTCTTTCCGCCTTTCTCTAGCGCTTTGACGGCATCATTGGCCTCGCGACGTACGTTGCGAATCGCAACCCTGCCATCTTCGGCCATACGCTTAGCTAATTTCGTCATTTCAACCCGTCGTTCCGTGCTTAGTTCGGGGATCGGAATGCGTATGACACGGCCATCATTCATCGGCGTAACACCCAGATTCGCAGCGAGAATCGCTTTTTCGATTTCTGCAAGTGCGGTTGGATCGTAGGCATTAATAACAATGAGGCGGGGTTCCGGTGTTGAAATACCAGCTAGTTCGCGCAATCTCGTCATCGAACCATAATAGGACACGGTAACATTTTCTACCAGCGCCGGTGAGGCTTTGCCGGTGCGCAAACCGGAAAATTGTTCATGGAAAAAATCCATCGATTTATCCATTTTATCTTCGGCTTCAAACAAGATTTCATCAATTGATTCCATGTTATTCCTCCTTACGATTCGTCAGTTACCAGTGTTCCTACGGTTTCTCCTGCTACCACGCGTTCCAAGGTGTTTTCGGAAAAAAAGTCAAATACAACAATGGGGATATGATTTTCCATACACAGGGAGAAAGCTGCGGCGTCCATGACCTTCAGGTTACGGGATATAGCTTCCGTATAGGTGATCGTATCAAAACGTTTGGCATCCGGGTTGTTGACAGGATCTTCTGTGTAGATGCCATTGACTTTGGTTGCTTTCAGTAGTGCGTTCGCTCCCATTTCACTGGCACGCAGGGCCGCCGCAGTATCAGTGCTGAAAAATGGATTTCCAGTCCCACCGCCAAAGATGACAACACGCTTCTTTTCCAGATGGCGTAATGTCCTTCGTAAGATAAAGGGTTCCGCAACCCGAGGCATGGAGATAGCAGTTTGTACGCGCGTTTCCAGACCGATTTGTTCCAGTCCGTTTTGTAGGGCTAGGGCGTTCATAATGGTTGCCAGCATGCCCATATAATCGCCGCATGATCGATTGATGCCGCGCTGGGCACCGCTTAGCCCCCGGAATAAGTTGCCGCCGCCAACGACAATGCCTACTTCGACGCCTTGTTCGACAACATGTTGGATGCGAGTTGCTACATGGGCAACCGCATCGGGGTCAATCGCCAATCCTTTTTCACGATTTTGCAGCGTTTCGCCGCTTAGTTTCAGTAAAATGCGTTTGTATTTTAGCTCTGCAGTCGTACTCATGATTTCCCCGTTTGGTTTGACTGCGTTGAACCATAAACGAAATAATACCGATCTACAAGCGTCAACATTTTGTTATGCAGGTCCTTGTATCTCAACCACGGAGGCTTTTCCTTCGACAGGGGTGAGTGTGAACCGTTTTGCAGCCGCTGGGATGAGGCAGGATGTACCTGCTGAGGCTGCGGCAACTACACCATTGGCCCCGATCAAAACTTTGCCTTTCGATACAAACAAAATCCGAAATCCAGCCGGATCGATCGAGAAAGGTCTCGGCTCTTGTAGATTCCATCCCGTGGCAGTAAAGAATCGTGTTTTCAGGATGTCATACGGATGATTATTACCATCGGCTGGTAGCGGGCGGGGTGAAGATATTTCTGGTTTTAGGCGATTCCAGTCTATGACTTGCATAGCCTGTTCGATATGAAGTTCTCGTGACTTGCCATGATCATCTACTCGGTTCCAGTCGAAAACCCGATAGGTTGTATTTGAATTTTGTTGGATTTCCAGCAGTAGGCAACCTGCTCCAATGGCATGCACCTTTCCGCCAGGAACAAAGACTGTCCTACCCGGTTTTGCGGCTACTTTTGCAAGTGCGTGTTCCAGGGTTCCATCGAAAATTGCTGCTTTGAAAGATTCTGGTGTAACTTCCGGTTGCATGCCGGCATAGATTTTGGCATCAGCAGTGGCGTCGAGTATATACCACATTTCGGTTTTGGGCTCGCCCCCGGTACACTGAGCGTTATTGTCATTGGGGTGTACCTGCACGCTGAGGTCTTCACGCGCATCTATGATTTTGATCAGCAGAGGGAATCTGTCACAACCTTCATGCTGTGGGCCGAGTAGGTCCGTTTGTAACATTTGCACCAATTGCTGCAGGCTTTGTCCCTTGAGTGGGCCATTGGTTACCATGCTCATGCCTTCTGGGCGATCGGCGACTTCCCAAGATTCCGCGCATCGTGCCGGTGTGTCTTGCCGCTGAAACGTCGATCTGATTCTGTCTCCGCCCCAGATGTAATCTTTGTACACCGGTTTACATAGGTAAGGATAGATGTTTTCGGGTTGGTTCATAATGATTCGTTCCTCTCGGATATTTCTTGCTTGTACGAAACGCTGCTAACTTGGGTCGCTGACTTCCGGCAATCTGTATGCGTATGCACCAGCGCAAAAAGATAGGATGGCCAATAGCATGATGGTTGGTGCTGCTCCCAGAATGTCTCCCATCAATCCCAACAGTCCGCCGAGAAGCATGAGAACACCAATCAATGTATTAGATATAGCGAGATATGCAGCGCGGTTTTCTGTGGTAGACATGTCGACAAGATATACTTTTCGTCCGAGACGCAAGCCGCCGTGCATGATGTTGAGCAGGAAGAAAATGATTGCCATGCCAAAGGTACCCGTTGCCCAATGCCATTGGGCGATAGTGGCAGTGAAAGTGAATACGCCGAGGATGCCCGCCCCTGTGGCTCCAATCGCCATGACACTGCGACTGGAACGGTCTCCGAGTCTTCCCCAGAAGGGGGCTGATATGCTAGCAGCAAGGCCATTTGATATAATCAAAAGGCCTAGTCCTTTCAGGTCGGCATCTGCGGTCTGCTGTGCCAGCAGCACATAGAAGGGGGGAGCCAGCGCAATTGCAAGCAGGAGGGCTCGTGCGATCACAAAATGGAGGAATGGTTTGTCGGTGCGCAATAGTGACAGTTGTTGCAAAGCTACCTGTAAGGCATTTCCTCCTCCGCTAGTGGCACCGGGAACTTCGGCAATAAAGGCGAAACTGATAGCACCCAGTAACCAGAGGATTCCGCCTGCGATAAGCAACGTAGAAAATACGCTTACGCCATATTGCTCTAGTTGCCGTGTGCCCATCAGAATGCCAATGGTAAGAACAGCAATACCGGAAATGCCGGCACTGAGCCCCATGAGACGGCCACGGCGGCTTTTAGAAATGGTTTTTCCCAAAACATCTTTTGCGGATACCGAGCAAAGGCCTTCGGCTAAACTGAATAGTATAAGCATGGCAATGATAGCTATCCCAGCCGCGATGCCCTCTGATGTCCCTGCAGCTAAAGCCATGCCGAACAGACTCAAGGCAGATAATATCGCGCCTGCAATCCAAACGCCTTTGCGTCGAGGCATTTGGCGAATAACGGCAGCAATGATCATTTGTGGAAGTAGCTTGCCAGCTTCTCGAATCGGAACCAAAAAGCCCGTTAGAATCGTTGGTACGCCAAGCGCCCCGAAAATCCAGGGGATCACCAGTTTGGCACTTGCAATTTCGTCAGCCACCTTGCCAAGCAGATTTCCGCCAAGATAGGCAAAGAAATTCCGTGGCTGGGAATGGCAGGCTTCGTCGGGGATATCTTTACAGACACGTGCGTCCTCATCACCTGTAATGAAGCTATATAACTGTTCCACTGTATTCTTGTCTGTCATATTTGTATATCTCCATGGTGTTGTTCTACATCCCAAAGGCAAGGGCGGCAACAAGAAATACAGTGGCATGGTAATGGCCGCATACTGAAGAATCCTGCTTGCCAGTAGCCGTTGCTGGTTTATACGGCAGAGTGGCTTTTGTGGATTTTATTCATGCGACGGACGTAGTGTGGGGCATCGCCATGTTCTCCATAGCCGATGCTTTCGCCCACGGATGCAATACGTCCTTCCAGACAAAATCTACACATGCCCGCATTTTCATCCATACATGGCTTTCCATCGTAAAGCTGATATCCGGTGCGGTAGCGGGTTTCTGTCAGATTCGGCATGATAATGTTTGCCCCGGCTTCGATGCCCCGTTCTCTCCCCTGTGGGTTGAGGTCTTGCAGGGCTGTGGCTGCAGCGATGTTAACGTCTCGTAAGTGGATGCGCGTGAGAGCAATCATGGTTAGTGCCATTTGTAGCTGGCGCGGTCCATCAACGGATGAGACTTGCTGGCCAAGTGGTGTTTCCGTGTGCGGAATAAATGGTCCCATGCCAATCATATCGATATCCATTTGTTCGAAAAAGTGGAGGTCCTGCACTAGATCCATCGTCGTTTGGCCGGGGATGCCAATCATTACTCCTGTTCCTGTTTGCCAACCCAGATCGCGCAGCGTGTTCAGACAAGCAACCCGATTCTGAAAATCATGGTCGGGAGGGTGAATGGCGGCATAAAGGTCAGGGTTCGAGGTTTCAATACGTAGAAGATATCGCTTTGCTCCGGCGGACAACCAACGACGATAGGTGTCTTCAGACTGTTCACCTAGAGAGAGTGTGATGCCGAGCTCATGGTGGGTTTGCGCATGAATTTCATGTAGTAAGCCCTCAATACGTTTGGTGAAAGCTGGCGTGGCACGCTCGCCACCCTGTAATACGATAGATCCGTAACGTTGCTGGTGTGCCCAGCGAGCTGCTTCGACAATTTCGGCATCAGACATCTCGTACCGCTCTACATTCGTGTTACCACGTCGAATACCGCAATAAAGGCAGTCTTTTTGGCATAGATTAGAAAACTCAATCAAACCGCGATAATATACCTTGTTGCCAATATACTGTTCCTTTATCGCATAGGCTTGCTGATAGAGTGTTGATAGCTTTTCGGCGTCGGTTGTTTCCAGCCAGTCGGCCATTTCCATATCGCTATAATGTACTGTTTGCATAGGACGGACAACGTAACAAAAGGTAAGAAAGTGAGGAAGAACAAACGTTCGCTGAACCATTTGGTTGCGGTGCGGTAGAGGCGACTAATGGTTGTGAGCACCAAGGCGGTGCTCGTAGGAGGCGATTAGGATAAACATCCTCTTGCGGTTTGCCTATTGAGCAGGATAGAGTATTGGTATGCAGTCGATAGATAAAAAGATTTTCCGTATTGTTTCCGGCGTACACCTCGTCGTTTTTTTCTTCGTTTTTTCGTATGGTTTTGTAAGTGGATGTTTTCGGAGGCCACCCGATCGTGTCATTCCCGTTGAGTTTCTGGTGGATGTACGGACGGCTCCGGATGTCGCGGAGCCAGACGTGGTGGAGCCCGATCCTGCACCAGACCCTGAGCCTGATCCACCTGCTCCCACGCCTGATCCGACTCCCCGGCCTCAACGGCAGATTCAAGTAAATACGAATCGAGTGGTGAGACGCACTCCTGAGCAACCCGCGCCAGCTCCGGAGAATCCTTTGACACCCGAAGAAATACGGAGATTGCTTGATGAAGGAGCTACCGCGAGTGATCGTACATCGATCCCAGATGAAGATGGCAGAGGCTTGGCCATTATTCGTGAAACATTATATCGTATCTGGGATGCTCCATCTCGGGCCGCCGTTGGTGATGCAGAAGCCGTTTTGGAACTCCGTTTGGGACCTGGTGGTGCCGTGCAGTCGACCCGATTGTCTCGCGCAAGCGGTAACCCCATTCTGGATGAATCCGTGGAGCAGGTAGGAGCAAGAATCGGTCGAATTCATGGATTGCCCTCTGGTTTTGTCGAGCGCCGTCCTCGGGTAACGATCGCCTTTTCTGTGGAGTAGCGCATGATCGAGCAAGGCGAAGGATTAGGGCCTGCATTGGAGCGTTTGTATAGCAGGCGGGCTTTTGGCGTTAAACCTGGATTGGATGGAATTCGAGCACTTTGTGCCGAATTAGGGCATCCTGAGCAGAGCTTTGCACCCATTCACATTGCCGGTACCAATGGCAAGGGCTCTGTGGCCGCATTAGTGGAAGCCGTATTGCGTCATTGTGGTTTGCACCTCGGACTTTACACATCTCCACATCTTGTGCATTTCAACGAACGAATACGAATCGACGGAGTTGATGCAACGAATGCTGACTTGGCTGCATCGCTGGATATATGTGAGCGCGCGGCAGCCCAAATACAATCTACATCTGGGTATGAGCTCACATTTTTCGAGATAGCGACGGCGATGGCTTTTGTTTGTATGCGTGATGCTGAGGTACGTTTGGCCGTAATAGAGACGGGGCTCGGGGGCAGGCTGGATGCGACAAACGTGGTACACCCTCTTGTAAGCGTTATTACACGTATTGGAATGGATCACGAGCAGTACCTTGGGAGCGGTTTGGCAGATATTGCATATGAGAAGGCTGGCATTATCAAATCCGGGCGTCCGGTTATCAGTGCAGCACAAGCACCGGAAGCTGAAGCTGTTTTGCGCAGGAGAGCTGCTGAGCAAGAATCGACGCTCATCTTTGCCCCTGATGTGGTGTCGGTTGAACGAGTGGGGAAACCACTAGCTGCAGGGCAAAAGGTACGCATTGCAACGCAGCGCGGTTTGTCTGGTCAGATGCTGTTGCCGCTGGTTGGGAACCATCAAATTGAAAATCTTGGTGTTGCCGTTGCTGCGTTAGAGATCGTGGCTGATGCAATTGGGGTATCGATAGATGCCGAGGTTCTGCGCGGCGGGTTGTCATTGGTGCGCTGGCCCGGTCGGATGCAGTATCTCAAGCCGAATGTATTGCTTGATGCTGCTCATAATGCGGATGGAGCAAAAGCATTGGTGCAGAGCTTACGGGGGCAGGGGTGGCGTAAAGTAATTCTCGTCACGGGGATGTGTGCTGATAAAGACATTGCCGGGGTCGTTCGCGTGTTTGCTGATATTGCCGTTGCGGTTTACTGTTGTGCCTTGCCGGGAGATCGATCTCTGGATCCTGACATACTGGCCGATTCCTATCGTCAGTACGGCGTTTCAACCACGGTTATTGCCGATCCTGCGTCGGCTGTGCAAGCTGCAGAAGTAGCTGCGATAGAACGTGACCTTCCGGTTATCATTGCCGGATCTATTTTTTTAGCGGGTGCGGTGCTGTCTGTGTGAATGGTTGGTCAACGGACTGATGCATCGCATTCGCAGCATGTAAGACGTGATTTTGCTCAGGTAATCTTGCGAAGGGCTTCTAGCGCAGCACAAAAATTTGCCGTAACTTTTTCGGGGGAAAAGTTTTCAAGGACGTAATTCCGTCCCTTGATCCCGAGCTGTTGTGCTTTGTTTTGATTTGAAAGCAAATCAATAACAGCTTCGGTAAATTCTTGTTCGGATGTAATCGCATATCCTCCACCGCAGTCTTTCACATGGTCGGATGTAACCTCGCAATGAGACGAAACGATGACCGGTGTTTCCTGTAACCATGCTTCCATCATCACAATAGAGAAACTCTCATTTGTGCTCATCATGAATAATGCCAGAGAGGCTCTGTACGCATCCATTTTGTCTTCTGCGGGAATAAACCCTAGAGAGTGAATGCCTGGTTTGCCTGTATAATCAAGATCACCTTTGCCGATTAAAACCAATTGTAGTTCAGCCCACTCGGGATTATTCATACGGAATTGTTCAAAATACCGGACCATTAAAGGAACATTTTTTCCTTCAATTTGGCGCCCCGCGTAAAGGAGAAACGGGGTGTTGATTCCATATTTTTTCTGAAAACGTTTCGCATTACCGAGACGCATATGTACATCAACCTGCTCTCCTATCATTGTGGGGACAGGTGCTGATCGATACAGGTTTGCGAATAGCCTCGCCTCGCTTCGAACGTGACATAACGAGGCTCCAATAGTCCCAAAGGCTTTCCGGTACACATTCAAGAAGGCATATTTCTCATGGTGTAAACAAGGAATCAGCATTGCTTTGCTACCAGCTAGCATACAGGCCTCAACTGTCAATGCGAACATATAGGGAATCATAACAAAGGCATCATAGTCATTTATATGCTTACGCATGTATTCGATCAGCGATGGGCTTCGAATCATGCGCCGGAGAAAATATGCCTCTGCAAAATAAGGCAGCGGGGATTTGTTGTGGTCTTTAGGACAAGGCCCGGTTGTTTGCATCAGGAAAGAACCATTCAAGTAATGAAAGTGTTTTCTGTCGGGAGTTGTTGGGTGAAATCGTCTTACTGTGATGTTTTCTTCCATATGCGTGCCTGGTTCATGAACCGGCACGTTCCAGTCTGCAGCAAACTCTTTCAGTGTGGTGGTTAGAATTTCAATATGCATAGCTGGGTGTTGCTGCCTCAGAGCATGTGCCAGACCGTATATCTCTGCTTCAGCACCCCCGCCGATGTCCCGACCATACCATGGAATCACAAACGCAATTTTTTTCTCGGCGTCATGTTTGCCTACCTCTCGGTTGCGCCGTTGCACGTGTTTGCATCTGTATCGAAATAGCGTAAATTTCAGAAGATCGATCAGGCCACCAAAGAAAATATGGGTCCAAGATACAAGAACGTCTGCGCGTTGACGCACGAATTGTCGTCGTTGTTTGAAAAGACGAGATAATGTAAACAATACAGTATTGGCCATATCCTTCTCGGCGGATTCCTAAGAAACGATGCCTCCATCAAGACCAATACTCTAGAGAGTACGTTTTGATGGAGGCAAATCTTGAAAGGCGTTGTATGCGTTAGCCAAGGGCTAACATGGTGAAGACCATGACGAAGATTGCGACGGTTTCGATGATACCGAGAGCGGCCAGATAGTTGGTGAAACCTTCGCCCGTTTCCGCGAGCGCATCACTGCCTGCGGCGCCGGCGCGTCCCTGTAGCCAGGCTGAAGTTCCCATGCCGATACCTGCAAATACACCGGCAGCCAGCAGCCCTTGCCAAGGATAATCTGCGCTCACGATACCACGCATCGTAAACATGAGAACAATACCGTAAATGGTCTGGGAGAGGGGGGCACCGACAAAGGTAAGCAGCATAAAGGGGGCGGCTTTGCCCTGTGCATAGCAACGTTTCCAAGCTCCGATGGCGGCAGCACCTGCAGCACCGGTTCCGAGAGCTGACCCGATGGCGGCCAAGGCAAGTGCAGCAATACCACCAACAAGACCCAATGATTCATTCAAACTTACAGCGACTTCTTCCATGACTATGACTCCTTCTTTTTGTTTGCATCGAGAGGATATCCCGATCCATTACCAATAGTTATTCCTGCGACAAACGAGCAAAAGGTTTGTAGGCAAACCCTTTCCATTCAACATTTTTATGTAACGAGAATTCCAGTGTGTTCAGGCGAACGCCATGGACCAGAATACCCAAGGCACATAACACAATATTCAACCCATGCCCCAGCAAGAGAATCAGGGCAAATATGGGTATCGTCCAAATGCGATTCCAGCCGATTTGCATGGCCATATCATTGAAGCTGGCGGCTACAGAGAGTGAGGCCAGACCCACGGCAAATAAGCGAATATAGGACACAATATCTACAAAACAGTTTACGATGCTGAGTGGGAACATAGCGTGATTGATCCACTCGGATTTGAGGTCCTTGGGCGTCGTCATGAACAATAAAATTAATACGACGGATAGAATAAGCATGGGGACAAACAACGCAGGTAATGGTTGATTTAGCACCATATTTAAGGCTGTAAAGAACATAGACCATACGAGACCAATCCAACCGATCTGGGCAAGTGCTTTAGGAGATGGGGCCAGTGCTATGGCATTCCAGACATGCGCAATGGTGAGATGTACCGCACCGATGACAAAACAGATGCGTATGACTAAATCTCTGGCTGCTTCACCTTGGAAAATTTCCAAATAGGGTACTTGCAGTATGGCTGGTAGGTGTTGCGGTTTGATGCCAAACCAATTTCCGGTCATACTGCCCCAAAGTAAGGTTGTTGTGCTCAGAATGGCAAAGAGCACGAAGGGGTAGGCTGGGGCCTTGGGTAATTTGATACGGGCAAAAATGGTAATGGCAAGAAAGAGCAGTCCATACCCGGCGTCACCGATGAGAATGGCGAAAAAGATGCTGAAAAACACGAGGAAGACGGAGCTGATATCGGCTTCATGATATCCTGGAAGAATCGAAAGAACTTTCAAGACTGCTTTTACGGGCTGAACCCATTTCGGCATTTCCAGAAGGGTTGGGACATCCTCACCCGGTTTAGGATCCCGCACCTGAATGGCCCAGCCATGCTTGGATGCAGCTTGTGAGATTGCCGCAATTTTCTTTTGCGGACAAAAGCCCGTCAAAGAAGAAATGGGACCATGTTCGGCAAGGGATGCCTGCGTGCGCGTAAAGGCAAGTTGATTCTTGCGTTCCAGGAGTTCCGCTTCCAGAACCCCTACATGTGCCGACAGATCGCGAAGTTCAGACTCTATGTCCTCCAATTCGGTTTGCAGGGCGTCTACATCCTTGTTGAGCTCAGATAGCGACTTTTCTGGTAGTGCTGAGATTGTTCCATCAATTTCGAACTCCTGTTGCCCGATGGCGACCATGCAGTGGCCTTTGTTGGTGCTCGAAATTTCTTGCAACACAACACCATCTGGCACTTCCAGTAGATGTGGGTCGCTCACACGGATGAGCTTTATGTGAATTCCTTTGGCCCGCAGATCATCCAGGCTTGCAGGATCAAAATTGCCAAATGGTTCTACGACAGTTTTTTCGTGATGACTATGCGCTAGCTGCTCTCCAATTTCATGGCGCCTGTGCAGCAGCTCGGTAACGACCGCCGCTACATTGTGTGGCTGTGGGACTGTTTTGCCATGCGTGTGGCTATGTGCCAACCGCAAAGCGTGAATGGCAATTTCCACTTCGCGAACGGCTTCGGTATCCTTGGAAAGAGACTCTACTTGCGAGGGGGCTTGTGATACATGCAGCAACCCTAATTCCTGCAAAGCTTCCAAGGCCCGGGTCTTGTCTTTCTCCATACAAAGAATGCTAACATGCTGCATGGGTACAATCATGCGGCCGCCTCACTTTCTTCTAGCGTATCCACGGGAGCTCGATCCGTGCGCTTTTTGGCGATTTTTCCTCGTGCAACCGATGCCGTTTGTTCATCACCCAGATAGATCTTGATGATACGTATGTTTTCTTTGCACTCGGGTATCTTGACTTTTTCAAAAAGGTTTACGCGCTGGGATGTGGTGCGCAGTTCTTCACTCACGAGATCGCGCTGCTTTTGTAATACCTGCATGGCTGCTTTTTTGTGAATCATCTCAGCAATCTGCTCTTGGGCATCGTCGATCCACGCTGGTGTGAGAAACATATCTGCTTCTGGTTGCTCGATCTGGACATTTTGTAGAATCGGTATATTCACGCCTGCTATATTACCTGAAGTTGTATCGATTTGCTCCAAAATTACTTTTGCATCCTCGGATTCTGGAGCGGCAAACAGTGCTACCCAGCTTTTGAGATCATCGGCTAAACTGTTGAAGGCAGACTCTTCTTCTTGGATCTGATGATCGATATGCTGAATTTCGGCCTGCAGTTGTTGTTTCTTCAGTTGTAACATTGGCAAAAAACGCTGATAGCGCCGCAAGGATTCCTGCTGCGCCTTCAATTCATTCTTGGTATGTTTGATTTTAGCCATATGCGTTTTTTAGCTGTTGGTCAATAAGCAGGCTTACTGGTGTTATTCCTTGTCCTCTTGATCCGGTTTCTCGTCCTTTTCTTCTGACGCTTGCGTATCGGTTTTGTTTTCACCGGATTTTGTTGCTTCCGCTTTCTTTTTGTTGTCTTTCGGCCAGAATTTTTCAATTACATCCGATTGGATACCGGTTTCCATGGGCTCAAAGCAGTCGGCAAGGATTTCCCATCCGAGATCAAGGGCTTTCTCTAGTGGGATGTTTACCGAAAGATCCATCATTTCCTTTTCGAAACGTTGTCCGTATTTCAGGAGCTTTTGGTCCCATTTGCTCATGCGGAAGCCCATCGTTTGTTTTTCGAGCGTTTCACGGTATCCGGCAAAGAGCTGAATCAGACTATCCATGATGACCCGATGGTCTTCGCGGGTATCTTTGTTAACCTGTTGTTTCAAACGGCTTAACGACCCGAACGGTTCGATTCGTCCACCACTGAGGTAGAATTGCCCTTCCGTAATGTATCCGGTGTTGTCCGGCACGGGGTGGGTTACGTCATCACCTGGCATTGTGGTGGCCGCGAGAATCGTAATGGATCCTGCCGTGTCGAAATCCACGGCTTTTTCATAGCGAGCTGCGAGCTGACTGTAGAGGTCACCTGGGTAACCACGGTTCGACGGGATTTGCTCCATGGTGATGGCAATTTCTTTCATGGCGTCGGCAAAGTTGGTCATATCGGTCAGGAGGGTAAGCACCCGTTTGCCTTCGAGGGCAAATTGTTCAGCCACGGCGAGACAGACGTCTGGCACCAATAGGCACTCGACGACAGGGTCAGCAGCTGTATGAACGAACATCACACTGCGAGACAATGCTCCGGATTCCTCAAGGGTGTCACGAAAGTAAAGATAATCATCATGCTTTAGTCCCATGGAACCAAGAATGATTACGTCGACCTCTGCTTGCAGGGCGATACGAGCCAGTAGGGGGTTAAAGGGTTCACCCGCACGTGCGAAGATCGGTAGTTTTTGTGATTCAACGAGTGTATTAAACACATCGATCATGGGAATGCCCGTGCGAACCATATTTTGCGGAATGATTCGTTTGGCTGGATTTACGGAAGGTCCCCCGATGGCAACTTCGCCGCCATGTAGGGCCGGCCCTTTATCTCGTGGATTTCCTGCACCAGTGAAGACCCGGCCGAGTAACGATTCGGAGTAGGGGATTTGCATGGGGCGCGCGAGAAAGCGTACGCGTGCATCGGTGGCAACACCACGTGCACCTGCAAAAACCTGCAAGGAGACTTCTTCGTCATGCAAGCGAATGACTTGGGCTAATGATGTTCCCGGGCGGGAGGTCACTTCTGCGAGCTCACGGTATTTGACCCCTGGCGCCCGCAAGGTGATGACATTTCCGGCAATGTTATCGACTTTGTGATATAATTTATTCATCGGTTGAAACCTCCCCTACAAGATTACGCAGTTTTTGCTCAATATCCTTGAATGCGTCATCTTCCATCGAGGCGCGGTTCCAGTCCTTGTGGAGCTGCGTGAGTTGATGAAAGAAATGGCGTGCTTCTTCTTTATCCTTAAATTTCATAGGGGTACGTAGGAACTCAGCCGTGACGTGGAATACGGCTTTTTGTCTATCCGCATCGGTTGCTGCATCAACGGGATCGAACCCGCTTTGCTGTAAATAAACCGCATCCAGGTATTCACCTTTGAGGTGGACAATAAAGTCATCCATGGCTGTACCTTCTTCGCCAACAACTTTGATCATCTGACCAATTTCGGTACCTCGTTTCACGATGCCGCGTGCAAATTCCACATCGTCTTCATCAACGACACTCGGGTATTTTGACCAACTGTCGATCGGGTCGATGGCGGGGTAGCGCCTAGCATCGGAACGCGATCGTGAGAGACCGTGAAATGCGCCCACTACTTTCAGTGTGGCTTGGGTCACGGGTTCATCAAAGTTGCCGCCGGCCGGACTCACGGTGCCACCAATGGTCACCGAACCAATGGAGCCGTCTTTGAGTCGGACAATGCCGCCGCGTTCATAAAAAGCGGCAATGACCGATTCTAGGTAAGCTGGGAAGGCTTCTTCGCCCGGAATTTCCTCAAGCCGTCCAGAGGTTTCCCGTAGAGCTTGTGCCCAGCGCGATGTGGAGTCGGCTAGTAGCAATACGTTCAGACCCATCTGCCGGTAGTATCCCGCCAAGGTGACACCGGTGTAAACGGAGGCTTCACGTGCAGCCACGGGCATGGAACTCGTGTTGCAGATAATCACCGTTCGTCCCATTAAACTTTTACCCGTGCGCGGGTCCGTTAATTCCGGGAATTCGCGCAAGGTTTCCACCACTTCGCCAGCACGTTCGCCGCAAGCAGCAATGATGACGATGTCTACGTCTGCATTACGACTGGTGAGCTGCTGCAAGACGGTTTTGCCGGCACCAAAAGGACCGGGGATGCAATACGTACCGCCTTTGGCAACAGGGAAAAATGTATCTACCGAGCGAACTTTCGTGACCAGAGTGTCTTCTGGTCGCAAACGTTCAGCATATGCTTGAATCGGTAATTTGACAGGCCAGCGCTGCATCATACTCACTTCAGCTTCATGTCCCTGCTCATCCGAAAGGGTTGCAATCGGTTCGGTTACCGTAAAGTCTCCTTTCTCGGAAATTTTTTCGACTTTCCAACTGCCCCGCATATTGAAGGGGACCATGATGCGGTGTTCAAAGATTCCTTCGGGCACGGTACCCAGTGTCTCGCCAGCCGTGAGGGTATCGCCTGGTTTGGCCACCGGTGTAAAGGTCCATTTCTGATCTCGGGGGAGCGCATCGAGATATATTCCGCGTTGCAGAAAGAAACCGCACTGCTCAGCAAGTCGTGGCAACGGGTTCTGCAAGCCATCGTAAACTTGCGTTAACAATCCTGGTCCTAACTCGGCGGAAAGCAGATCACCAGTGAATTCTACTGTGTCTCCAATCGATAGGCCGGTCGTGTCTTCAAAGACTTGCATGTCAGCTTTTTTGCCGCGAATACGAACTACCTCGCACATCAAACGCAGATCATCCAGACAGGCATATCCAACCTCGTTCTGGCTAACTGCGCCCTCGAAAGCGACGGTGATCATGTTGCCGTTGATGCCGGCAATCTTGCCACTACTTTGGTTCATACGTACCTCAGGTTTATGCGCCAGCTTGTGTGCTGGCAGTTTCAGGTTCTTGTTGCCGGTCTGTTCCAGCCGGTTGCTGTTCGAAAGCTTCCTGTGCCTTTTGCCAGCCTGATTCGGAGTCCATGAGAGACCAGCGTTCGGCAATCTTACGTTTTATGGCATAGGATAGAATGACGTTAAAAGAGAAGGGATCGGGACCTTCCAAGTCGTTTACGAGTTTCCAGCGAAGTTTGTCGAAGCTGCGTTCCCGCTCGAGCGGATTTGCCTGCACCCAGGCATTTTCCACACTATCCTCGATAATGGTGGCATATCCGCCATGGGATCGCAAAACTCGCTCAGCATCGGATTTCCGTTTCGAAGCACGCATCTTGGCAATAGCGTTTCTCAATTGCGTTTCATGATTGTTCCAGGCTTCCACAAAGGGATGGGTTGGCGTCTGCTCGGGTAGGGGGATATGCTCCAGTATCTGCAAGGTTTCATAATCTCGCGGACTGAGTTCGGACTCACAGCGCGAGAGAAATGCTTCGTCTGATATGGGGGGCTTATCCATCGCAAGTGCGGGCAAGCTGGCAATCAAATAGTAGTAACTCATGACTTCTTTTCAGTCGTCTCCATCGCTTTTTTTACTATTTCGCCTAACTGCGGACGGAGAAGCTCCAAAAAGGCGGATGTTAACGTTTCTCCGCGAAAATCGTGTTCAATTCCTTGGTCGCGTAACACAACGGAAAAACCGGATATGACGCCACGCGTAGACTTGATCGTAATGCCCTTGCGCAAGTCCTTGTTCATGGCTTGATTTAGGTACGTAGAGACTTGCTCCTGCTGTTTTGGGGATAGCAATACTTCAATGCCCCCTTTATCATCTTCTTTTACATAGGCCTTGACCACGTCATGCACGAGTTTTGCAAATGATTCTCCATCTAAAATTTCAGAAATATCTTTCTGTGTCAGTGTTTCAAATGCCTGTTGCACGGCGTCACCAACGGATAATACAATATCGCGTGCTGCGTGTTGGATGGCGCTAATACTGCGCTGTTCCAGTTTTTCGGCTTCTTCTTGGGCGGTCTCTACTTTTTTCGCGGCATTAGCTTCTGCCGTTTTCTTGATTTCTGCTGCTGTTTGATTTGCTGCATCAATAATGGCTTTGGCTTCTTCCTCGGCCTTTTCCAAGCCTTCTTTACGAATGCGATCGAGTAACCCTTGTAGTTCTTCTGCCATCTCCAACCATCCTTTTTGTAAAGGTTCCAATTCTAATCGGTGGTCATTATGTAAAACGGGGGTCCGTAAAGTACGGGCAACTATCGTCAGTTTTCGACCAACGGTAGGATGAATCGAATACCGTTTGATTACGAACTGAACGCGAGGAGCGAAACACAGGTGAATGCGAAAAGCAAGTCGGGAAAACAAAAAATGAACTTTTTGTGAATCGTTAAGGCCGAATCCCATCCCGTTGTCATGTGATCTGAGATCCGTATATGGCGGGGGTTTTTAGCGTCGCCGCACATCTCCTCCGCCGGTGTTGATGAACTCTTGAATGCTTCCGAGGCCGGTTGATGCCATTGCGGTAAGCTGTAAACCGCCATCGTATCCGATTCCGACTAATAATCCAAAAACGATTGCTTTGTGATAAAAATGATCGGATATGGCTAGATAGATAAAAGACCATCCGGGAATAAAAAAGCACAGAATACCCTGCATCATGTCAGAGGAGAAGGCTTTAGCCACGATATAAAAGTGTAATACCAGTACACCAATCCACAGGTACTCCAAGGCAGGCGCGGCGAATGTGTCTTCAATTGTAATTCCGTAACGCAGAAATCCAGAGATACCTCCCACGACGAGGAATAATAAGAAGGCGAGAAAAGGCTGTGATATCAGTGGTTTCTTTTGCTTCTTTTTGGGGTGCAGCTCGAGAGGGGGGGCTACTGCTTCTTCTGGCAAGTTGACTTTCGACTTAACAACACCTGGCTTTTCATCGGGTGGCAGCTCTGGTTGTTTGTCGCGAGCAAGCTTAAGTTTGCTTTTCTTGGCCGACGACTGTTCTGGGGGGGCGGCGGGCGTGGTCTTATTCTCTTGCTCCGCAGTGGCGGTGTCTGTCGTTACGCTGGGCTCTGTCTCTGGCACAAACTGCCGCATATTGCAATCACAGTCGCGACACATGATCTTTGTTGCATCGGCAAATTCTGAGACCATACGTTCACTACTACACTGGGGGCATTGGTACTTGATGTCAGCCATGATGTATACTCCTGAAAACGCGCACTGCTTGTTTCTGTCAGCATATGAGCTTTGCCATATTGGTTTTTTGCAACCATACAAAGCAAAACTTGAATCACACATTCGCATGAATGCAAAGCAATATTTTTTTGTTCTCCATATTTACGTGCCGGTTAGAGCATAAACGCAAATCGTTCGTAGCGTTTAATCGGGTTTGATATAAAGGGGAACCTTATAAATAAGCAGGTAAAGCCCCTGATGAAAGTAGAGGGTTTCGACTGATAGTGTGTCATGGGGAAAATACGCATTGTAAGCAGGTTGAAGATTGACAATTCTCGCATGCCACTTAATAATTTGCATTTAAAAAATATTTGTTTTGTGCGTGATTTATAAGAGCGCTCGTACGTTACCTTACGGCAATGTACACATTTCACAGGTGAAGCAATATGTCTCCGTATCGTTTAACTCGTAGCCGGAAAGAGCAAGTCCAAATCTGGATTACTGTATGGATTGTTTTGGCTCTCTCCGGTTTTCGACTGTTTGTTGAAATGCGCCCTCGTATTGATCTTTTTTTTGCGGCATATACCGAGTTTCCTGTCGCGATTGTGGCGCTAAATGCCTTGTTTTTCTGGCTTTTGTTTCTGCTCTGGATTGCCTATCGGCGTTGGCGTGAATCGATTCTTTCCGAGCAGGAACTGGAACAGGTCCTGATGAGCATTAGTCCAGATGCACTGATCGTCGTAAATCGTGATCGTGTGATAACGATGTGTTCAGGGCAGGTGCAGGCGATGTTTGGCCTTTCGGAAAAGGAGATTCTAAACAAGAAAACGGATATGTTGTATTATGATCGTCGATTGCAAGGCAAGATTGGCGAAATTGCATCACGATTAGAAGAGTTTGGTTTTCATGTGGGGTATGCAACGGGAAAACGCAGGGATGGAACAACGTTTCCTCTAGAGATTATAACGGGGAAGATTCGTTTTCAGCAGGGTGCTGTGATTCTTATGCGTGATATTACCGAGCGGTGTCGCATTGAAGATGCTTTACGCGAAAGTGAAGTGCGGTTTGAACAATTCATGCGATATTTTCCTGGGTTTGCTTTTATCAAGGATCAAGATGGCAGACGTATTTATTTGAATGATGCACATGCTGTTGAGCGCGGTTGGAATATAGGCGATTGCATTGGTTGTAAGGATGAGGATTTGTACCGAGAAGACTTGGCGCGGCAATGTCGTGAATCGGATTTGCGCGTTTTGCAAGAGGGGAAGGCGGTACGCTATGTGACGCGGATCACCGAGCCTGATGGCAACGTGTGTTCGTTGTTGACGGTGAAATTTCCCTTGCCTGTGACAGCGGACGGACATTCTCAACGCATGATTGCGGGCCTATCTCTGGATATTACGGAGCAGGAAGCTGCGGAGCGGGAGCGCATTAGGATTGAAAAGCAACTGCAGCAGGCGCAAAAACTTGAAAGTCTTGGCGTGCTGGCCGGTGGTATCGCGCATGATTTTAATAATTTAATCATGGGTATGATGGGGCATGCTGATTTAGCACTAAACGACTACGAGAGCGGTGAAAACGTACAGCATCATGTTCACGCTGTTATAGAATCCTGTCAGCGCGCGACGGATCTGGCAAACCAGTTGTTGGCATACTCGGGTAAAGGACGCTTTGTGTTGGCTCCGACCAATCTGAGTGAAGTCATCGAGGATCTTCGAAATTTGCTCATGGTTTCGCTTTCCAAGAAAGCTGTATTGGATTTTGATCTTGCTGCGGGATTACCAGATATTGAGTGTGACGTAACGCAGATTCGCCAGGTTTTAATGAATTTGATGGTAAATGCGTCGGATGCGCTTGAAAGTCGCGCAGGGACCATATCTTTGCAGACAGGAAAGGTTAGCGTTCGTGCGAATGATCCTGTAATTGCGGCTAGTCTTGCTTTAGGGCAACAGCCATTGGTTCCGGGCGATTATGTGTTTGCGAAGATTTCTGATACGGGCGTCGGGATACGCGAAGAAGATCGGGCCAAAATTTTTGATCCATTTTATACGACAAAGCGAACAGGGCATGGTCTGGGCCTGGCAGCCGCTTTGGGGATCGTCCGGAGTCATGGTGGATGTCTTACGGTCGAGAGTGAAGTGGGCAAGGGTACGGTTTGCTCTTTGTATCTTCCCGTCTCAAATAAAGTGGCTGCCATACGTCGACTGGATAAGGATTTGCATGAATCCTGGAACGGTGAGGGTACGGTCCTGCTAGCAGATGATGAAGAAATGGTACGCGAAGTTGCTGCGATGATGCTCGAAAGTATCGGTTTTACGGTGGTTTCGGTATCTGATGGACGTCAAGCTCTGGATTGCTATCAACAAGAAAAGGGGAAGTTCCGTGCGTTGATATTGGACATTTCAATGCCTTCGTTGGGAGGTGTTGAAGTTTGTCAGAAGCTACGGCAGGATGATGAGAGGGTTCCCGTAATCCTTTCGAGTGGTTACAACCAATGGCAAGGTATAGAGGACTTGCCGCAGGAAGACAGGATATATTTTCTCAAAAAGCCATACCGATTACGTGCCTTGCGAGATATGATGCGAGAAGTTCTTTTGCACGAATAACATCCGTAGTGACTGTCTAAAAGGGGGGGCGTATGTTTTTTTCCCGATTTCGTCTGTTGGTGTGTGTTTGCTTGTCTTTGCTTAGCGTCATCTCGATCGGTTGGGCAGCTCCTGATGATGTTACTTTCCCGCCGCCTGTTCGCTCTGGGGGACTGGGTATTTTCTCCAGTTTGCAAGCACGCAGGGATGTTGAAAGGTTCGATTCGCGGCTTTTGCATTGGGAGGGGTTGGGGAATATACTATGGGCGGCATGTGGTGTGAATCGACCAGATGATGCGACAGCGCGTACGGTGCCTATTTTGACCCTCCCTTTTCCGGTTACCATATATTTGTTAGCGGAGGCTGGTGTTTGGCAGTATGACGCACTTGGACATCGGCTGATTGGTGTTCAAAATGGTGATTTCAGAGAGCTGGCTACAACTGATGCGATGGGTCATGATGGCATGTCTTCAATCGTCGAAGTGATGCCGGATGATGCTGCCGAGGATTTTGCGCCTCCTGTGGTTTTGCTTTTGGTTGCGGAACAGCGGTTCTCTGGCGATGGGAATTTGATGCAGCGGCAAAGCGAACCTTCGGGCTTGCTTGTGCAGGCGGCGTTGCATGCGGGGCATGTGGCCCAGAATATTCAACTCGTGGGAATAGCCGAGAGGATAGGTGTTCGGACACACTATCCACCAGCCGATAGAGAGGCTCTGATTCAAGCCCTCGAAATACCATCTGAAACAGACGTTTTGCTTGTTTTGCAGCTGGGGTACCCGGCTGCCAGGTAATGATGAATTAATCTACAAACGGTTTGAGCTTTGCCAGCAAGTCTGTTTTGCTCAAAGCACCAATCATCTGTTCTTTTACTTCACCGTTTTGCATAATAAGAAGCGTTGGGATTGAACGTACACCGAATTGCTGTGCCAATGGCGCGTTATGATCTACGTCAACTTTTGCGATTTTGAGTTTTCCGCTGAGCTCCCCGGCAAGTTCATCCAGGATTGGGGCAATTGCGCGACAAGGGCCGCACCAGGTTGCCCAAAAATCTACGAGTACAGGTAATGTTGCACTGGCTACTTCGCTGTCCCAATTACTGCCAGTAATTTCAATGATGTTTTCTGATGCCATGTGTTTTCCCCTTCGATTTTATATAGGTTAGTTTATGTATTACGGTACATATCTAGCTGGCCAAGGTAAGCCTTCTTGCGGAGGGCCTTCGGTTAAATCTTCATCCATGACCTGCGCTGTGAGCGCATAGATAAGTACGCCAGCAATCAAGGTTGCCGCAAGAGCAATGATAGCGAATGCCCAATGCGGTTCCGGTTCTCCTACCTTGCCAGTTGGTACGGGCGGAGTAAACAAAGTGGGGGGCTGGGCTGCGGGTTTTTCACTCGTCGAAACTGACGGACGTTTTACTTTTAACGTTTTTTTCTGTGATTGTGGCTTGGTCTCTTGGGCCGTTTCGTCCGCAGACTCTTCTGTGGGGGGCTTGTTTCCAGCCGATTTGACGATCGTTTTCGCTTCTGGAGAGACAGAAGGTTCCGGTGCTGCTCGTTTAATTTTAATGGTAGCAGGAGCGTTGGGGGCACTGCTTTCGCCGCCGAGAACCGATTCCAGTGAAATGCGAGAGGTTTGGCGCTTGGGATCAACCGATGGTTTCTTGTCAGCCGTATCGCCAGTGTTGTCGGCTTGCGGTTCTATTTGCCCTGTCTTTGATTTGGGAGCAATTTTAATCGTTCGGATCTGTCCTGAAGTGCTTTTTTCCGCATTTGAGGGAAGCGTTATGCGTGAAGTCGATTTTTTCGTTCCGGGAGCAGCTAAGGGGTCTGGTCCATCTTTGCGAATGCCCACAGGAGTGGGGCGTTTGATTGTCGTTGGTCCTGCACCTGCTGGCCGCAGAACGGGGCGTTTAGGCGCAGCAGTTGGCGGCGCTGCTGGCTTGGCCTCCTCCTGCGTATCCTTTGGCGTGTTGGAGAGAGAGTCGGGACTATTTTTTTCTGTTGCATCCGATTTTTGGCTATCGGTGTCTGTCGTTTCTGCTGTTGGCTGGGGTTTATCTTGCTGTTCTTGCGATGTGATGGGAGGCGTTGCTTTTTCTTCGCTAGACGAAGCAGGCACACTAGGCTTTGGTAGAACAGGCGGCTCAGGTTTTTTTTCCGCCCCTACCGTGGGAGCCTGAGGTGTCTTGGGGTTTGGGGAAGCTGTGTTTTCTTGTGCTTTAGGGGTATCCGCCTCTTCCTGCTTTGCTTCTGCGAGCGCACGTTCTGCCATTGAAGGTGTATCACTCTTTTCGGCAGGTTTAAGAGAAGTTGGGGGAGAGGCTTTGACAGAAGAATCAGATTCCTTTGCTGGTTTGGGAACGACAGGAGGCGAAGGTTTGGGCGTTTCTGTTTGTGCCGATACGGGTTTTTTCAACGTAATCGGTTTTGGCCCTGTGTTCGGTTTTGACCCTGTGGGGGGCGTTGGTGCGGTTGGCTCTTTGGGCTCTGTTGTTGCTCCTGGTTTGGGAACGACAGGAGGCGAAGGTTTGGACGTTTCTGCTTGTACCGATACGGGTTTTTTCAACGTAATCGGTTTTGGTCCTACGTTCGGTTTTGGCCCTGTGGGGGGCGTTGGTGCTGTTGGTTTCTTGGGCTCTGTTGTTGCTGCTGGTTTGGGCAGGGTGATCGGTTTGGATGTTTCTGTAGCGTCTGACTTAGGGGAAGCTGGCGTATCCTTTGGGGCGGGCGCAGTTGTTTCTTGCGGTGTGGATACCGTTGCTTTGGGCTTTAAACTGATTTTCGGAGGCAGTCCACCGTTGGTATCTGGATCGTTTTCAGACATGCGCCAACTCCCTATTCATACTGAGTAAAATGATGGCTACAAGTAAAGCAGTTCGCGTGTGGGGCGTCAACTCTTGAATAGGCGTCTTCCCGAATTCCTGCATCATGATCATCATGGTAGATCGCGATCCGTATCAAGGGTAATCGTTACGGGGCCATCATTTGTGAGCGCAACCTGCATAGAAGCGCGAAATTGTCCCGTTTTGACGGATTGTGGCGGTAAGAGATCTGCAAGGTAATGTACATACTTCTCATATAGAGATTTTGCCTCTTCTGGTGGTGCTGCATAGATGAAGCTCGGGCGGTTTCCTTTTCGTGTGTCTGCATACAGCGTGAACTGTGAAATAACGAGAGCTTCTCCCGCGATATCCTGTAGAGAGCGATTCATCCGATCTTGGTTATCGGGGAATATGCGTAAACTGGCGGTTTTGGCAGCCAGCACGGCAGCCCCGTCGCTGTTATCGTTTTTTCGAACACCAAGCAATACGACCAGACCACATCCAATCTCGTTGTAAACGCTGCCTCCGATCCAGACTTTTGCGGCAGACACGCGTTGTATGAGTGCTTTCATGTTTAAAAAATAGCAGATCGTGGATGCTGAACAAGCGAGAAACGTTATGTAAACGAGAATAAGGACTGGACGTTGTGCAAAATTCTTTTCAGTATGGGCGGCACTATGGACAGATTGGTTAAAGGAATAACAGAACATACACGCATTCGTATGATGCTGGCGGACGTTACGATGACGGCAAAGGCTTTGGAGGCACGTCACTTGAGTGGTCCGGTTGCCGGGGCGGTTTTAGGGGAGGCGTTGGCTGCGGCAGCGCTGTTGGCAGCTGATGCCGGCACCGGGGATGAAGCTTGGATGTTGCGGATGAATACAAGCGGGCCCATAGAGGGGGTTCTGGTGGAAGCGACAGGGGCTGGACAGTTGCGTGGATTTACCAACCGCAAAACATTGGATGATTTGGATGGTGTGCTGCCTGTCGATACGGTTCCCGCACTTGGTGAATCTGGGAGTGTTCAAGTGGTTAGCACGTTACCGGGACGAATTTTGAGTCAAGCCGTACTCAACGTGAATCCACCGCAATTACGCTATGTTTTGGGACGTTATTACAATCACTCCATGCAGGTGCCAACGGGGTGTAATATTTGGGTTGTCTCTGATGATGGAGGAATTCATTCTGCCCGTGCCATGCTTGTACAGCGCATGGAAGATTCAGATCAGGGGGCTTTTGTTAAGATGTTGGAACGTTTGGAAGATGGGCATGCGGACACCTTTATGCGTGAACGTCTCTGGCCCAAGGATGTAGCCGCTCCTTTGCAGGATGTGTTCTCTTCTGATCCCGTTATCGTGCGGGATGAAAAATCTCTTGCGTTTGGATGCCGCTGCAACAAAAAGAAGGTGTTAGGGGTGTTGGCGTCCTTGTCGAAGGAAGAGTTGGATGTCTTGATCGGAAGTGGTCAAAGTCAAGATGTCACATGTCACATGTGTGGCCAGACTTATACCGCTGATGCAAGCGATTTGCGGGAAGTGCTCAAGAGTATGGCCAAAAGTAGCGGTTCATGTTAGACGGCATGCGATTGGTGCGCTAGCACCTCTTGCATAATGGTTTCGTTACAGGGAGTAGGCTGTCCAGATGTTGCAGCGGCCCGAATAATGGCCCCATTAATCGCTTCTATTTCTGTTGTTCTACCGGCTTGGATATCAACGAGCATCGAGGAACGATTTTTTTGCGTTTTCTGGCAGATGTTTTTCAGCTCTTGTCGTAACTCGTCTACGTTCATATCGAGTCCTACGCTTTTTGCCACAGCTACAGATTCTTGTAAAATGGCAATAGCCTTTTGCCAAGCTGCAGGGAGGGTCACGAGTTCGCCGTTACGCAAGCCGAAGAGGGCCGTCACGGGGTTGAGTGCGGCATTGAGTATGAGTTTCTTCCAGAGCACCGTATCGAGGTTGTCGACCAATTCCACTTGAAGATTTGCGCGATGAAACATCTCTTTCCAGAACAAGCCAACAGTATCGTGTTGGGAAGAGCCAATGAGAATCTTCCCTTCACCGGCAGATTGCACGGTCTTTTCGTCCTCTAGATAAGCACCATAACTGGTGATGCCCACACGTAGATTACTTACACATGGGAGGCTTGCGAGCGCTTCCTTATTGCCCAAACCATTCTGGAGGGTAAGTACGCAAGCGCCTGATCGTATATGTGGGGCTAGTGTTTGTGCTACGTGGTGTGTGGCATGCGCTTTGACACAAATCAGGATGTCAGCATATGTCGCCACAATCGCAGGATCTGTATGTGGCGTGATGGTGGCTAGATACGATTGGATACCTTCACGCAATGTGATTTCGTGGAGCCGTTGCGCTCTTTCAGGCCGATAGTCTAATAGGCCAATAGGTTTGCCAGAGCGATGTAGTCGAGTCGCTAGGAAAAGTCCCATTGCGCCCGGTCCCACAATTAAAAGAGCATTTCCGGGCGCATGTTTCATGAGGTTTTCTGTTGATGATTAGGTCAGCAGCCCTTCACGAGCTGCAGAAATATATTCCATGCCATACTCATCTTCACCTGTCAGCAGGGCATGGGCCAGTTTGAAGGGTTCGGCAGAGGTGTCGAGTCCGTTTAAGATGGATACATTGATTTGCATCGGGTCAACAATACCACCATCGCCGCCAGCTTCGCAGCACATCCAGGTGAAGACCTGATTAATGAGTTTGCGATTCGGCATGCCAAAGGAGATGTTGCTCAGTCCGGCTACTATATGCACGTCTGCACCAAACCTTCCCCGAAGGGCTTTCACGGTATCCAAGAAACGGATACCATTTTCGCCATCGGTGGAAATAGGGAATACCAATGGATCAAAATGAATATCACGGTCTGCAAATCCCTCTGCCTGTAAACGCTGATAGATCGCTTCCAGGTTGTGCATGCGTTCTTCGACGGTGTTGGGGAGGCCTTCTGCACCGGCTGCAGAAGCGATGACAACGGCATTGGATTTGCGGGCAACGTCGATGGCATTGGTCCGCTCCAAAGAAACGGAGTTTACCATAGGGCGTCCTCGGGTGGGGTCGCAAGCAGACAAGCCTGCCTCCAGAATTTCCAGATTTGACGAATCTATGCTCATGGGAATTTGCGTTGCTTTTTGCGCCACGTCAACGGTCCAGCGCATCAAGGCAACGCGTTCCGCTACGTCGGTGCTATACTCATCGACATTGATGTCCAAGTAGGTCGCACCGGCGGCTTCTTGTCCGGCGGCTAAGTTGGCAATGTAGTCCTTGCCGATTTCTTGCTCTTCGGGGGATCCATTTATTCCAAGCCAGATCGCGACGGCACAATGTTTGACTTTGCCGGCCTGCCAGTCAGCTCCTTCTGTGAAGTATGCTGGGACGGGCATATATGATGTTCCTTTGGGGCTGTTATACTTGATTTGATACGTACCGTTGGCATCAGGCTTGCAAAATAAGCCGTCTACTTTGAAAATTCGCGTGCAGTGAATGTTTTCGCCAACAGAAATGAATGTATCTATTTTCATAATAACCGTACTTCTTGTATGCTCGAGTTGTTTGTGTAAGCAGGCCTCATGTTCAAGGCCGATCACGATTTGACGGCAAAAGAGTAGTATTGTGAAATCGTGACGTCAACCTGAATAAGGTATGGTTTCATCATACTGTATGTTATAAAGGGTAGAGCTATAAATATATATATATGAACTCGATAGGGTGTCATTAAAGTAGAATTTGGGTTGTACGGGAGATGAACGAATGTTGGAGGCTCTTTTTTTGGGAACCGGTACGTCATGTGGCGTACCTATGATAGGGTGTGAGTGCGCCGTATGCCAGTCTCAGGATCCTAGAGACCGTCGTCGTCGTACAAGCCTGTATTTGTCTTTTGAGGGGCAGGGGATTTTGATAGATACTCCTCCGGACTTTCGGGAGCAGGTACTTGAATACAGAATTCCACGTGTAGATGCTGTCTTCTTTACGCATGCGCATGCGGATCATATTTTTGGTTTTGACGACATTCGCCGCTTTAATACCATGCAGGGAGGGATGATTCCTGCGTATGCGGATAAAGATACTTTAGCGTCACTGCATCGTGTGTTTGATTATATTTCGGCCCCGAATACGCTGGGGACGTACCGTCCGGAGATTGCCTTCGAGCAACTTGATGGGCCTGTACGGCTCAAAAATCTGACCGTGACGCCTTTGCGCGTGGAGCATGGCAATCAACCCACTTATGGTTTTTTGTTTGAGGGGGGTGGGGCTCGGCTTGCATACATACCGGATTGCAAAGTGATGCCATCGGAAACGCTGTCCTTGATAAAGGGGGTAGATGTGATTGTGTTGGATGCACTACGGCATCGCCAGCATGCCACCCATATGACGATAGCAGAGAGCTTGGCTTGTTTGTCGCAAGTAGAGGCCAAAGAAGCGTACTTGATTCATATGTGTCATGAAGTCGGTCATGCTGAGCTTGAGGCTCGATTACCTCCTGGTATTCGTGTCGCATACGATGGATTACGTGTGCATTGTGGCATTTCCTGAGACCGCGTTCCTATATTTTTTTATTGGCTACAGGCCAGTATTATATTTATAATCTCGAGCTAAATATTAGCTATGGCTTGCACTAGGTATGCTGATGGCATCATCTGCTGCGTTTGTCTGACGTATGAGCGGTAGCTATACCTGAGGGGCGCTGGATGTCGGACATACCTGAATTTTCGAGAACCATACGAATTGATCTTATTCCTGAGACGCCTAAGGCGCCGGTGGCGAATAAGCGCCGTATTGTCATGTCTTCTTCACGGAGCGGGCAGCAACCTTCGTCAACTCCTGCCGCAGAGAAATTCGATCACAGTGAAAAAGGCCGATATACCGCGTTGCTCGAAAGCATTTATGATGCGGCTTTGATCACGGATCTCAATGGAAAAGTGGTTGATGCGAATACACGGGCCGTTGATTTTCTTTATTGGGACAAGAATGCTCTCAAGGGCATGTCTGTCAATAAGGTGATTTCAGGTGCAGGGAGCTCTTTGCTAGGGGATTTGACGAGTAATCTTGAAAAGCAGCGTTTTGTTCTGATTCAAGCCTATTGCCAAAGGGAAGATGGAAGTCAGTTTCCCTGTGAGATTGCCGTGGCGCGCATATGGGCAGGGGAGGACCATTTAGGATTCTTTCTCCGCGACATTACCCTTCGGCTGCAAGCAGAGGAAATGTTACGTACAGAACATAATGCGATACAAAATGCTGCTAACGGTATTGCGATCGCGAATTTGGACGGAATTCTTGAGTATGTAAACCCTGCGTTTGCTACCATGATGGAGAGTGAAGAGCAGTTCGCGATGGTTGGGTATAGTATCAAGGATTTGTTTGATGGCAGCGGTCTTGCCGAGGATCTCATGCAGTCGCTCAAAGGAGATGGGGGAAGCTGGTCGTGTGAGGTTTCGGCAGAAATGCCTTCTGGAAACGCGCTAAACATCGAAGTGCTCGCCAATTGCAATCGAAATTCCGATGGAGAAATGGTAGGATTCGTTTTTTCTTTTACGGATCTATCCGACCGGAAGCGGGCTGAGGCTGCGCAGCGGGAGATCGAGCGAAATCGTGTGATGTTAGAAAGTCTAGGTGCCGCCTGTCATCACCTTGCGCAACCAGCCACATTGTTAATGGGGAATTTGAGCATGCTTAAAACCAAAGTAGCCAATGACGATGCCGTTGTGCAGGGATTGCTAGATAGTAGTGCTGAAGCCATTGAGCGACTAGGGAAGATATTGCACAAGCTCAACGAAGTGAACGAGTATCGCACAACTACGTATACGGATCAGAGTGGTAAAGACGCTACCGATACCACGCATATTTTGGACATCTAGCGGGTTTATACAGGTAAGCATTCTATGTGGCTTTTTTATATTGCGGTATACCTCAGCGCTTTTTTGTTGTTTCTCATTCAACCCATGCTCACCAAGGCACTACTCCCAACGTTTGGCGGGAGCTATCTTGTCTGGGGGGCCGCCATGGTTTTCTTCCAAGGGACATTACTTGTAGGATATGTTTTAAGTCATGTCCTGCAGGCAAAGTGGGGTGTTCGACGGTATGGTATGCTGCATTTGTTCGTTCTGCTGCTTCCTTTTCTTATGTTTCCTTTTGCATTACATGGCGAACTCGCTGTATGGGAGCACAATTTGGCACTTGGCGTCTTTCGCCAGTTGCTATTGATGGCTGGTGGCCCCTTTCTTGTGCTTTCCATGACAAGCCTGATCTTGCAGCGATGGCTCATGGTGTCCCCGTTGCCGCAGCGCAAAAATCCATATGTACTGTATGCGGCATCCAATGCCGGATCGGTCTCGGCCTTATTGGCCTACCCGTTACTGATAGAACCCATCAGTAGTTTAACGCAGCAGGCATCCATTTGGTGGTTAGGGTATCTCATCCTGGTTCTGCTGCACTGGTGTATTTATCCTTGGCGCGCGGTTGAGGAAACGACCTTGTCGCGGCCAGAGAAAATGGATGCGGGATGGGGGCAGCGCATGCGTTGGTTTTTTCTGAGTCTAGCGACTGGCACGCTGCTACTCGCCACGACCAATGTTATTACATTTGATCTGGCAGCCATTCCCTTGTTGTGGGTTTTGCCATTGGCTCTGTTTATGTTGGCGTATGTCGTTGTTTTTAAACGTGTCTTGTGGTGTCCCGTATGGATGCAGAAGGCATTGAATTGGAATTTGATGCTTGGTGCTTGTCTCGTGCTGTTGCTACGGCTACGTGTTATGCTGCCCCCTCTTTTGATGCTACTATTGTATCTCATGATTCTCTTTGTTGTATGTGTCAATTGTAATTTGCGTTTGCTGCAGAGCAGCCCTGCGAGTGGTACGGGGTTAACCACGTTTTATGTGGTACTTGCTTTCGGAGGTCTTTGCGGCAGCGTGTTGGTGAGTTGGGTCCTGCCGCAGTTAACGCAATCGCTAGCAGAATATCCTCTTGCGCTTTTAGTAACCGTGATGGCTATTGGTTTGTCTACGCAGAGTGATCAATACTGGGGACATTTTTTACCCCATGGACTTTTTGTGTTTTTGTTGGGTGTATTGTTCTTCTTGATTCTCCGCATGATACCAGACACATACCCCGAGGCACTCGTGTTTGTGTTGGTTGCATTGCCGATAGCGTTAGGTTTTCGTTTGGGTAAGAATTCTCCGGTAATTATGGTCAGTATACTGTTCGTACTGATGGCGGGGTCGGGGCAATTGGATCAATTCGCCAGTGGCGGGGACGTTGTTGCTCGTCTGCGAAATTACTATGGCATCTATTACATATATGATCGTGATAACATTCGCTATCTTCAGCATGGCACGACACAGCATGGGCGACAGTATCTCGATCCTGTAGAGCGTTTGACGCCGCTTGCCTATTATCATCCTACAACACCCGTTGCACGCATTCTGCAGTATGAGGGGGAACGCTTGGAGCATATTGGGATGATAGGTTTAGGTACAGGCGCCTTTGCCGCATATGGACAAACGGGCCAACAGTGGAGCATTTTTGAATTGGATCCGGATAATCTGGCATTGGCTGAGCAGTATTTTGGGTATTTGGCGCAAGCCCGTCATCAGGGAGCGGCATTACGATTTGTTTTTGGCGACGGGAGACTGAGAGTTGCGGAGGAACCAGCAGCTTCCTTTGATTTACTCATCCTCGATGCATTTAATAGTGGTGCAATTCCCGTGCATTTGTTGACCACAGAAGCACTCGCTGGTTACATGGAAAAATTACGACCAGACGGTGTGCTTTTATTGCATTTGTCCAATCGTATGCTGGATCTTGTTCCTGTCGTTTACGCCAATGCTGCTGCTGTGGGTGTGCATGCGATGGTTCAATCGAATGAAGGCGAGGTTCATCCCGATTCCGAGTTGACCATCTGGATGGCATTAAGTTCCGATGCAAAGCGTATGGAGACATACCAGCTGAAATATGGTTGGCGGCATGAACCGCCAGAACGGCTTCCTCGTCCGTGGACCGATCAGTATAGTAACTTGCCAGCAGCGATACGATGGTTATAGAGATTGAGCACGCAAAGGGCGAAATATGTTTGATCATAGTTTTCCCTTGAAACAGCTTCCGTTATCCGGCAGTATGCAGCTCCACGCAACTTGGGTGGGGTACTCAAGTGGACAACGAGGGCAGACTGTAAATCTGCTGGCATAGCCTTCGAAGGTTCGAATCCTTCCCCCACCACCAGCC
>PWYP01000037.1 GCA_003567805.1 PVC group bacterium
CCTTGCTAGTCATCCCCCTCCAAGAGCGACCGGTATTCCCCAAGATGACCGTGCCCATCATCATCGATAACCCGGAGATGGCCAAAGCCCTGATCAAAAGAGTCGAAAATGGGACACGTTACGTGGCCCTCGTCTTGCGGCAACCAGAAGAAGAACCGCAAGGGGACGATGCGGAGGCAACAGTACCCCCCCCTCTTTTTCAGGTTGGCACCGTGGCCGAGATCATACGTCTTGTAAAGTCTGACTCCGGCCGGGAAATACAGGTGCTTTTGACTGCGATTCAACGCTGCGAAATCACAAGCATCATACAGCACAATCCCTTCATACTGGCCAAAGTGGAATATGTATCCGAGCCCGAAATGTCGGACAACCAGGATATGAAGGCATACTCTCTTTCCGTTGTCCGAAGCATCAAGGAGTTGATCCAACTCAACCCCCTGTACAAAGAAGAGCTCAGCATCTTCATGCAGCACTCCAATATTCAGGATCCGGGCCGGCTTTGCGACTTTGCCGCAGCACTCACAACAGCCAAACCAACAGAACTACAGGAAGTTCTCGAAACGTTTCGTATTCGCGACCGCCTCAAAAAAGTTCTCGCCCTGTTGAAACATGAACTGGAAATCACGCAACTGCAGGCACGCATCACGAGCGAAATTGAAGGCAACATGAGCCGTGCCCAACGCAACTTCTTCCTGCGCGAACAACTCAAGGCTATCAAGAAAGAGCTCGGTATTGAAAAAGAAGGTAAAGAAACCGAAATCGAGCGCTTTGAAAAGCGCATCGAGGAACTAACCTTACCGGAAGATGCGCGCAGCCGGATCGACGAGGAAATGGAAAAGCTGCGGCTCCTCGAACCCGCCTCCCCTGAATTCACGGTCACACGCAACTACCTCGAATGGTTAACCTCCTTACCATGGGGCATAGCCTCCAGCGACAGCATTGATCTACCCGCCGCAGAAAAAGTATTGAATGCCGATCATTTCGGATTGGAAGACGTAAAAGAACGGATCCTCGAGTTCCTCGCCGTAGGAAGATTAAAAGGCACCATCTCCGGTTCCATCTTGTGCTTCGTGGGACCGCCCGGCGTCGGCAAAACCTCCATCGGTCGATCCATCGCCAGTAGCATCAATCGAGAATTCTATCGTTTCTCACTTGGCGGCATGCGCGATGAGGCTGAAATCAAAGGACACCGGCGCACCTATATCGGCGCCATGCCCGGCAAATTCATCCAAGCCATCAAAGGCTGCAAAACCAATAACCCCGTCATCATGCTCGATGAAATCGACAAAGTCGGGGCCAGTTATCACGGAGACCCGGCTTCCGCTCTACTGGAAGTACTTGACCCCGAACAAAACATGCACTTCCTGGATCACTATCTGGATGTCCCCTTTGATCTATCGAATGTATTCTTTGTATGCACAGCCAATCAGCTCGACACCATTCCCAAACCATTGCTGGATCGCATGGAAGTCATCAAGCTCGCCGGATACATAACCGAAGAAAAACTGCAGATTGCCAAACGCTATCTGATACCCAAACAACTATCTGCGCATGGTCTCCTGAAAAAGCAGGTAAACATCACCATTACCGCTCTGCGCGAGATCATCGACGGCTATGCCCGCGAACCCGGTGTGCGTACGCTGGAAAAACAAATCAAGAAAATCCTACGAAAAGTTGCGCGGGACGTAGCCAACACAAACGACAAAGCAACACGCAAAATTGCCACAGCCGAAGATGTCACCCGATATCTAGGCCAGCGTATCTTTCATGATGAAAATGCTTTCTCCCAGCCCGCCCCTGGCATCGTCACCGGCTTAGCCTGGACGAGTCTTGGCGGAGACGTCCTCTACATCGAAGCCGCCAAACTCAGCACAGGAAAACCAGGCTTCAAACAAACAGGCCAGCTTGGACAAGTCATGATTGAATCCTCCGAAATTGCCTATAGCTTTGTACGTGGCTGGCTCGATCAAGACGAACAGGCCCACAAAATCTTCTCCGAGTCCTTCTTCCATCTCCATGTACCTGCCGGCGCAACCCCCAAGGACGGCCCCTCCGCCGGCATCACCATGGCACTCGCACTCGTATCTCTCGTGCAGAACAAAGCCATTCGAAAATCCTTGGCGATGACAGGGGAGCTATCGCTTACCGGACAAGTCATGCCCATCGGAGGCGTAAAAGAAAAAACCATTGCCGCCAAGCGCGCTAAAATAAAAGACATCATCTTCCCTGCCGAAAACAAGAAAGACTTTGAGGAGCTGCCACTCCACATCCGCAAAGGAATCAAACCCCACTTTGTAAAACACTTCGCCGAAGTTGCCCGCATTGCCCTCGGCACAAAACATGCAGGAGCCCAACATGGCTGATCCGAACATTATCCTCGTTGGCTTTATGGGCACAGGTAAAACCGCCGTCGCCAATATCCTTGCCCGCAAAACAAATATGCCCTTGATCGATACCGATGCCGTGATCGAAGCGCGCGCCGCAAAACCCATATCAAGCATCTTTGCCGAAGATGGCGAACCTGCATTTCGCGTACTCGAAAATCAGGTAGCCGCAGAGCTGGCGCAACCATCGGGCAGCATCATCTCCACCGGAGGGGGCATCGTCAAAAACCCCGATAACATCAAATTGCTCGGGAGAGGTGGGCTCGTATTTTGTTTGCAAGCCAGCGTGGACGAAATCCTCCGCCGCGTAGAAGGCGACACCACCCGTCCGCTTTTACAAACGACAGACCGACGCGGGAAGGTCGAAGCCCTGCTTGCAGAACGAGCACCGCTCTATGCATCCATCCCCCTGCAAATCAATACCGATGGGCGCACGGCAGAACAAGTAGCCGACGAGATTCTAGAAAGGTACAACCTTCATATTTCGACCTAGGTCAAATATTCAGGCTCAGCTCGTTTCGATTTTCCAAGGCAAGCTTGTTCCCGGACATACTACTGACATCCGTCGGGTAATCTCCTGTGAAACAGGCCGAACAAAATCCCAACTGACTCTCAAAGGGCATAAACAACCCCTCTAAGCTCAAATACCCTAGACTATTTGCACCCAGATACTCGCAAATTTCATCCACATCCATACCGCCAGCAATCAGCTCTTTGCTTGTCGGGAAATCAATGCCGTAAAAACAGGGATGTTTAATGGGTGGACACGACACACGCATATGCACTTCAGAAGCTCCCGCTTCACGTAAACGCTGTACACGTCGGCGGGCCGTCGTCCCGCGCACCACGGAATCATCCACAACCACAACCCGTTTACCTTTCACAACCTCGCGCAAAACCGCCAACTTTAAATCCACCCCACGCGAGCGATCTTGTTGCTGTGGCATGATAAACGTGCGTCCCACATAGTGATTTCGAATAAAGCCATGCTCCAGCGGAATCTTGCTTTCCATCGAATAACCCAAAGCAGCCGAATTCCCACTATCGGGTACCGCAATCACAACATCGGCATCAACCGGATGCTCCTTCGCCAGTTGACGCCCGTACTGCACGCGCACTTCATGAATATTCTTACCGAATACCCGACTATCAGGCCGCGCGAAATACACCATTTCAAAAATACAGCTTGCCGATTTGCGTTCCGTGTCATCCGCAAAAAAAGAGCTATGCATGCCACTCTCATCGAATATCACAAGCTCCCCGGGTTCAACATCACGCAGGAAGGTGGCTCCCACCTGATCCAGTGCACACGTCTCACTCGCCACAACATAACCATCGCCCAAACGTCCAATCGAAAGCGGACGAAAACCATGCCGGTCACGTGCAGCCAACATACAGTTGCGCGTCATCAGTAAAAAGCAAAACGCGCCATCCAACTCTGCCAGCGCACGGGCAACACGACGCGGACGCGTTCGATACATAGGATCCGCTAAAAGGTGAATCAGAACTTCGCTGTCTGTACCCGTTTGAAAAATGGCGCCTGCCTCTTGATACATCCTGCGCATCTTCTCTGCATTCACAAGATTGCCGTTATGTGCCACCGCCCAAACCCCGTCGACACATTCAGCAATCAGCGGCTGCACATTCTGAATACGCGTAGCGCCCGTCGTGGAATATCGAACATGACCGATGCCAAGATGCCCCGGAAGCTCGGACCAATCCTGACGCCCGAAAACCTCATTAACTAACCCCTGACCTCGTACCGAATACACTTCCTTGCCATCTGCCGTGGCGATGCCTGCCCCCTCCTGCCCTCGGTGCTGCAAGGTAAACAGCCCTTGATATAAGGTTTGTCCAACATCGGACACACCATACACACCACATAAACCACAAAATTCCTTCGGAGAATCAGACTCTCGTATATCCGTATCCATGATATTGCCTCGTTGCCAGAAATGATAGGATTCGTGAAAACAAGAAGGTAGCACGACTCTAACCCTCTCCGCAATCCTTGAAACAAGCGAGACAAACAAAAAAACAGCCGCCCCGATGAGGACGGCTGTTTGAAAGCATCTATACGAAAAGCTTACTTCGAGTAGAATTCCACGATAAGCTGTTCGTCTGCAATGGTTTCAATATCAGAGCGCTCCGGCAAACGTGTTACCAGCCCCTCAAGAGCCTTTTCGTCTACAGCTAACCAGCCCGGCAGCGGACGATGATTTGCTTCCAGCGCATCGTGCAACATACGGCGGCTCGATTCACGCTCTTTCACCGAAATCTTGTCCCCGGCACTTACAAGCTGTGAAGGCGTCGAAGCCTTGCGACCATTGATTTTCAGGTGGCCATGACGCGCAACTTGACGCGCTTGGGAACGCGTTGCCGCCATACCCAATTGATACACCACATTATCCAAACGACGCTCGAGCAAAATGAGCATATTGTCACCCGTAATGCCAGGCATATTCTTGGCCTTTACAAACACCGAACGAAACTGGTGTTCACTCAAACCATAATGAAAACGTAACTTTTGCTTCTCTACGAGCTGTACACCATAATCCGACAACCGGCCTTTACGACGAACATGCATGCCAGGAGCATTCGGACGTTTTTCCAACAAACGCGAAAACTTCGGATTCCCGTAAACATTAACACCCAAGCGGCGTACAATCTTACCCTTCGCCTTACGACTACTATTTCTTGCCATAACCCTTTATCCTCCTGTCATGCTCCCGTCAAACATCCAGAAAGCATCAACACAACCTACAGCGTTATGGCGGAAGCTGCCATATTTCACGCAATTGCAGGGCTGCGCCATCCACACAACTCGTGCAGATCGCTTTCAGAGCCGGACAAGATGCCATGATCACAAAACACACGCAAGCCAAATCGAATCGACAAAAGCGCACGATCATAGTAGATTCAATATTCAATTTTTAACCCACATACTACATATCCGGAAGCCAGCATGAACCAAAGCAACATACGAGATGTACTCACCCAACGTGAGAATCACCTGCTTGCCCCTTATGCATCCAGAAGCAGCACTTCTGCAGGCAGACGCTATCCCGAACCGGAACACCCCTCGCGCTGTCGTTTTCAAAGGGATCGTGACCGCATTATTCACAGCCGATGCTTTCGTCGACTCGAATATAAAACACAAGTTTTTACGCGCAGCTCGTGCGATCACTACCGCACGCGCCTCACACACAGCGTCGAAGTGGCCGCTGTTGCCCGCACGCTCGCCCGCATCTTTCAAGTCAACGAAGACCTTGCCGAATCGATTGCCCTCGCCCACGACATCGGGCACTCCCCATTTGGGCATGCCGGAGAAGATGAACTCAACAGGCTCATGGCTGATGCCGGCGGATTCGACCACAATCTGCAGAGCCTCCGTTGGGTCGATATCCTCGATATTCAATATCCGGATTTCCCCGGCCTGAACCTTTCCTGGGAAGTACGTGCCGGCTTGATGAAACACGAAGCCTCCAAGCCCGAAGCAATCATGGATGGGTTACCCATTGGCCCCCGGCAATCCATCGAAGCACAAATTGCCGATATAGCTGACGATATCACCTACTATGCCCATGATACCGATGACGCATTGCTAGCGAAAATCCTCAACGAAGAGCTTCTCGAAACACAAGAATTGTGGCGCATGGCGACTGAGCGCACGAATCAACGGTATACCAATCTTGATCGAGGACAGCACATCCGCATTACCATACGAAACCTGCTCGACCTGCAAATCGAGGACATCGTCGCCCACTCGTTCCAAAAACTCGAAACCTATCGCCCGCAATCCGTTCAGGACGTCATGCAAGCCCCTGGGCAAATCGTTGCTTTCAGCCCCGAAATGCAACCGCATGCCGATGCCTTCAGGGCATTTCTATATCAAAACGTCTACTTCAGCCAATCCATCAAGAATCAGGCCGAAATTGCTACCGCCATGTTGCGCCATTTATTTCATCACTATGAACAGCATCCCGAACATATGGGCAAAAAAGCGCAAACACGGCTTGCAGAAGACGGTCTTAAGCGTACAGTATGCGACTACCTATCCGGGTTCACAGATAAATACGTTTTTCAAGAACATGCTCGCTACTTCCGGTAAGCATCTAAACACCATAACCATCATCTTCCGCCCAGCGGAACAACAACGAAGGAGTCATCATGCCAGTAAAAAAAGTTGCCATTCTCACTGCCGGAGGCCTTGCGCCTTGCCTATCCTCAGCCATTGCCGGTCTCGTCGAATCCTATACCGCAACCGCCCCTGAGGTAGAGATCATCTGCTACCGCTCTGGATACAAAGGGTTGTTGCAAGGAGACGCAATCACCCTTGATGCCGAAACACGAGCTAACATCAGTCGCCTATATGCATTTGGCGGAAGTCCCATTGGCAACAGTCGGGTAAAACTGACCAACGTCAAAGATTGCGTAAAACGCGGATTGGTTACGGAAGGACAAAATCCTTTGCATGTAGCCGCAGAACAACTCACGCGGGACAAAGTAGACGTACTCCATACCATTGGCGGAGATGACACAAACACAACCGCCGCTGATCTCGCTGCCTTTCTTAAACAGAACGATTATGATCTAACCGTCGTGGGCTTACCCAAAACCATCGACAATGACGTATTCCCGATTCGCCAAAGTCTCGGCGCATGGACCGCTGCCGAAGAAGGCGCGCAATTCTTTGCCAATGTTGTTGCCGAACACAGCGCCAATCCACGTATGCTCATTGTCCACGAAGTCATGGGGCGTAACTGCGGATGGCTCACAGCCTACACAGCACGAATCTACAACGAATACCTTAACGAATGCCAATTCCTTCCCGGTCTCGGGCTCACACGCGAAGCGCGCGATGTGCATGCCGTGTACGTACCCGAAATGGAAATTGATATTGCCGAAGAAGCTGCACGCCTCAAGCAGATCATGGACACCCACGATAGTGTAAACATCTTCTTATCCGAAGGCGCAGGCGTGGAGAAAATCGTCCAGGAAATGGAAGCTGCGGGCGAAGAAGTGCCACGCGATGCTTTCGGGCACATCAAACTCGACGCCGTAAATCCTGGCAAATGGTTTGGCCAGCAATTTGCCAACATGATCGGAGCCGAAAAAACGTTAATTCAGAAAAGTGGGTACTTCAGCCGGGCGGCAGCCTCAAATCAGGATGACATTGAGCTCATTCAGGCCTGCTGTAAACTTGCCGTGGAAGCTGCCCTGCGCAGAGAGAGCGGTGTCGTAGGCGAAGATGAAGATGCAGGCAACGAGCTTAGCGTAATCGATTTCCCGCGCATCAAAGGCGGCAAGCCGTTCGATCCCCAAACCGGATGGTTCCTCGAACTGCTTCAGGCAATCGGGCAGCCCGTCGGTGCGACCCTCGAAGTCGCCCACTAGTCTGTAACTTCATTGTTAAAGACAACATGTTGTGGTTTTATCAAAGCGCCACCACAAGATAATTTTAACTTGTTTTTGCCAATCCGGGTAGGGCGAACCAGCCTTGTCCTGCGAAGTCCCGCCAAGCGGGACGAAGTGGGATCCCCGGTGAGCCGCGACCACCGAACAACGGCTCGGCGAGGACGCCTCGCCCTACCTGCAAAAAGTTACAATATGCATCATCTGGGGGCACACCGGAGGCGCGGCTAAGCTGTAACTTCGCATGAATACCAAATAGGCCTTCCTGTGGAGTGCGGCGACGAGCGAAGCGAACTCGCCGCTTTGGGGGGCACGGAGTGCCGGGGGCGACGATCCGGCAAAGACGTCCGCTCGTCAACATCATCTAGTCACACCCCAAGATCAGCGTTATCGCTTTCATCCTTCACGCTGTATCCGCTATCCTGCCGTTTATGATTAACCGCATGCTTGTCGCAGTACAGCCGATA
>PWYP01000087.1 GCA_003567805.1 PVC group bacterium
GCGTGAATTTTCTTTCAAGCGACCATGCGGCAACCATTCCTTCAACAGCGTAATGGCAGCATCCCACGCAGGAGGAATTGTCCATGCACCTTTTTCTGTCCGAACCCGTGCAGCCAGAACCACGTGCACCTGTAGGTACTGAAACCCGCGATACTCCAAGGCCGTAAAAAAATCCAGTGGGAGAAACTGGACACTGCCGTCACTCGATATCCGCAGCAGCATGATACAAGTGTAGAACCGCTTCTGAATCCGCCCGGCCATGCGCCACCCTTTTTCGCGGGCGACATCTTCTACCATCGAAAGCATTTGTCGCAAATGATCCGGCTGTACCAGAACATCTACATCATATCGCGTAAAGTCCGGCAAATCGTCTGCATTTCGCAACACCGCCCATTTCAGACCAACCGCATCCCACCGTGCAAAAAGCAACCGCAGAATGGGAGCCAAACGCTCAGCATCTGCCGGTTTATGCTCACCCATCCCGGATGGCATTTTTAAAAGCCCGGGTACTAGATTCAATTCATTATTCATATATCCTACGTTTCAGAAACATGGCTATACGTTTGTAGCAGTCCAGCAGCAAATGCCTGCACATTAAATTGTGCAGCCTGCTTATAACCCTTGGCGACCATCTGCTCACGCACCTCTGCATCACGCAGCAATCGCACACAATGATCAGCCAATGTACCGACATCATCTGGTGAAACCAGCAAACCAGCATCACCAACAATCTCTGGCAACGAGCCTGCATTCGTACACACGACCGGACATCCCTGCTGCATGGCTTCCAGTGGCGGCCAACCAAAACCCTCATACAGACTAGGAAAAAGAAAAACCGCAGCACTTCGATAATACCCAACGAGCTCGGCATCCGTCACATTCGACACAAAATCAACATCTTCCTCAAGCCCCACCGCTTTGACCTTCGCAAGCAAATCCTGATTGGGTGGTGCCCCAACCATTTTCAGACGCACCGATTCCTGCTCCCGCACCAGCTTGAAAATTTCCACAACCCCCAACCGATTCTTGTAAAAAGTATTGTTCCCCGCCACATGCAGGATATAGGGCACACTTTCGGCATAATTCTTCACATGAAGTATAGCCCCTTGTAATGGGGGATGCACCACACGCGTACGCCCTAACTCGACACCAATCATACGAATGACATCATTCACAGTATTCTGGCTATCGGCTAATATCACCTCGGCCCGTCGCAGATGACGCGCAGCAAATGCAATCCATGCTGCCCCCAGCCGACCGGGGCGCTTACCGCCCAATTCGCCTCGTACAGTCAACAGCGGAATCAGATCATGCACGGTAATAACAAGCGGGGACTGCAATCGCGGACACAATGCCAACAGGTAAGCGTGACTCCCATCCAGCAAATGCAGTATCACACCGCGCTGCCGTGGTAACTGCCAAACAGCCTGCCACATAATCCAGAGATACCGCAGCGGGGTCTGCAACTTGGCAGGCCATTTATCCAGCGTAGCCTGACGCGGCGCAAGCTGCAACCGACGCACCGCAACAGAAGGATCCGAAACGGATGCCAGCGCATCCTGCACCATCTGGCCATAGCGCAGCATGCTGCCATTCGGCCGATCCGGTGCCACTGTATCTATCAACACAACCCGCAAAACAAAAACTCCCAAGAAAAAGCTGAAAAACTAAAATGCTAAAAAACTGAAATAGATCAGCCTAGAGACGGACGACAACAGACCTCTTTGAAATTCGCATAATTAGAATAATTAGCGGTTAAATCCCACAGAGCCCATCAGCTTTCTGTGTTTTCTGCGTATTCTGTGGTTAAACAAAAAATTCGCATAATTCGTCAAATTAGCGGTTAATCCTCCCCTAAGAAAAAACAAGTGTCCCGCTTGTTTTCTGGGTTCGGCATAATCATCTGCCAAGTATCACATTGATTCCATTTATGACGGCATTCATGTGGCGACGTGTTACGTTACCCACGCGTTCTGTGAGCTGGTTTCGATCCAAGGCAACAATCAAGGAAACATTAGCGACAGAATCCTTTGGGAGGCCAGTCGCGGATGACCGTAACAACACATTACCGGGAGCCGCTGCCCACTTGACATTACTCGTAAGAGGGACGCAGACAACCGTCCCTATACGGCTTCGGTTGATTGGATCAGACTGAACCACAAGGACTGGACGCCTGAAGCCAGGAGAGGATCCCGTTGGCTCGCCTATATCTGCCCAGCACACATCACCTTGGCTAACTACCATTCGACCTGCCTCAGCAGCTGACTGGCGGCCCTCCGCGTGAACGGTTCTGCTCCCCCCCCAACTTCACGAACAACCTTGTTCATAGACTCCGTGATCTGTTCATCCTCGTGCTGCACGACGAAGTCAGCCAGTGCTTGGGCGTACAGATGGCTGCGCGAAGTATTCAGGCGCCGAGCAAGGTGCTCGGCACGCGTAAACACGTCGTCTGGAATGGACAATGCCGTTTTCATACCAAAAGTAATACCAACTCGCAGGGGGTGGCGTCAACTCGATTTTATCTCACCGTAGAGGAATGTGCGCGTGAGAGTATGCTCGTAAAAACCAGCCCCCCCTCAGCAAAGCCTACCAGCATACCCAATTCGCATAATTGTCAGCGTGTCCGCAGTGCCGTAGCCTTGGCGAAGGCTAGGTTGCTCGTCCCGACTCAGCAGAAGGTCGGGACCGCTGCTCCGTGGTTAAAACAATAATTCGCCTAATTAGCCAAATTAGCGGTTAACACCAGCAGAGTCGATGATCCCGTACCCCGCAGGGAGTCGGGGGTCCACCCGTTTCTGCGTCATTCTGTGTGTTCTGTGGTTCCCCATCCCTTCCCCAATCATTAGCTTAATTAGAAAAATTAGCGGTTAAAGGCTCTCTCTTCTGTGTTTTCTGCGCCTTCTGTGATTCCCAATTTCAGCTTTTTCGCATCGCGATCCCGTGCCCCGCAGGGAGTCGGGACAGTTTTTTTTCAAAGCCCCCCTCAAAATCACTTCGCTGTACGCGATAACACCTTCCGGTAGACGTCAACATTTCGCATACCGAACTCTTTAGACAAGACCGCAGAAGCATTTCTTTTCAATTCATCAAGCAGATCCGGCTCATCAAGAATCAGGCGCAACTGCGCAGCTAAGGATGCAACGTCATTGAATGCAAACAGCAGTCCATTCTTGCCATGCACGATCTTTTCAGCAATGCCACTGCAGTCAGCCCCAATTACAGGCACTCCAGCCTGCGCAGCTTCAAAAAGGGTAAAGGGCCCTGTTTCCATACATCGGGAAGATATGACCATTACATCCCATTCTGCAATGTTGCTGATGACTTCATCCGGTGGAATTGCGGGCAAGATTGCAACACGAGAATCCTTCTCCGCAAGTGCTCGGACATTCGTATAAAAGGCATTGCGTTTATTAGGTTCTCCCGAAAAATGTATTTGGACCCTAACGTCATAGCGCCTGGGCAATAACATAACCGCACGAATAAGCAAATCAGCCCCCTTAATCTTTCTGCACCGCCCCAGAAAACCAACCACCGTTTTTTCGTCAAGTCGGCTGTATGGCTTCGGATGGTCTGCCTGCATCTCTCCGACCATATATTGCTGCTGTGGCACATGGTAAATCTTGTCTGTCGTGACACCATAAACATTCAAAAAACCATTCATCCATCTGGCATGTGAGACAAACGCAGAAATGTTTTTCCACAATCGAGCACTTTCCCGCCGAAAGATTAGCTCTGGCAACTGCTGACGTAATGGAGCCAATAATTTCGCCAACAAAACTGGCAGCCCCCTGCGATGCAACATACATGCGGCACACTCACTGAATGACCTTGCACCCGCACAAGGGCGCATATCAAATTTGATCCCTGTTTCAATCGGACAGACCATCGCCGGGTGATGCATGGTCATGACCTGCTCAATTCCAAGCTCGTCTGCCAATCTGGCTAGGGCTATCGGCAACCCGGAATTCCAAACATGGTAATGGATCAATTGTATGCCTTGTTTCAGAAGAACGTCTCGTAGCATTGTAGACGAAACTCCTGTGTTAGGAGCAGGCACCCCAAAAACCTCAACGCCTTCCCACTGGTAATTGGTTATTGTATCGCAAGATGTACATGGGTAGATAACCAGTGGCCTAAAATCATGCGCAGATAGTTCTTTACACAACGCCCTGACATAGATTTCTGTTCCGCCCGGGAATTCAGGAAAATACTTATCTAGAACCATCAATACATTTGACATTGGATGTTTCATTTCAGAAGTACTTCAAGGCGTTTACAATCCCATCCACCGCCACCGGCAGGCTGAACTTCTCAATATGCTTTGCCGCCATTTCCCCTTGCTTCCGCGCCAGCCCTGGTTCATCGAGATACCGCTGCATCAACTGCGCAAGCGAATCGACATCTCCCAAGTCAAACGCATATCCGGTTTCGCCCTCCACAATCAAATCCTCACAGCATCCCACTGCGCGTGAAACAATGGCCGGCAACCCCGAGGCCATCGCCTCATTCACCACCAGTCCCCAAGTTTCCCCCGTATCCGACGGCAACACCAACACATCCGCCGCCACATACGCATCTGCAATCTGTTGCTGATTCAGAAAACCAGCACACACCGCAGGCAAATTATTAGCTTCTATCGCACTCTTACATTCTTCCATGAGTGGACCATCGCCAACGATAAGCAAAAATGCTGAAATGCTGAAATGCTGAAACGCTGAAAGTTGCTGTAATGCCCGGATTACATCAAGGGGGCGTTTCTTGGAAATGAGTTTACCACAAAACAGAAACACAACCGTATCTACCGGAATACCAAACGCTTCGCGCAATTCTTTGCGACGACTCGCTCGTTGCCCAGCAGCTATTGCGAACCTTTCATTGTCCACGCAATATGGCACATTGAACAATCGTGAGTCTGGACAACCATGAAACTGGTAAAATGCCCGATTCGCAGAGCCAATCGGCAAATAAGCGGCATACTGTTTTAAGAGCAACCTATGTCCTAAATGTTTCCACCAGGCCCGTAGACGCAACAAGTTTGCTTCTCCTCGCACCATGCAAGGAATACCAAGGCGCCGACAGGCCCATAAAGTTTGCAAACACGTCTTTGTTACCCAACCATTAACCAATACAGTATCCGGCCGTTCACGCCTAAGCCATTGATAGATACCGGGTGTATCACAGCCACCAAAAGTCGTAACCGAAGGTTGCAGCGCGCGATTCTCCAGCACCTCATAGCGATACCCCTCCAGTAATGGCACATCCCATTCGAATGCAACACCAAATCCAGCCCCCTGTGCTGCGGCATCCGGCAGCATGGCATACAATACCGTCAAATCAATTTCCGGTCGTTCCGCCAGCATCCGAAAAAGCGGTGCCTTATACTGAATCGGATGCGTCTCCACCACCACCAACTTACAAGGTTTTTTATCGTTCCCCATAGAACCTTATCCATAACCACAGAACACACAGAACACACAGAAAGATTAATCTGTGTTGTGGATTTGTCTTACTACTAATTCGCCTAATTAGCCCAATTAGCAGTTAAACCGACTGACGGTCCCAGCACTGCTGTAAACGCAACCTGCATCAGTTACCCATATCTCATCATGCTACCAGTAGCAGGTCTGGCGCCACCGTATCTATCAATACCACTTTCACACGATAATCAGAAGGGAGTATCTGAAAACCGTTATGCCGATATTTCAAATCGGAGACCAGCGCCAGCGCGCATACTTGTGTATGGGTTTTTTCCACAACACTATTTTGCGCGCGGCAATTTCAGGCAAACGGCGGCAGCGATCAATCTCCAAACACCACTCAATAATACGATGAAACGATGAAAACTCTGAAAACCACTCATCCCATACAATCCGAGCTGTTCTACCAAGAGTTATTGCCTCGTCCAAACGTGACTCCAATATGGCTGGCAATCTGCGAATATCACATTCCCGGATGCGAATCGAACAAGTCTCCCAACGAGGGCCTACAGGCGGCACCCAACCATCTGAAATAATTACAGGACAACGCCCTAATCGCATAGCTTCAAACAAACGGAAGGTTGACACGCCATAACCACGCGGACAAAGGACAAAGGCACTTTTGGCCATCAGCTCTGTGTAATTGTGCCCTTCCATATTCACCAAATCGATATCGTGAGATGATCCGCACGACATGTTCTCAATTAGAATATCTTTCGAATGCAGCGAAGCAAGTCGACTACGTACAGGATGCGTTTCAAAGCGTCCCATGAATGAACATAGATAATCATACGCATCACCAGGAGGCACTAATGGCTCAATATTAGATGATATTTTCTGATAAAACCCGGTTCTTGTCCGTCCTTGCGAATAACATAAACGATGAATACATGCATACACACCCGGCAAATAAGGGAAAGGATTGTCGGCAGCTTCAAACAAAAAACACTTTGAAGGATTGGTGCGATACATCGGATCATTAAGGATATCCTTGCAATCAGGTCGCGCCGCTTTGACATAAAGAATCATGTCTGCATTACCAGGATTATCAACGAGATGGTGCACACCGAAACGGTCATTCAAGGCCGACCGACGGAATCGATCGAGCTCCGCATATCCATTCGGGTTATCCGGTGTATAACGTGGTGCGTGCGTACATGCGTAAATATTCATAGTATACATACACAAATGATTTCAAAACCCGACAAGGAAGACAGCAAAGAGATCAAATTACATCCTGATTTCACACCGTCACTTTACACCGACGCTGAGATATCTGCTTGGAGGCAAAAACAAACATTGGCAAATCGCAACCGGGGCTCACCGCTAAACTCTAGTTGTTGTTCATAAACACCAAAAAGTCGATATCCGAACGGATGTAAAAATGCACGGACACTTTCGAAGTAAGAATGACGAGATTCATCTGGGTTAAAGCCGCATTCGACCAATATAAAACGAATCTTTCTTGCCTTTAGCATTTCAACTGCCCCCTGCAACACAGCTAAATCAAATCCTTCTACGTCTATTTTCAGCAAATCAACATTCTGTATTCTATTTGTCTCACAAAACAAATCTACGGTTTGAACATCTACCGTTTCTAAATACAAAGCATCATTTACCTTCGCCATGGTGTGCATGGTATTATTGGCTCGAACACTGATTTGAGCTTTGCAGGGAGTAGAACCTAAAGCCAAGCGATAGAGGTGCACATTACCAAACCCGCCCACCCCACTTTGCAGTGCTTCGTAGACAGTCCCGACGGGTTCAAAAGAGTAGATTGTCGCTTTAGGGAAAGCATGCCTGAATTTGCGAACAGACTGTCCGATGTTCGCACCGACATCAAAGATAACATTGAACTGACATCCAGACCTTAACAAATCAGCAATATCTTCCCGGCCATGTACTCGAAAACTATACAGCCGAAGGCCGATTTTTTTCAGCCCCCGGTTAGCCCATAATTTGATTATCTGTCTTACAGACATATGCTGCCGGTCCTACTGAAGCTCAAGCGGTTGAATCCTGTAAACGACTGATTCATGCCAACTACATTATCCTAGCTCTTCTAAAGCATACCTTTTCAAAATTATGACTAAAGCTTCATAGCCATTTACGTCATGCCTGAATCAAGTGTCTTGCATCAATTTAAATGCCAACGCCAGAGCTCGGACTTCCCCCATAAACTTAACAGGAATCCACCATGGATGGCACAAATGAAACTTCGTGCAGATCTCACGGAACGGACGCCTAGCCATATAGCGAAAACGATCCCAACCCTTGCCATGCTTCAGCGCATAGTAATAATCGCCCACTCCGTGCAGGGGGGAACCACTTGCCATATGCCCACCCCCCGTGCGCGTTCCGCCTCGTGCGGCCCGCAAGTGCCGGATTGACGCCTTTGGTTCAAACCAAATTTTGCCGCCGGCTTCAACAATTCTCCTGGCAAAGTCTGTCTCAAACCGGAAAGAAACCGGCGGAACAAAATTCTCATCGAATCCACCCAGAGCGATAGCCTTGTCCCTCCTTACTGATAAGTTGCCCGCCATCACATTCTCAACCCATGCCGGCTCCGTCCCATTAAACCCAAAATCCAAATCTTTCCTCAAAGCACTCGTGCGCTTTGAGGAAAAAGCTGAAATACTGAAACGCTGAAATACTGAAATCAACATCCCCTTGTCTGTTGATCCGCCATCCATCCGCTTGTTTCTGCCTTCAATTTTCAGCTTTTCAGTTTTTTCTTGTCCGCCCGTAGCCGCGAAGC
>PWYP01000057.1 GCA_003567805.1 PVC group bacterium
CAACGCAAGAAGAATGTTACGAGCGGCGCGGGTTTCATTTTCGCAAGGTTACGTATGGCAATTTGACGGTATATCATGCCTCTGCTAAAGCTGGGGGGCAGGTATCGACGCCAGAAATACATCATAATGAGTATGAGCTATTTTGGGTTTTGCATGGTGCTGTAAGATTGATTTTGCCGAACGAACAGCATGTATTGCGAGACGGGCAAGCCATTCAGTTTGATGCTGTGCTTGAACATTCTTATGAAGTGATTGAGGATAGTGAAATGGTAATGACGCACATCAGAAAGGGGATGCGATACTAAATGAAAGTACATGCAGATTTAAAGCTTGAGGATTTGAAGGGGGCATTGGAGCGTTTTTGGAAGCTTTCGGGCGAGAAGATCGAAAGGATCGAGCGGGAGTATGACATTTCGAAAGGTTCTCCCGTTTTTACCGTGGGGGGTACATACACCACCCGTGGATGGACGGAGTGGACGCAGGGCTTTCAATATGGTTCTTCGGTATTACAATTTGATGCGACGGATGAATGCACGTTTTTAGATGCGGCGCGTAAGGGCACTTTGCAATACATGGCGCCGCATGTTTCCCACACGGGTGTACATGACCATGGGTTTAATAATACCAGCACATATGGCGGCCTATTGCGTCTGATGGAAGAGGGGCGTATTCCGGCTGATGAATGGGAGGCCAACTTTTATCGTCTTGCCTTGAAAATATCCGGGGCGGTACAGGCGGGGCGTTGGAGTCCGACAGCGAATGGCAATGGCTTTATTTACTCCTTTAATGGTCCGCATTCGTTATTTGCAGATACGATCCGGTCGTTGCGGGCCTTGGCGTTAAGCTATCGTCTGGGTCATGTGATGATGGGGGAGAATGACAAGCCGGTTTCATTGCTGGCGCGATTGATTATGCATGCGCGTACGACAGCAGAATATGCTGTTTTTTATGGCGAGGGTCGTGATGCATACGACATTCGTGGACGCGTTGCGCACGAGAGTATCTTTAATCCGAATGATGGCAATTACCGGTGTCCGAATTCCCAGCAAGGCTATGCGCCTTTTAGCACGTGGACACGAGGTCTGGCTTGGATCATGTGTGGTTATGCGGAAGAGCTTGAGTTTCTTGATACGGTTCCGGCTGTTGACCTGGAAGGGTTGGGCGGCGTAGATGCAATTCGGGATTTCATGCTAAAGGCGGCCGAGGCCACCTGTGACTTCTATATCGCGCATACGGGCGCAGATGGTATCCCGTATTGGGATACAGGAGCCCCTGGCTTGGCTAAGATGGGCGATATATATGATTGCCCGGCGGATCCGTATAATGAATATGAGCCGGTTGATAGTAGTGCGGCGGCGATAGCGGCACAAGGGCTTATCCGACTTGGGAATTGGTTGGAGAGCCATGATGCGACCAAAGCGGCGCATTATCGTCAGGCTGGATTAAGTGTGATGCAGACGTTGCTGCAGGAACCGTATTTGAGTACGAAGCCGGAACATCAGGGCTTGTTGCTGCATTCGGTGTATCATCGTCCAAATGATTGGGATGCGATTCCGGCAGGGCAGAAGGTGCCGTGTGACGAGTCGAGTATGTGGGGGGATTACCACATGCGCGAAGCGGCATTATTGGTGCAACGCATGCTCGATGATAAGCCGTATTACACGTTTTTTAATGGCATCGGGTAAAATGGGTGTCCCTACTTCGTTCCACTTGGTGGGACTTCGAAGGGCAAGCGTGTGTCGAGTGTCGGGGGAGAATGAGACAGAAATATTTGGACAGAAAGAACTGGTAGGCTCTTCTTGCGGCTGATGATACAAAAAGCATTTATGTTTATTGGGTACTGTTGATGCGTCTGTGCTGGGGGGCTTGGGTAAAGCAGGTTGTGTCAACCTGCTTCTGCAAGGATGATGAAAGGCGAAAGGGCGCACATTTTTGCGGTTGCGGTGTTAGGATTTTGATTAGAGATAAGTAACAAAGAAATGCAAGGGAGGTTGAGATGATTATAGCGGATTTGGTGAAGATTGAGGGACGGCGGTATCCGGCGCGCCGGCGGACACAGAATATGGTCGGTGGTGTATCGCCGGTACAAGCCAAGAATTTTGCGATTGGCATGGTGACGTTGGACCCGAATGGTGGTCAGGTTCCCTGGCACAATCAGGAGCAAGAAGAAGTATATATTGTGCTCGAAGGGACTGGCGAAATGTGTCTGGGTGATGAAGTGCAGGAGATTACGGCTGGACAGACGGTGCAGATTCCTCCGGGTGTATTTCATCAGCTCAGCAATAAGGGTGATACGCCATTGAAAATGATGTATTGCTATGGTCCGGCTGGGGATGTTGCGCATTGGAAGCAGGAATTGGCTGGTACGTTGCCGGCAGCAGGACAGGAAGCACCGCCATTACCAGCGGGAGCGCAGTATCCGCAATGCACGGATGAACCAGAAGGCGGACCGGTGATTATTTAATTGGGGATGTTGGGGAACGGACGTAAGGGATTACGTCCCTCCAAAATTATGGGTTTCAGGAAATATGGAGGGCGGTAATCCTTTACCGCCGCTAAGGGTTGCAAGAGTCACGAGGAAAGGGAGGATGCGATGGAGACGAGGCGGATTGGTATTATTATGAATGGGGTTACGGGGCGCATGGGAACGAACCAGCACCTTGAGCGTTCGATTACGGCCATTATTCAGCAGGGAGGGATCAAGATTTCGAATGACCTCGTGCTGATGCCGGATCCCATTCTGACAGGTCGGAATGAGAATAAGCTGAAAGCATTGGCCGAGAAGTATGGTCCGTCAGCCATTGGGAAACCTTATGCGTACACAACCGATGTGCAGGGGGCCTTGGATGGTAAGTATGGCGACTATGAAGTGTTTTTTGATGCTTCCGGGACCTTGCAGCGCGCACCATTTGTCGAGATGGCCGTTAAGGCTGGCAAGGCCATCTATTGCGAAAAGCCCACGGCAGTAGAGACGAAAGAGGCCGTGCGCTTAGCTAAAGTGGTCGAAGATGCCGGATTGAAAAATGGTGTCGTGCAGGACAAGCTTTGGTTGCCGGGGTTTCGTAAGCTCAAGATGCTGCAGGAGCTTGGGTTCTTTGGCAAAATCTTGTCGGTGCGTGGTGAATTCGGCTACTGGGTTTTTTCGGGAATGGATTATGATCAGCCAGCCCAGCGCCCGAGTTGGAATTATCGCGCTGAGGATGGCGGCGGCATGATGATCGATATGTTCTGCCACTGGCGTTATGTGTTGGATAATGTGTTTGGTCCGGTAGAGCGCGTGGTTGCCTACGGCAATACGGATCTTGCCGAGCGTAGGGCTGAGGATGGTAAGCCGTACGCTTGCACAGCCGATGACTCTGCGTATGCGATCTTCTTGTTGCAGGGTGGCTTGGTGGCACAGTTCAACAGTTCATGGTGCACACGTGTGCGTCGCGATGACTTGCTGACGGTACAAGTGGATGGAGAGAAGGGCTCTGCTGTTGCTGGCCTACGCGAAGTGTGGGTACAAGGTGCGTCCGAGACACCGAAGCCGGTTTGGAATCCGGATATTGAACAACCAATCAACTTTTACGAGGGCTGGCAGAAGGTTCCGAATAACATTGCCTATGAGAATGCTTTCAAAATTCAGTGGGAAGAATTTTTACGGCATGTCGCACTGGATGAACCATGGCGGTATTCGCTCATGGAGGGGGCCAAGGGTGTACAGCTTGCCGAGCTGGGTATGCAGTCGTGGAAAGAGTCGAAATGGATGGATGTACCGGAGTTATCATGAAGAAACCAGTAGCACTCGTTACAGGCGGAACTCGCGGTATTGGTCTGGGCGTTGCCCAGACCCTCGCCAAGAATGGTTTTGATGTAACGGTTTGCGGGATGCGTCCGGCTGATGCTGTAGCCGAAACCGTTGCCGGTCTAGAGGCACTTGGTGCCAAGGTTCTTTATGTTCCTTGCAATGTGGCCGATCGTGTCGCCCGTGAGAACTTGCTACAGGCCGTTCGTGATACGTTTGGTTGTCTGCATATATTGGTCAATAATGCCGGTATTGCCCCTCGCGAGCGGAAAGATTTGCTTGAGGCATCCGAGGAAAGCTACGAAGAGGTCATGCGGACAAATCTGCAAGGTCCCTATTTCCTGACGCAGCATGCGGCGCGTTGGATGGTAGAACAAAAGCAGGCCGATGCAGATTGGTGGGGCTGCATTATCAATGTGTCTTCCATCTCGGCCACAGTGGCTTCTGTCAATCGTGGCGAGTACTGCTTGTCCAAGGCGGGGGTGAGCATGGCAACCCAGCTATGGGCAGCGCGCTTAGGGGAATTCGATATTCCTGTGTATGAGGTGCGTCCGGGTGTGACGGCGACCGATATGACCTCGGGCGTTAAAGAGAAATATGACAAGTTGATTGCGGATGGTCTGTGTGTGCAGAAACGTTGGGGCGTGCCGGAAGATACAGGCAAGGTGGTAGCGGCGCTGGCGCGCGGGGATTTTCCGTATTCAACAGGTCAGGTGATCATGGTGGATGGCGGATTGACGTTGCCGAGGTTGTGACGGGTGTCGGGTGACGGGTGTCGGGTGTCGGCGGGTCTGAGATGGGGAGCAAAGAATGAAGCCGAAGAGTTTGTTTTTGCTGGGGAGTGGTAAGTTTTCTGCCATCTATGGTGAAGCCGAACAGGCTGCCATTCGGGCGTTAACCGACGTGCAGGAAAATCGTGCGTTGAGCCGGGACGAAGCGATGATCAATCCCGCTTTGCTGGCCGATTGCGAGATCGTTTTCAGTGGCTGGGGTGGCCCGCGCATGGATGCGGAGTTTCTGGCTCTGGCTCCGAAGCTCAGAGCCGTTTTCTATGGCGCGGGTTCGGTTAAGAAGATCATCAGTGATGTGTTCTGGGAGCGCGATATCGTTTTGACAAGTAGTTGGGCTGCCAATGCGGTGCCCGTGGCAGAGTTTACGTTGGGGCAGATTCTGCTTTCGCTCAAGAAGTGCTGGCGTCATATGCGGGATATTCGGGAAAGCCAGAAGCACAGTGGCAAACTTCCGGTACCGGGAGCCTATGGTAGCACAGTGGCCATCATTTCTCTGGGTATGATTGGGCGCATGGTTTGTGAGCACTTGCAGCGATTCGATGTGAATGTGATTGGCTACGACCCATATGCTACGCAGGAACATGCCGACAAGCTGGGGGTGACGTTGTGTTCCTTGGAGGATTGTTTCCGCGAGGCAGATGTGGTTTCGCTGCATGCCCCATGGTTGCCGGAGACCGAGAAAATGATTACGGGCGCACATTTCGGGATGATGAAACGAGATGCCACTTTCATCAATACAGCCCGTGGCGCGATCGTGGATGAGCCCGCTATGATTGAGGTGTTACAGCAGCGTTTGGACATATCGGTGTTGCTGGATGTTACCTATCCGGAACCCCCTGTAGAGGGATCCTTATTGTACACGCTGCCGAATGTATACCTTACGCCGCACATTGCAGGGTCTCTGGGGAACGAGTGCCGTCGCATGGGGCAGTATGCCATCGATGAATGCCGCCGTTACCTGCAAGGGGAGCCTTTGCAGTGGCAGGTGACAAAAGAATTGGCTGCCCGCATGGCATAGCCTTGGCGCAGTGCCAGCCAGAGATGGTTTTTTGATTCGGCGATTGAAAACACGCTGCAATTACCGCACCCTTGCCAAACGTATTCATAACGAGCAAGGGAGCGAAATATGAAGAAAGCAAAATCATCATTTGCAGATCGCTGTCGCAAGCGCAGGGGTGCGGTGGTGCGCCATTTGCAACGCGTGCATAAGATCGATGTCGCCTGGATTACGAACCGGTCGGATATACGTTATTTGAGCGGTGGTTCAGAGGGTGTTAACGGTTTGCTGATTGGGCCAGGGTGGGCGGTAGCAGTCACCTCCAAAATGTTTGCGTCGGTGCTGCCGGCGCAGGTGCCTGGGTGCGAGGTGCTTGTAGGGGCTGCCGATAAGCAGATAGCGGATGTCATGCGTAAGCATACGTATCGGCGTGGTTTGGGGGTTCAGGGCCGGCATCTTTCCTGGGTTCGCTACCGCGCGATGACAGATGCTTTGGGGATGCGTAAGCTCATTGATATTGCAGATGCTGTTGCCGTAGTCCGGGCGGTGAAGGATGACGAGGAAATTCGGCTGATTCGTCGCTGTGTATCGCTTGCACAGCGCGGGTATCGTGAATTGATTGCGGAAGGGGCGAGATATTTGATGCGGCATACCGAGAGTGAGCTGGCGGCAGAGCTGGAATACCGCATGCGCATGCTGGGGGCCGATCGGCAGGCTTTTCCCGGTGGGATCATTGTTGCTTCAGGTCCTAACAGTGCTAGTTGTCATCATGAACCCACGCGAAGGAAAGTGCGTCGTGGCGAAGCTCTTTTGTTTGACTGGGGAGCGGAGTCCGATGGCTATCGTTCCGATATTACCCGTACCGTATTTATAGGATCCCCGTCGGAAAAAATGCAGCGCGTATACGAGACCGTTCAGAAGGCGAATACTGCCGGAGTGACTGCTGTGCGTGCGGGTATTACGTGTGACCGCGTTGCGCGTGCTGGGTGGGATGTCGTCAGAGATGCCGGGTATGGAGAATTGATTCGGCATGGTCTTGGTCATGGTATTGGTCTCGACGTGCATGAGGAGCCAGGTCTGGGGGCAGGTGGTAGCCAGACTTCATCCGGAAACGCCAAGTTGCGCAAGGGGATGGTCGTGACGATCGAACCCGGCATCTATCTCGATGGTATTGGCGGTGTCCGCATCGAAGATGATGTGCTTGTGATGCCCGGAGCCGATTCGAAGGCTTTGACCTCGCTGCCGCGCTCGCTGCAAAAGGCTGTCTTGCCGGTATAGCGTGTCGGGATGCGGGATACGGCGACCACGCAGTGGATCGCCGTGGAGAGGGTAAAAGGGGAGAGGAAAAAAGCAATCTAGGGTGCCCCCCTTGTTTGTTATTTGCCGGCTAGCTACACTTTATACGTTTGGATGTTGCCGGACTGTTTCCGGCCACAGTAACAGGTCAGGAAAGGTATACATGAAATTCAGAGAAATTCAGGTTTTTTGGGGCGTAGCGGTTATCTGTGCCATAAGTGCCATGAGCACGGTTTCGTTATTGGCGGCCGAACATGGAGCGTATGCCGAAATGCATACGGCCTTGCGGCAGGTCATACGCGCAACTCTTCCGGCGTTGGATGAGCAGTCCTTGTCGGCTTACGACGATGCTCTTGCTAGCTTTGCGAAAGCACAGGCAGCGCGGGGTGCTGCCCAGGAAAATCTTGGGAAGATCAATCGTGCACAGGGGTTGGTGGGGCATGCTCGTAACCACTGGATTGGCACGGCGGAGCGCAATATCCGGAAAGCCCAGGAACAGCTCGAAAATGCCACTTCGGAAGAAGAACGCGAAAAGGCACGTGCTGCACTCGCCAGCGCGGAGCAGAATAAGCGCGACGGAGAAGAGGCTCTCGAGGAGCGTCAGGCAAATCTGGATGCCTTGCGCGAAAAAGAGCCGGCGTATCGTGCCGCCTATGAGGCAGCGCGAACGCGGATGCAAGAGGCGGAAGCCCACTTATTGCAAGCTACGCGTGATTTGCCGGTTATGGATGTTTTGCAGAGCGACGCTTTAGATGAGAAACTTGTTCGTTTTGTTGTCATGGAGGAATGGGGCCCCGCGAATATGGCTGCCTTTGCTGCACAGGGAGAGCAGCAGAAGGCATTGGTTGATAAGCTGCTTGCGGACACGGATCTCATGCGCGAGATGCTGGTTGCAGATGGCGCCCAAGATGGAAACTACGGCCGTGCTATGGAAATATATGTGGCGATTCAGGAAGCTCGTACCGATGCAGAGGATGCCGTGCTCCAACGGCTTGCTCTCGCTATTGCTCTCGTGCATGCTGCACCTGTATCGCAGCGCAATCCCAGAGCCGCGGTCGATGCG
>PWYP01000144.1 GCA_003567805.1 PVC group bacterium
ACGATGCTGGCATTGCGATTCGAAGGAATAGCAGATAAAAACGACGACAAGGAGGGGTAATCATGTTTTGTGAACGCGAGACGTTGGAAAGCCGCGTGATTGTGGATGGTTTGGTGGGAACCTATCTGGGTAGTGGCGAAGCGATGAATGCCATGCACTGGGTGTTTGTGGATAAGACCGCGTTACCTGCACACAGCCATGCCGCCGTTCAGTTTGGCTATATTATCCGGGGTGCTTTCGACACGGTGATCGGCGGGGAAACAAAACGCCTCAAAGCCGGGGACGCCTATTTTATTCCCCCGAATGTCGAGCATTCCTTTGTGGCGGTAGGGGAAACCGAGGCGATCGACGTATTCAGTCCTGCGCGGGACGATGTCCCGCCATGGGTTCGTTAAGAAGAAAAACACGATGCAGCGCAGAATGAATAAAGTTGGGGTTATTGGCTCCGGTGCAATGGGTGCCGGCATTGCCGCAATTGTGGCAAACGCCGGAATTCCAGTCGTTTTGTTGGACATGGTGCCGCAATCCCTTTCTCGCGAGCAGGAGGAGGCCGGTCTCAAGATCAGTGATCCGGACGTGCGAAACAGCATCGTGCAAAGTGGGTTCCATAGAATCCGCCCGCCCGATCAACCGATTGAATTGCTGGTGAACGGGATCGGCGGGTTGGGTATGGTAACGCCGCAGACAGGGTTGATGACGCAGCATGCAGAAGCACTTGTAACCATAGGAAATCTGGAAGATCACCTCGATCTGCTGGCAGATGCGGATTGGATCGTAGAAGCTATCATTGAGAAGCCCGAGCCCAAAGTTGCGTTGATGGAACGCCTCGAGAGCATCCGCAAAGATGATTGCATTATCTCTACAAACACTTCCGGGCTTCCTGTCGCTTCCATTGTCGAGCAGCGTAGCCCATGCTTCAAATCTTTTTTTCTTGGTACGCATTTCTTCAACCCGCCTAGGTATATGTCCCTGTTGGAGATTATTCCCACTCCCGAGACCAGCGAGGATGTTGTTGATCAGTTTGTCGCGTTTGCCGAAACGGAGCTCGGTAAAAAGATTGTGTTCTGTCACGACACCCCTAATTTTATTGCCAACCGGATAACGGCAATGACCGTTGCTTTTATTGCTGAGTATGCACTCAAAAACGGATACACGATTCAGGAAACCGATCTTCTCACCGGCACATTTATCGGTCGCTCACAGACCGCGACATTTATGCTACAGGATTGGGTTGGTGTGGATGTTGTGAGTTATGTTACACAGAATCTATATGATCTTGTTCCTGACGACCCATGGCGTGAATTGCTTGTCGCTCCTGGCATAACCGGACTTCGCCAGTCTATGCTGGAAAACGGGATGTTTGGCGTAAAGTCGGGACAGGGGTTTTACCGTAAAACAACCGGTGCCGAGGGCGAGATTGCGTATATGACACTTAATACTGAAACCCGGCAGCATGAAAAGCCATCCCCGCCCCGCCTGCCGGTCTATGACGAGCTTATTAGAGAGCATGATATTGGCAGGAGACTGAACAGGCTGTTTTTTGAAACAGATCCCAAGGATCGGGAGGCCATGCTTACATGGGCAACTGTCAGTAACCAGCTCTCCTACTCTGCTCAGAAGATACCCGAAATAACGGACAATCTGCTTAACCTTGATAATGCTATGAAATGGGGGTTTGGTTATCAGGTCGGACCTTTTGCGCTATGGGATTTGCTTGGCGTTCAACGGGTGACAGACAGGATGAAACGTGAATCCATACCTGTTCCTGACTGGGTCGAGCAGATGCTGGCTCACGGCAATGATTCTTTTTACCGTTACAAGGAAGGTACGCCTGTCGGGTATTATGATGTACGCGAAAAAGTATATCTGCCAATTCCTGTAGACCCGCGAGTAATGGATCGGACATCAAACGCGTTTGCGGATCGCGACGTTATGCGCAACGCCAGTGCCGGGCTCGTTGATATGGGAGACGGTGTGCTACTGCTCGAACTTCGCAATCCGACCATGTATATTGATGAAGCAACAATCAATGTGTTTGAATCCGCTTTGAAACTTTTGTGTGAAGATCATAGTCGCACCGGTATGGTCATCGCTTCCAAAGGGGAGCATTTCTGTTTGGGCGTTGCTCCTTCTTTTATCATTGAATCGACGGAAAAGGGTGTAATTGAATCTGCCGGGCAGCGCTGGCAGAAAGTGTTGAGCGGTTTTAAGCGGTGCTCTCGACCTGTTGTTGCGGCAATACATGGAAGGACCGAATGCGGAGGGGCAGAGATTGCAATGGCTGTATCGCGCGTGCTTGCCCATTCCGAAAGCAAGGTGGGTTTGCTTGAAGTTATGGCCGGTTTAATTCCGGGCGGGGGCGGGATCAAAGAACTTGTCCGGCGCAGGATCCCGATGTCAGTTACGGATGCACCCTCTGAAGAACAGATAAACAGGGCACGCGAGATTTTTAGCATTATATACAACGCTAGAATCACACGCAATGCTCTTGAAGCCAAAGAGGTTGGATTCCTTTCGGAAAATGACCGGATTGTCTTCAGTCGCGATTTTCTTTTGTTCGAGGCAAAACAAGAGGTGTTAAAACTTGGGGATACTTTGCCGCAACCTTTGGATTCTGGTGTTTTTGCCGGTGGTAACACGATTTTCGAGGCTATTCGTCATGCTGAAACAATCGAGTTTGCTGACGAACAGGCAAAAGGTCACATGGTCTTTATTCGTGATGCATTGGCTACGATTATCGGCGGAGGCAGACATGCTGTTCCGCGGATTGCGGAGCAAGAAGCGTTTCTTGATCTCGAACAACAATTTTTTTGTCAGTTGTGCCGCACGGAGCAGGCTCTTGCATGGTTGCGCGCAAATGCGACATAGTATTTTGTGTATGATGCTGCAAAACGATTGACAGTATTCATAACAAAAGGGCAAAGTGGAGCAATAATTGTCAGGGGACTGGCAAACAACACAGGAGGGGATACGATGGCGAAGAAAGTAGTGGTATTGGCGACGAATTATGCAGCGTGGGCAGAGGAGTTACAGGCTCCTTGGGATGCGCTTAAACAGGCCGGCTTCGAAGTGGTTCTGGCAACACCGCAAGGTAAGAAGCCGCTGCCTATCAAGATGAGTCTGGATGCGGACTTTGAAGATCCGCTGCAGCACTACAAAGTGAATCCGGCTGAAGTTGTGGCGCGCGCCACGGAACTGTTTGAAGGCGAAGAGTGGAGTGCTCCGCTCAAGATTGCCGATGTAAACATGGCAGAATTCGATGCGATCGTATTGACCGGTGGTCCTGGAACCCCGCTTGACATCGACAACAATCCGAAGGTGCATAAATTGCTGCTGGATGCCTACAAGGCCGGCAAGTGGATTGGTGCCATTTGCTATGCCGTGGGTGCGTTGGCGTTCACGCGCGATCCGGACAACAATTACAAGAGCATCATTCATGGCAAAAAGGTAACCGCGCATCCTCGTGCATGGGATTTCGATTTTGAGCTGAGCTATGATCTGGCTTACACGACGCCTGATAATGCCGGAACCAATGTTGTTACGCCTGGATTCCTGTTGCCATTGCAGGATGTTGTTGAAGACGCTGTTGGTCCTGACGGCCAGTGCGTTGCCGACGAGGGCGCCAATCGCGAGAAACCCTGCGTGGTTGTGGACAAGCCTTTTGTGACCGGTCTTTCTGTCGAATCGTCGATCGCATTCGGCAAGACCATGGCAGAACAATTGTCCTAATGATGGGAGATGCCGCGTGAATCAGACCAGAACAAAAGTCGGTGTACTGATCGAGGCGGATTACTATGAAAAGGAAATTGCCTTCTACCGGGAATTTTTCCCGGCAGAAGGCATGGACCTTCATTTCATGTCGCGTCTCTGGGGACAGGAACAGCTCGTTTTTCACGGCCACGAGGACAGGGAACCGCTCACTTGTACGGAAAGTTTCGAGGGGATGGACGATGCGACGCTCGATTCGTTTGCCGCTATCATTGTGCCGGCTGGCTATGCCGCCGATCGGTTGCGCTATACTGAGGATATTCACAAGCTTCCGCCTGCGGTCGAATTCATGCAGCGTGCTTTTGAACGCCCGCATGTGGTCAAAGGCATTATTTGTCATGGATTATGGTTGCTGGCACCGGTGCCGGAACTTGTGCGCGGACGCAAGGTCGTTGTGCATAACAACTTGCTGGGCGATGCCAAGAACATGGGTGCGGTGTATGTCGATCAGGATGTGGTGGTTGACGATGACCTGATTACCGCCCGCACTGGCGATTGTCACCAGGCATTTGCGGAGACAATCCTTACATATGTTCGCGAATAGCAACAGCAAAGGGGCGCGGGAGCGTGATGTCGCAACAATCTGATAGTTCTGATGCGCATGGGACTGCACGGCAGGGGGCGGATTTGCCCGTTGTCGAGATTGATGCGGACACCTGTGTCGGGTGCGGATTGTGTGTGCGGATTTGTCCTGTCGAGTATCTTTCGCAGTCCATGCCCAAAACACGGCCTGAACCTGTTGCAGATGGCAGGTGTGTGCATTGTGGTCATTGTGTTGCGGTTTGTCCAACCCGTGCAATTACGCATAGGCACATGGATCCGGCAGAATTTCGCCCTGTCGTTGACAATTGGGATGCTGATTCGTTTCAAATGCTGCTGCATGCAAAGCGGTCAGTGCGGCGGTTCAAAAACAAGTCGGTTCCTCGTGACATTGTTGAGCGTTTGCTTACCAGTGCTGCCAGTGCACCCACAAATTCCAATACACAGGATCGTGCGTTCCTTGTTCTGACGGAAAGCGATTTCATCCAGACATTCGAATCAGCCATTGTCGACGGGTTTCGCGCCTGGACAAAGTATGCTCTCGAAAACGGCAGCGATCCCGACTCCTATGACATTGTTGCCGCAAGAGCGTTTATTGATAAGTATGAGCGGGGGAATCATCCCGTATTTTATAATGCCCCCTGCGTGATATGTGCCCATTCGCATGCGGCTAATTTTTTCGGTGCGTACAATTGTATAACGGCAATGGATTATCTTATGTTGCATGCTCATGTTCTCGGGCTGGGGAGTTGCGTGATTGGAGCTGCTTTACATAGCCCGGAAATCACAGGTGCATTTCTCGGGCTTGGGGCTGACCGTCGATTGCATTCCGTAATCGCTCTGGGGTATCCCGATATTCGTTTCAAGCGTACGGTGAGTCGCCGTCCGCCACAGGTTTGTTGGCATCAATCGCAAAATAAACAGTAACAATGAGTGACCGGATGATATTGTCCGGCAAAGAGAGGGAGTTCCTGATGAACGTAGGTGAGGTAATCGTCGATTATTTGGAAGCGGCGGGCGTAGAGACCGCCTTTGGTGGATCTGGTCAGTCGGACTCCGATATTTTGTTTGCGCTTAAGGAATCCAAAAAGATCAAAACGGTGATTATTCGCAATGAGCAGGCGGCATCGTTCATGGCTTGCGGGTATGGTATGTTTCGGAGTGACAAGCTAGGCGTTTGTTTTTCAACGGCGGGTCCGGGTGCGGTCAATATGCTTTCGGGTCTTTGTGTTGCGTATTCAGATTCTTTGCCGGTTCTGGCGATGTCGGCCTATACGCCAAAAGCGTATCGTGGCAAGGGGGATCTGGGGGAAACTTCCGGCGAGCACCGCACGCCGAACGGGCAGCAGATCTTTTCGGCTGCGACCAAGAAGTCCTTTGTGCTGGAGCGCGTGGAGGATACTTGCGATATCATGGAAGAGGCCATCAATCTTGCGTTTGAAGGCAGGCCCGGTCCGGTTAATTTGCATTTCGACTATTCCATCATGCGTGAAGATGTGACAAACTACCGTCCTTTGAAGCTTGAGATCGCACCTGTTGCTGCATTGGAAAAGACGATTGAGCAGTTTGCCGATGCGTTGGCTTCTGATCTGAACGCCGGGAAAAAGATGCTGGCACTTCTGGGGTATGGATGTGTTCGTAGCCAGGCCGAGCCGGAGTTGCTTGCCTTGCTAGAGAGATACCAGATTCCGTTCATGACCACCATGGATGCAAAAGGCGTTCTGCCGGAGAATCATCCGCTTTGCGTGGGCATGACCGGCGTTTCCGGTGATCCGGGTGCTAAGCAGTATTTGAAGGATGCGGATACGGTTCTGGCCATCGGCAACTCTTTTGCCAAGTGGTCGACGTGGATGTTTCGCAAGGATCTCTTCGACAAGAAGACCTTGATGCAGATCAATATCGACAAAAAAGATATGGGCAAGACGTACAAGCCTGACTATACGATGGTCTCTGATGCGAAGCCTGCGGTCGCCGCCTTGCTCGATGCGCTCGAAAAACGAAACCCATCTCCCTGTGTTACTATGCCTGAAAATGTCGAACGTCATGCGCAGGCAATCATCGCTTACGATGGCGACAAGGTGCACCCCGGTATGCTGGTGCAGGAAATATCCAGATTATCGCCGGATCGCAGCATTATTCTGGGAGATGCGGGTGCACATATGCTTTGGCTGCATGCTTTTCTTTCACTGGAGCGCGGCCAGATCTATCAGAACCCAGGAAGCTTCGGTCCGATGGCGGCGAATGTAAATGCTTCGATGGGCGTGCAGTGCGCTTGTCCGGATCGGCAAGTTATTATGGCATGTGGCGATGGGGATTACCAGATGGCAGGATTTGAGCTGGTGACGGCTGTGGAGAACAATATCCCCGTTGTTTGGATCATCTTTAACAACGGCGAATTCAATGTCATTAAAATGTTCCAGTTGCGTGTACGCGAGGCGGAAGTATACAACCATTTTCTGAATCCAGATTATGTCAAGTATGCGGAAGCTTGCGGTGCTGCCGGATATCGCGTTGAAAAAATCGAGGATTTCGAGCCTGCGTTTCGAGCGGCATTGGCCTTGGGGAAACCGGCACTCATCGATGTCGTTGTCGATGGTGAGGTGTATCCTCCCTTCCAGGCTTTTGATGATATCACCCCTTACGATGACACGAAGGCATGAGCACTATGGATTCTGATAAACGCATGAAACAAAGGTTTTGGTTGATGCAGTTGCTCGGTATCGTCATGTTCATTGTTGGAGTCATGGCTTGTTACGGGGGTGCGCGCGGTGGGGCACCGTGGATGGGTCCATTGGTTGTCTCCATTATCGTGGGAGTAGACTTCGCGCTCAGTGCCAAGAATCGGGTTGCGAAAGCGAAGCTGCTTGCTGCTGTCATTCTGCTGGGGTTTTTGGCCGAAAGCGCATTGATTACCCTGTCGCTTTATACGCCGAGCCCCGCATCGCGGTGGGTGATGCCTGTGCCGCTGAGTCCGTTGTGGATCCTGGCTTTGTGGCTTAACTTCGGCACGCGCATCCCGTCCTATCTGCTTTTCTTACGAGGGCGGCATTTGATTAATGCTACGATCGGTTTTGTTTTTGCTTTTCTGATATTCCGTTCCGCTGCGCGGATGGGCGTGCTGGAACTTCATCACGGTCTGTTGGGCTTTACTGGTATTGCCGTGGTCTGGGCGATTCTGGTTCCAGTTCTTTATCAGTTAGGTGCGCATTGGTTGATGCCTGCAAACATACAAAAGGAGTCCGGTGGTGAAGCGTAAGATTGTGCAGATCGTAAAGGTGTTGTGTGTTGCCGTTTTGGCTTGTTCTGGTTTGTCTTGTGCCGGAACGCGCACCGGCATGGTGGCGGATGCGGTGGTTGGGGATGATTTCGATGCCCCCGAACTCATTTTTGTTCCATCAGGCGTATTCGACATGGGGCAAGTTCTCGACAATGGTATGCGGCTGGGGTATCCCGTTTTCCGTGCGATGATTACGCAGCCATTCTATATGGGCAAGTACGAGGTAACGAACCAGCAGTATTGCGA
>PWYP01000058.1 GCA_003567805.1 PVC group bacterium
AACAATGTCTTTAAGCATGCGGTACGCTGCATGACGGAAGCGGGGCAGGATGCTTTGCGCAAGGCGGGTTTAACGGCGGCAGACGTGAAGTGGGTGATTCCGCATCAGGCCAACATGCGTATTATTTTGGCTATTTCTGAACGCGTGGATATTCCGATGGACCGGATTGTGGTGAATTTGGATCGCTATGGTAATACAACGGCAGCGACGGTTCCGGTGGCTTTGGATGAGGCGGTTCGTGATGGCAGAATCCAGCGTGGGGACGTGTTGTTGATGGTGGTTTTTGGTGGGGGCTTCACGTGGGGCGCTATGGTTTTGGAGTATTAGGAGGTTCACGTTATGAGTAAGACAGCAGTTGTTTTTGCAGGACAGGGGGCCCAGTTTGTGGGGATGGGCAAGGATTTGGTTGCGGCGTATCCGGTTTGTCGTTCGCTCTTTGAAGAAGCGGATGATGTATTGGGTTATGCTTTGTCGAAACTCTGTTTCGAGGGGCCGCAGGAAGAGTTGACCAAATCGAACCACTGTCAACCGGCGATTTTTGTGACGAGTATGGCTTGTTATCGGGCGTTGGAAGCGCAGGTTGCAGACCTTGCGCCGGTTGCCATGGCCGGACTGAGCTTGGGAGAGTGGTCCGCCTTGCATGCGGCTGGGGTTTTGACGTTTGCTGACACGCTGCGGATTTTGCAGGTGCGTGGTGCGGCGATGCAAGCTGCTTGTGAGGAACAGCCGGGTGGCATGGTCAGCGTTATGGGACTGGGACGTTCGGATCTGGAGGCGATTTGTAGCGAGGCTGGTGTGGAAATGGCCAATTTGAACTCTGAGGAGCAGACGGTGCTTTCCGGACCCAAAGCAGGAATTGAAAAGGCAGAGTTTCTGGCCAAAGAGCGTGGAGCCAAGCGTGCGATTGTGCTGGATGTGGCGGGCGCGTTTCATTCTTCCCTGATGCGTTCAGCGGTTGATAAGCTGCAAGCTGTATTGGCCGATGTTGTGATTTCGGCTCCTTCGATTCCGGTGGTTTCGAATGTAACGGGCGCTTTGCATGGTGATCCTGATGCCATACGTGAGGCCATGTTGCGGCAGGTGACGGAATCGGTCCATTGGTATGAAGGGGTTGCCGCGATGACGGGTGCGGGCGCCGATACTTTTGTCGAGTGTGGCCCCGGTAAGGTGCTTTCCGGGTTGCTCAAACGTATTGCCCGGGGTGCTACACTGCTGCAAGTGCAAGATGAGGCAAGCTTGAACGCCACGGTTACAGCACTACAAGGCTAGCAAGCACCGCGACCTGAATGATAGGATAGACAAGCGAAAAGAGGAGAACGAGATATGGGTGTGTTACAGGGACAGACAGCGATCGTGACAGGGGCTGCGCGGGGTATTGGGCGCGTGATTGCCGAGCAATTGGCCGAAGCAGGAGCTTCTGATATTGCCTTGTGTGATGTGAATGCGGATTGGCTTGCGGATACGGCTGCTGCCGTTGAGGCGCTCGGAGCAAAGGCACATTGTCTTTCTGTGGATGTGAGCAGTGCAGAGGCGGTGCAGCAGACTGTGGATGCGGTCATGGCGGCAACGGGCAGGGTGGATATTCTGGTGAACAATGCTGGCATTACCAAAGACGGTTTGATGATGCGCATGAGTGAGGCTGACTGGGATGCCGTGCTGGATGTGAATCTCAAGGGAACCTTTTTGTTTACCAAGGCTGCGAGCCGCCCGATGATGAAAGCGCGCACGGGGGCGATCGTCAATATTGCCTCAATTATTGGCTTGATTGGAAATGCCGGACAATGTAACTATGCGGCATCAAAAGCAGGGGTTATTGCACTGACCAAATCAACAGCAAAAGAATTGGCTGCTCGCAATATTCGTGTGAATGCTGTTGCGCCAGGGTTTATTACATCGAAAATGACCGAGGTGCTTCCGGAGGATATAAAAGCTAAGATGTTGGAACAGATTCCGCTCGCGCGGTTCGGGGATCCCTCTGATATTGCAAAGGCAGTTCTGTTTCTGGTAACAGATGCGTCGGCCTACATCACGGGCCAAACGATTTCCGTCAATGGCGGAATGTTCATGTAGCAACAAGTAAGAATGGATAGAATCTTCCCGGTTAGAAGATTCAGACAGAGAAAAAACGGGTAAGGAGAAAGATCATGGCACTGGAAGACAAAGTAAAAGATATCATTGTCGAGCAGCTTGGCGTGAATGCAGATCAGGTGAAGCCGGAAGCTTCTTTTATTGATGACCTTGGCGCGGACTCCCTGGATACAGTGGAGTTGGTGATGGCATTTGAAGAAGAGTTCGGTGCTGACATTCCTGATGAAGATGCGGAAAAGCTGACGACCGTTGGCTCGGTGATTGAATACATGAAGTCTAAGGGTATTGAAGGCTAATGTAGCACATACCGGGAACCGGATGGCTGCATATGCGCCCTCCGGTTTTCCCGTTTGTGTTACCCATTACGAAACAGGGAGCATGCCGTGGATAAGAGAAGAGTCGTAGTTACCGGTATTGGTATTGTTTCGCCCATAGGCTGTAACCTGCAAGATTTTTGGCATAATTTATTGGCTGGTAAGAGTGGCGTTGGTCCCATCCAGGGCTTTGATACAACGGATTTTGACGCCAAGATCGCAGCTGAAATTTTAGATTTTCCGATTGATGATTTTATTCCCAAGAAAGAGCAGCGTCGGATGGACCGTTTTTGTCATCTGGGCATTGCCGCCGCGAAGATGGCGATGGATGATGCTGCGTTCGATCGTGACAAGGAAGACCCTACGCGTATGGGAACGCTTGTTGGGTCCGGTATCGGTGGGTTGGCCACACTGGAGGCACAGCACACGACTTTGACGCAAAAAGGGCCTGGGCGCTGCTCCCCTTTTATGATTCCACAGATGATCGTGAATATGGCTTCAGGTTTGATTGCCATTGAGCACAATTTGCAGGGCCCGAATTTCTGTGTGGTTTCGGCCTGTGCTTCGGCCGCCCACTCGATTGGTGATGGTCTTCGGATTATTCAGCGTGATGAGGCGGATGTGATTGTGGCGGGGGGTGCAGAAGCGGCCATAACAGGGCTCGGTATTGGTGGTTTTGCTGCGATGAAGGCTTTGAGCACGCGTAATGATGATCCGCAGACCGCAAGTCGTCCATTTGATAAAGAGCGTGATGGTTTTGTGATGGGTGAGGGTGCTGCCGTACTGGTGTTGGAGGAATACGAACACGCCAAGGCACGGGGTGCGCAGATGTACTGTGAGATCGCAGGCTTTGGGCAGACCTGTGATGCGTTCCACATGACGGCACCGATGGAGGCTGGTACGGGTGCTACACGTGCGATGGTTGCCGCGCTTCGCGATGGTGGTCGTAGTAGCGATTCGGTAGACTACATTAATGCACATGGTACAAGCACGCCACTGAATGATAAGATTGAAACCCGCGCGATCAAAGGAGCACTGGGAGCACATGCCGAGAAGGTTGCGATCAGTTCTACCAAGTCGATGACGGGGCATTTGCTGGGTGCGGCGGCCGGGGTCGAATCGGTTGCCTGTGCCATGGCAATCAAGCATGGTGTTGTGCCGCCAACCATTAACCAGATTACGCCAGACCCGGAATGTGATCTGGATTATGTTCCGAATACCGCGCGTGAAATGCCTGTTGCGGTTACCCTGAACAATTCACTTGGGTTTGGCGGACATAATGCTTGTATCTGTATGACCAGCGTTTAGCGCGTCGTGCTGAATCGCAAGAGCAACCGATTGGCATTCAGAATGTCTTCATCCGGGATGTTACGTGCACCACGTAAAAGTTGTTCCAGCATACTGATGGCAATTTCGCGTCGTCCTTGCCGCCAGACGATTTCGGATATATGCATCTGACTACGAAACCAGCTTAGCGAGTCGGGCGGCGTTTCTTGCAAGTTTCGTGCGAGCAGGGCGCGCGCTTCATCCAGTTGATCGTTGCGCAAGAGTACAAAAGCCAATGTTTCGCGGATGACGGGGTCGGTTTCTGCGAGTGGTTTGAGTGCGTCCATATAGGCCAGCGCTTGTTCTGCTGTGGCTGGATTTGTGGCTAGAATATAGGCGGTGTTATTCAGCAGAACGGGGTCTTCTGGCATGATTTCCAAACCTTGTTGCAGGATATTGGCAGCATCTGACGTGCGGTTGAGTCGCCGGAGGCCTTCGGCGGCAATCAGAAATACGACACGGTTCGTGCTGCCGGCTTGGATGGCACGCTGCATTTTCTGGCCAGCTTCGATCACATTGGCTCCGCCCCTCTGATAGCGTGTATAGCCCAGTAACTCGGTCCAGAACAGGTTGTCGGGTTCTGCCTCGTGCAAGTTTCGAAGGGCGTGGATGATATTCGAGTCGGAGGGGATGTCTCCTTGCCGCACGATACGTTTGATGAAACGGGCATATAGTTCTGGTGCTGCTTCTCCGGCTGCTTCAATCGCGGCCTCAATATGATGCAGTGCCCGTCCTTGGCGGCCACGCCTTTCGGCTGCTTCCATTCCCAACAGATGGGCGGCCAGCAAGCCGCGTTCTTTGCCAAAGAAAGATTCGATCAAGATCGTTGCCTGGTCATATTGTCCGCCTCGCCACAGGAAATCGGCGGCACGGACCCGTGCTTCTACCGTAAAGGTCTCGGATTCGAGCGCTTCATCCATGAGTCGCTGTATTGCCATGAATGGATCTTTGTTCTTTTGATCACGCGCGTACCACACGAGTTCGGCTAGCCAGAGTTCGGGGTCTTCGGGACAGAATGTACGCGCGAGCGAAATCCAAGGTTGGTGTTCGGTTGTGCTACGCAAGTAGCTTTGCCATAGCCACGGGTCGTGCGGGTTGGCAAATACGGCAAATTGCGCGGCTTGGCGGGCAAGGTCGCTGCGGCTTTGGGTGTGAAGCAGTGAGGATAACAGATGCATAGCTTCGGCTTGCTGTAGTCGTGTTTCCGGTGTATGGAGCCAAGCCTCGAAATCAATATCTCTTTCCGGATGCTCCTGCACATGTTGAAACAGGTGGTGAATGGGATTGTTTGTTGAGGGGGGCAGCAGCAATATCTGTTCAGGCAGTATAGGGCTCAGTACATATTCGGCCGGGGGAAGTCTCTCGTCCGGATTTTGTGGTGTGGTTGCTTGCGGGGGTAACAAGCGTTGACGCCTGAATGTGGGCAGGGCAGAAAAACGTTGGGTGGCAATAAGCGCTTCTGCTTCGAGAGCATCCGTTTCGGGTGTGCGCCGGGAGGTTGTGTCTTGTAGTAGTTTTAGTGCCTGATCCGGCATGTTTGCTTGTAAAAGCATATCTGCCGTCATGGTTCTCAAGGTGGTGCTTTCGGGAAACCGCCGAAGACCTTCCCGTGCGGTTGCCAAGGCGGCTAGGTATTGGCGGCTTTCCCACTGTAGGTGGATGAGCTGCGTTATGAGGGGCAATTGATGCACGGATTGATCTTTGAATGCAATGGCTTGCGGTTGCGCTTTCTCGATTGCTTGCGATAGTGCTTCCGGTGTTAGTGGGGCGGCATCCGTCAAGATGGTGCGTAGAAGTTGATAGCCATGCCAGGGGGTGCTGGTTTGTGCCGCTAACCTCGCTCGATGGTGAAGTGCCAGCGCGTGATAGGTCGGGTGCTCCTGGGCGAGTAAGCTGAATTGCTGATACGCTTTTTCGAGATTGCCGGTGTTTTCCAGCAGGGCTGCATAATGCAGTCGCAAGACGGGCTGTTCCGTCAGTACTGTCGGATTTTCCTGGATGCGGGCGAGCGTACCTTCTTTTCGTCTCTGCATCCAATCCTCATCCTGTAGAAGGAGTGCAAATTCTCCGCTGTGCGGAATGGCGGGGAGGCTGGAGGTAAACAGGGGAATGTGTCGTCCCAGTAGAATGTAGGGGTATACATCGGTCGTTGCGGTCGTTGCGGGTGCAGGCAATCGAAGGTAGTGATTGCGAAAGCGAAACCATCTTTCGGCATAGCGGATGAGGGCGAGATCCGCGTATAGGCAGTTGGGGTCATCATTGCGTAGTTTCTGGTATGCTTGCCAGGCGAGATCTGGACGTTTTGCGGCAAATGCGGCATGGATGATGGCCAGTCGTTCCGCAGGTGCGGCATGGTTATGGATGGCTTGTTGGATTAACCTTGTAAAACGGGGCTCCCACTCGGTCGGCGTGTTATGCATGAAGACGAGTACCGGTGCGATCAGGCCTATTTCTCCCGGGTAGCGCTGCAGGGCAAACTGGGTTCTTTCGGCCGCAGCGCTGGTTTGCCCGAGTTGTAATTGGGCCATGATTTGCATGCGTAGTGTTTCGAGGGGTGTCGCCTCCCATGTAATCCAGCGGGTACTGTCTAAGAGCGTTCTCCATGTTCCGCTGTATTGTAATGCTGGGATGGCGGGCCTGATTCGCTCACGTTCTGTATCGGCCTGCACGGCAAGGGGGGCGTGTACGAGGATGTCGTCCTGATTGCCCGAAGCCATGGCCAGCTCTAGAAAAATGATCTGCCAGATGGGATCTTGGGTGGCATACCGGTGAAGTTTTTGTATGGCGCCATGTGTTTCTTTTTCGTTTTGCTGCAACATCTGGGCATAGGCGTACAGCAGGGCATGTTCTGCCCCGTGACCAGCACGCAGCGCCTGCCTTTCGATTTCTGTAAGCACTTCCTGTGCCGCTTCGGGGCGATTTGCCAAAAGCATGATACGGGACAGTTGTAACTGCCAGGCGGTATCGTTTTGTTGCAGCGGGGTGAGTGTATGCCCTAAATTCAGGGCATATTCGTGGTATCCCTGTGCCGCCATGTCGCGCACGAGTTGTTTCCAGAGGACGAGTCGGCGTTGTGTGCGCCCTGCATATCCTACGAGTGCGACGAGCAAAAGGGTCGGAACGAACAGATAGAGATGGCGGTGTCGCCGAAAGACCCGGTGCCAGAATGGTGGGATTTCACTGAACGCACCGGTTTCCGCGCCTGGCAGGGGAGGGGATTTTTGCTGCTGTGTATGACGGTGCGAATCTATCACCATCATATTTGTCCACACTATGATCATGGTGAGGATGGCATGCATTACGGTGGTATCGCGGAGCAAGTCGGTCATCGTGGTGGTTGTGGGAGCGGGCCCAAACTGTATGATCAGGATGATACGTAGGATGTTGGTGAACCATGTGACGGTACATGACGCTGTAATCATGTAGAATAGGGCGAATCCGCGGTAACGTTTCCAACAGGCTATAGCTATCGATAGGACAAGTGCCGTGAGCATCGCGCCAGCACTATGGTAGCCTACGCGGATGTCGTAGGCATACAGATCGGTTCGAAGAACGGTATGATCAGCCCATACAGGCATGCGCAAAAGATGCATGCACCATTCGGTTACTTGTGCGTTACGATAAGCCCAGGGCTCGATGATGGTCTCTGGAAGCACCAGGATGCGGCCGTAAGTGAACCAGATGATCAGTAGCACCCCGCCAAGGGTTACAGCTGAAACTTGTAATACGCGTTTAGATGTCATATCCTACGTCCGCAATTGCTACAAAAAAAGCGTGAGAAGCACGTTGACAGAATCCTATCGGAATGGGGGCTTTCTGCCAAGTGCGGGCAAGCGCAAATATTTTTCGGGGGCTTGCGTTATGCTTCCGGCAATAACTACATAGGAGACGCAATGACAGCGAAGAAAAAGAAGCCTGCTAAAAAGTTAGCGGATATTGGTGT
>PWYP01000079.1 GCA_003567805.1 PVC group bacterium
CCACAATTATGGTCGCCGGAAACCCCCAACCTATATACCTTGCGTGTGCAACTGGAACAGGTTAGCCAAACAATCGACATCTATGACACGCGCTTCGGGATTCGCACCATCCGGTTCGATGCCAACGATGGATTCTTCCTCAATGGCAAGTCAGTCAAACTCCAGGGCGTCAATGAGCACCACGATGCCGGCTGCCTCGGCGCAGCCATTCCCGATGCTGTTCTCCACCGTCGCTTGCGCATTCTGAAAGACATGGGCTGCAATGCCATCCGCATTGCGCATAATCCCGCGTCACCCACCCTACTGGATCTCTGCGATGAATACGGATTCATGGTTGTGGAGGATGCCTTCGATGAATGGCGCGAAGGGAAAACCCCATTTGGCTATCAGCTCTATTGGGATCAATGGTGGGAGCGTGATCTGGTCGATATGATCCGCCGCGACCGTAATCACCCCTGCGTGGTCATCTGGTCAGTCGGGAATGAGATTATCGAAGTCCGCCAAGGGAAACCCGAAGGACTGCCGATCATGCGAGACCTCCAAGCTGTTTGTCATCGCGAGGACCCCACACGCCCGATGACCTGCGGTTGCTGCAATAGCCGCGAAACCCTAGCGGCCGGTTATGCCAAGTATATGGACATATTCGGCTACAATGGTGGTGGCGGAGGCTGTTTCGATTTCGAGAAAGATCACAGCACATTCCCCGATCTCCCCATGTTTGCCACGGAGCACCCGCACACCCTGCAAACCCGTGGCATCTACCGCACCAAAACCTGGTACCGCGATGCCGCCCGCAACAAGGACAATATCTGCTGGTATCAGTCCCCGCGCGGCGAGACCCCTTCGCACAACCTAACCTCGAATGAACGCAAGGATCGTCCGCTATTAGATCTTATGCACATTCCAGATCTTACTGAAGAAGAAGTATTCGAGGGAATCGATGCACACTACCAATCGTCCTATGGCAATGCCATCGTGCGTATGTCGATCTTTGACTCTTGGTATCGCACCCGCACACTACCCTATTTCTGCGGCGAATTCCGTTGGACAGGGTTCGACTATCTGGGCGAATGCTACGCGTGGCCAGCGAAGAGCTGGAATTTTGGCATCATCGATCTCTGCGGTTACCCGAAAGATGCCTATTATTTCTTCCAGAGCCAGTGGACGCAGAAGCCCATGGTGCATATCCTGCCGCATTGGACTTGGCCCGGACTCGAGGGGAAAACCATCCCGGTATTCGCATACAGCAATGGTGACCGCGTGGAGCTATTTCATAATGCAGTATCACTCGGTGTGCGCGATCTCAATGATACCCTCATGTATGCCCGCTGGAATGTCCCCTATGCGCCCGGCACGCTCAAAGCCGTTGCCTATAAGGGCGAAGCTATTGTCGCCACAACCGAACAAACCACAGCAGGAAAGCCTACCACCGTTAAAGTGATCCCCGAGGAAACACAGATATCTGCCGATGGCAAAGACGTAGCTCACATCCGAATCGAGATTGTCGATGCGGAAGGCCGTATGGTCCCGCATGCCAACCATGAGGTTACCGTTACCGTAGAAGGTCCCGCACGTCTGATCGGCATGGAAAATGGTGAACCAATCGATTCCACTAACTACAAGCTGAACCACCGTCGTGCTTTCAATGGACTGCTTCTGGCCATCATTCAGTCAGAACGAAAACCAGGCACGATCACGGTTACAGCCACCTCTCCCGGACTCAAGACATGTAAGCCGCCCGCCGACCTTGTGTCGGTGGAGGCAAACGTTGAACAGATCGCAACAACGCCAAGCCAACTTCCTTCACCACCGGCGTGAAGCCGGTGGGATTGAAAACACAAACAGTTTAAGCCTTCAACAATCCACGGAGCAACACATGCCCAACAAACAACCCAATATCTTGTTTATCATGTCTGATGATCATGGCGCGCAGGCCATCTCGGCCTATGGCAGCGGACTCAATCACACGCCCAACATTGATCGACTTGCCAAAAATGGAGCCATCCTTAATCACTGTTACGTCAACAATAGCATTTGCACCCCAAGTCGCGCTGCGATCCTCACGGGCACCCACAGTCACGTAAATGGGGTAACCACATTGTATACCCATTTGGACAACCAACTTCCCAACGTAGCCAAATATCTAAAATCTGCCGGCTACGAAACCGCCATGATCGGCAAATGGCACCTTGGCGAAGGTCCCGCGCATTGGCCATCCGGTTTCGACTTCTGGTCCATCCTTCCCGGCCAAGGCGATTATTTCGATCCGCCCATGACCGAAAACGGTAAAAAGATCAATCCCAAGGGCTACACCACCGAGATCATCACCCGGAAATGCTCCGATTGGATTAAACAACGCGATCCTGACAAACCCTTTTTCATGATGTGTCATCACAAGGCACCACACCGTCCGTGGCAGTATCACCCGAAATATGAAGATCTCTTTCAGGAAGAGATCCCCTACCCTGCAAGCTTCGACGACAAATACGAAAACCGCGCCAAGGCGGCAGATGAAGCACGCATGCGCGTAGAATCCCACATGACATATCTGGATCTGGATCTCGTGCAACCCTATATACCTGCCCCCGATCAGGAATACTCGGAAATGGGCAAAAAAACCGCCCAGATGATGGTACCATTTCCTGAGACCGACGAAGCCTGCAAACAGCTCAAACTGATTTGCAGTCGTACTGGGGAAGTCTTTACCTTCGAGTCGCGCGACCAGCTCAAACGCTTTAAATACCAGCGCTACATGCAAAAATATCTTAGAACAGTAGCATCGATTGACGAAAGTGTCGGAGAACTTCTCGATGTACTCGAATCCGAAGGGATTGCAGAAGATACCATGGTTATCTACACATCGGACCAAGGCTTTTTCCTGGGTGAGCACGGTTGGTACGACAAACGTTTTATCTACGAGGAATCCTTCCGTATGCCCTTCCTTGTGCAGTATCCACGCGCGATACAAGCCGGTAAGACAATCGATGCCATGGCCAGCAATGTGGACTTTGCTCCCACGTGGCTGGATTACGCTGGCCTCCAGATCCCCGATTTCCTGCAAGGCTTCAGTATGCGTTCAATTCTGGAGGGCAAAGAACCCGAAAATTGGCAGAAGACCGCCTATCATCGCTACTGGATGAATCAGGACGAAGACCATAATGCCTATGCGCATTACGGTATACGCGATCATCGCTATAAGCTCATCTACTGGTATAACGAGCAGCTTGATGTCACCGGCTCGAATCCCGCAACCCACCCCGACAAGGACTGGGAGCTGTTTGACCTTGAGGCCGACCCCTTGGAACTGCGCAATGGCTTCTACGATCCCGATAAAAAGGATATCGTCATCCGCATGTTGCAAATGCTCGACCAGAAACAAGCCGAAATCGGCGATATTCCCCAACACAACAGCCAAGAAGTCATCGCCACCCTGTAAGGGCCGCTAGCCTATAAAAACCTTATGGAGTGCGGTAATTTGAATCGCCGCTTTGGGTTGGCACGGAGTGCCGGGGTCGGAGATGCACTGAGCGGGTTGGTTGATTGGAAGTGTGTTGGGTTGTGGCGAGGGCACTGGGTAGTGCGCCGGCCCCGTCGCTCCGCTCCGCCCAAAGCGGTAAGTTCGCTTCGCTCGTTACCGCACTCCAAAATGGTATGCCCACCAACAAACCCAAGTTTCACTCCTGCATTATCCGAGCACGCTCGGGGCCGCGGCTAACCAGTAACGTCTATGTTTGCACACTTACTCGCCTACACTTACTCGATATTATGCGCACTGACTTTGGAGTAAGTGTAAACGAGTAAGTGTGTCCGATTAAGTGTAAGTCGTTTCTCCCCCGCATCATCTTGCTCGCCCAAATTCTCATTTGAATCCGCCTCCCCCCCATGATATGACTACAACATAACAACGTCCACAAAGGAGCATCAATGAAAGTTCTGATCGCCGACAAAGTATCCCCTAACATGATCAAGGATTTTGAGGCATTAGGTGCAGCAGTAAGCTATGAACCCAACGTAACCGCCGAAGATTTACCCTCGATTATCGGCGAAGCAAAAGTATTGGTTGTGCGATCTAAAAAAGTCACGGGAGATACCATCAAAGCTGCGAAATCTCTCAGTCTTATTGTTAGGGCTGGTGCTGGTGTCAACACGATCGATCTGGAAACAGCGTCCAAATTGGGTGTGTATGTTGCCAATTGCCCCGGAAAAAATACCGACGCTGTTGCTGAACTTGCCATAGGTCTACTCATTGCATGCGATCGCAGCATCTCGGATGCCACGCAGTCACTACGTAGCGGACGATGGGAAAAAGGGAAATACGGCAAGGGAGCCGGTCTCAAGGGACGGACACTGGGCATTATTGGAACTGGATCCATTGGTATGGCCGTAGCGCGACGTGCACAAGCCATGGATATGACAGTCATTGCCTATTCACGTAGCTTAACACCAGAAAAAGCCGAAATGCTCGGCATTGGGTATTGCGAGAGTATCCTTGATGTAGCGCAAAGGTCGGATGCCGTCAGTGTCCATCTCGCCGCTGCAAAGGAAACGAAAGGCATACTTGATGCAGCTTTCTTTGCGGCTATAAAAGATTGTGCCATCTTCGTCAATACAGCGCGCGGAGATGTATTAGACCAAGACGCCCTTGAAGCAGCGATTGAGAGCAAGGGAATTAAAGTTGGTCTGGATGTATTTGCAAACGAGCCATCCGGCGGAAAGGCAGTATTCGAACAAATAGATTTGGCCAACAAAGTTGTCTGTACCCCGCATATTGGCGCATCAACGGAACAAGCCGAAACCGCCATCGCGCAAGAAGCCGTACGTGTTGTGAGTGTATTCATGAGCGGCAGCACGCCCCCGAATGTCGTCAACCTGCGAACAGGACGCGGTGATGGTCCCACCCTAGTTGTACGGCACTACAATCGCGTTGGTGTCCTGGCTGGTGTTTTCGACAAATTACGTCAGGAAGACATCAATATCGAGGATATGCAGAATCTGGTCTTTGCTGGTGGAGAAACGGCATCTTGCTCACTCGCTATCGACAAAACGCCTTCCCCCGAAGTTCTTGAAGCACTATCCGGAATGGAACATATCATCGAAATCACCATTTCGGAATAACGACTTTTGCCAGAAATAAACGAAAAATACGATTACCTCTGCTGCTTGAGTGGTAACCCTTGGCGCAATGTTTCAGGATCACGCGGAATATACCCGAGATTGTTATGACCAATTTGCATCCCTGCCGCATTTCCAGCGGGAATAATCTCAAAATAATGTGATCGTGTACACGTAAACAGCTGGTCACTACTTAACTCTTTCAACAGCCCGCAGAGCAGCCCGTCATGGCTGACGTATATCTTGTCGCCCGGCTCGTCGGCTTTCGATCCCACAAAATCAAGCAGACGCTTTCTGGCCTCATCAACATTCTCGACTTTCTGGACAAAATCACGGAGATGCTCGGGCAGACGTTCCAAAAGCGCTGGTGTTTTCTCACGGAACGGATTCAGGGCAAACCATTTGTCCGTGTGCTCCTTGGCCACCTCCAGTCCAGATGCAAGCACCGCCTCATGAAAAAGCGACCATTGGAAATGGTGTACTTCCTGCAATTCCATTGCCGGGACAACATCTACCGTACGACCCAACACTTCCAGATGCACCTTGACAATGATAGCAGTATGAATGGCCCGCCCCATAGGAGATGTGTAGATCGTAATCTGCTCGGAATTTTGCAGGATAGCAGCAATTTCACGTGCAGAGGCAGACACAGCTTCAATGCCCTCGGCATTCAGATCATTGGCGTCCTCGATCGAAACGGGCACATTACCCTGCTTGTAGTCTGTGTACCCATGCCGCATGAGTATGGTAACGCCGTTGTCGCAAACACTCATGATCTCCCCTCAAGAGCATTATATGCATCACCCTTGTTGCGATAGCGCTCTTCGCAAGATTCCCATTTTTCAATGAGCGCTTGCAGCTTATCTGGCATCTCTTCTGCCAAGTCATGCATCTCGCAGCGATCTTTTGACAAATCATACAACGCCCAACGATCTTCGGGTTTACCCCAATCGGTCAAGGCTTCGTTCACAATTTTCCAGTCCCCTACCCGCAAGGCGCGATTGCCTTGATGATGAATATAAATATGATCGCGCTCTACAACGCCATCTTTTTCAAAACTTGGCACCAAGCTCTTTCCTGGCAATGGCGGTGCGCCATCCGGTAATTCCAGGTTTTCGGGGTCACCTCCAGCCAATTCGATAAACGTCGGCATGAAATCGATGACATGCCCCGGATCATGCCGCAGCTCACCACGCGCTTGGATGCCCTTGGGCCAATGTGCTATCAAAGGAGTGGAAATACCACCTTCATGCGCCCAGATTTTGTGACGGCGAAACGGCGTATTGGAACACGTGGACCAACCGGGACCCAGACACAAATGCGTGTATTCGGATCCTGGCAAAGCATCGGGATCATGCCCCTTCCCGCGAATCATGATTTCGGCGCTACAACCGTTATCCGAGAAGAACAGAATGAGTGTATCATCCAAAACATCCATGGATTCTAATTGGTCCAAAATCCGACCTATCTCGCGATCTGTCCGGTCGACCATTGCTGCATGAATCGCCATTTTGGTAGCTTGAAAGCGCTTCTGTTCATCCGTCAAATCGTCCCATGCTTTGGCGTACTCCACTTCGCCTGGGCCCAGTTGCTCGCCCCAGTTATCGGTATTTTCCATAAAGTGCGGCGCAGGCACCTTGGGCTCGCGATCCGATAGCGGGCAATTCACCAGGCCCATTTCTTTCATGCGCTCATAACGCTGCTGCCGCATGGTATCCCAACCATCGAGATACTTATCCCGGTATTTGTCGATGTCGGCTTGTTCCGCCTGGATCGGGAAATGCGGCGTAGTATAGCAGACATAGTGGAAGAAGGGGTTCTCCTTGCTATTCTTTTCATGCTCCTGCAGGCACATCAAAGCGTGATCTGTAATGGCCTCGGCTGAATATTTTGTCCCATCCTTGGTCGGGAAATAATGATTGAACTGCTCAATCTCGTAGCCCCAACTGATATCAAAGCCACCCTCTGCGGCGGGATCCTGCAGGTTGAATACATGCCACTTGCCCGAGTGGTAATTGCGATACCCCAAGGGTGCCAGATGATGTGGAATCGTTCGTTGCCACGAGGCACGGTAACTTCGCACCGGCGGATCCATGCACACCTGCGGGGCATAGTATCCCGTCAGCACAGAGGAACGCGTGGGCCAGCAGCGCGGCGTACTATAGAATTGCGTGTAACGCAGGCCATTATTTGCCAGACGATCAATATTCGGCGTATCGATATCCCCGCCATAGCACCTCGGATCGGAGAATCCCATATCGTCCATCAAAATCATCATAATATTCGGCTTCTTCATAAATCACCATACCTTCTGCAAATCCCGTAATCTTGTAATCGAAATAGATTTTCACCTTATGCGATGCGGCATCTGCTATGAAGCATAAAATCCAAAAAACGCATCATAGCCGTCACAAACATAACTTGCAAACCACATCTGTTCTGGTTATATTATAACCATCATGAAATATGAGGTCAGGATCAAAAAGAAAATCGAGCGTGGTCTGCGAAAGTTGCCGGCAGATATTCAGAAGCTCTTCTTTCTTCTTGTGGC
>PWYP01000090.1 GCA_003567805.1 PVC group bacterium
GACATATCATTTCCTTTGTTATTCTTTTTGTGCAGTAAATGGCAATTGAACTGTATTAAATCAGGGCGAAATGAAAATGCAAATACATTAAGCAAATACAAACATCATGCTACCCAGTAACTTCATAACCTGTAGGCTGTTTTCGCTGAAAGCAGCCTCGCGCGTGGATCGCGCATAGAAAGCCCCTAAAAGCCCGAAGGACACTCCAAGGACACCACATGCATCATATAAGCCCAGCCGCGCTTTCGGCCCTCTTTCGCTAAAGCTATGGAGGACAGGCTCCAGGGGACTACACTTTTCCCTCACCAATTTACAAGTTACATCTCCGCATCAGCTGGGCACCCCGAGGCCCTGGCTAAGCTGTAGCTCACTGTCCACAGCGCAAAACACGAACATCATATTTTTGCAGTTCAAGGTTTGAAGCGACAGCTTCTCCCGTTAGCATATCCGTATACCCCTCCCCGATCGCAATTTGCTCGGTATGCGCATTGAAATTCATCAGGAAAACATATTTCGATTTTTCATCTTCCCGTAACTGGGCCGTCACGCCATGCGGAAGGTCGGTGTCCAGCACCCGTGTAATACCAAGATCTTTGACAATCGAGCTGTAAAGATCCGTCAGCAAACTATCGCGGGTACGGGCTGCCAGATAATAGGCTTTCCCCTTGCCATATGTGTTAACCGTGACCGCAGGTGATCCAGCAAAATACTGATCCCCATACGAAGCCAACACGCTGGCACCCTCAGCATGAATAACGGAACAGATATCAACCGCTTTATAATCGCCCGTAATACCCGCTCCATTGCCATTCACCGCTTCAATCAGGACGGATTCGTGCGAATAATAACTCTGCGTTTCCTCTTCCCATACACCGAATACTTCCCGCAGACCGTCACCAGGAACGCCACCAAGATAGCAAAGATCCGATTCATCGACGACCGCGCTCCAGTATGTCATGACAGCCGTTCCCCCATCGGCCACATATTGCTTCAGCTTCTCGGCAAACCCAGGCCGCAGCATGTAGCCCATGGGGAGAACCACCAATTTATAGCCATCCAAAGAACCCGTCTGATCGATCACATCAACGGGAATGCCCATCTGCCAGAATGGAGTATAGTGGGCTGCACATTCTTCACGGTATTTGCAATTATCACCAAGAAATACCTTGGCTCCCTCACGAATAGCCCATCCATTTTCCCAGTCCAGGATGACAGCAACTTCAGGGTTCACAGATGTTCCAACCACATCATCCTGTCGCGAGAGCACTGCACCAAATTCTGCCACTTCCTTGAACTCGCGCGTTTTCTCGCTGCCTTCATGATCCACCACAGCACCATGAAATTTCTCCTTACTACCGCGGCTTTTGCGCCACTGAAAATACAGAACCCCGTCACCGCCATGCGCAACCGCCTGCATACTGGATAACATATGCATTCCTGGTTCCTTGCGCTTCTTGACCCGTCCACGAGTCGGGATACTGGGTACACTTTCCATCAGCAAAAAGGGCTTGCCACTTTTCATGGTCCGGCATTGATCATGCAGCAGGGCCGTCTTCACGGCTTCATCCACTTCATTTCCCTCATGCCAATTGGGATAGGAATCCCATGAAATAACGTCAACCTCCCTGGCAAAAGCCCAATAGTCCAACGTATCATGCCCATTCATGAAATTCGTCGTAATGGGTACATCCGGAGTATACTGCCGCAAGGGCTTGATCTCATCCTTGTAAAAGTCGATCGTCTGGTATGTTTTGAACCGCTCCCAATCGAGCATTAAACCATGAATGCCCCTATCTGTCGGCAGTACATAATCGAAATCCGGGTATGTGTGCGACCAGAAGCTGGCCCAGTAGGCATGGTTCAATGCTTCGATGTCATTGTTATAGCGCTTCCGCAACCATTGACGAAAGGCCTCGATACATAGATCGCAATGGCAATCGCCACCATTATATTCATTCGAGACATGCCACAACAACAAGGCCGGATGTCCTTTGTAACGCTCGGCCAGTCTCGCATTGATGGTCTGGCATTTTTCGCGGTACACCGGAGAGGTGCGGCAATGGTTGTGACGATTTCCATGAAGCTGTCGTGATCCATCCGCATTCACACGACATACTTCCGGATAAGCCCGGCTCATCCATGCTGGCTTGGAACCACTCGGTGTGGCTAGTACGGCATATCCCTTGTTGGCCGCCAGCTTATTCATGATCGTATCTAACCAATCAAACGTAAATTTGCCCTCCTCCGGTTCCAAGGCAGCCCAGGCAAAAATACCCGTTGACGCGGCATTGCATCCGGCCAACTTCATCAGTCGCATATCCTCATCCCAGATTTCGGGGGTATTGATCCATTGGTCTGGGTTGTAGTCCCCACCATGTAACATGTTCTTACAGACAGGGTTGATCGGCGTATAGCGCGGCTTCATGATGCTCTCCTCTAGATGTCAAACTGATATGAAACGATAATTGCATAAATGTATCGCATGGTGTCCGAAAAGAAAGAGCAAACATAATAAATACCATATGCGAATTGACAATCCCCATCAACGTTCTCCACATTCATGCATGGCTACGGAAAGGACCGCACATGAATAGCTTGCATCTCGATAATAAGGAACGATCTTTCGGCGAATCCTTCAAAACACCCTCCAACCTTTATCGTGGGGCGCCATTCTGGTCGTGGAACGGGAAACTCGACAAAGACGAACTACTGCGTCAGTTAGATGTGTTTCAAGAGATGGGAATTGGCGGAGCCATGATTCACCCCCGTACGGGACTCACCACCGAATATCTCGGCCAAGAGTTCATGGCGCTGGTAAAAACCTGCCGCGATTACGCCCACAGTAAGGGCATGCTGACATGGCTCTATGATGAAGACCGCTGGCCATCTGGATTCGCCGGAGGACTGGTCACCAAAGATCCGGCCTTCCGTCAGCGCCACCTGCTTTTCACGGCAACCCCCTATCAGGGAAAGGCAGGTACAAGCCACAACGGTTCTACTGCAGCAGGCACGCGATTGGAAAACGGGACCCTGCTGACACGATATGCCATCACAATTGAAAACAACCATCTTGCGCAGTACCGGCTGCTTGCCGAGCATGACGAGGTGAGGACCGGGGAAACCGAATGGTTCGCCTATCTAGAAGTAGATACCGAAAGTACCTGGTTCAATAATCAAGCCTATGTCGATACGCTAAACCCTGCTGCCATGCGAAAATTCATCGAAGTTACACACGAGCGCTACAAGGCAATACTGGGAGATGCATTTGGACATGATGTTCCGGCAATTTTTACCGATGAACCGCAATTCACGCACAAACATACCCTTCCATTCGCAGCCCAACAAAGAGATATCATTCTGCCGTGGACAGATGATCTCGATGATGCTTTCTCCAAGCAATTCGGTGCTAGCTTGCTTGCACGCTTGCCGGAAGTCGTCTGGGATTTGCCTGATGCAGAAGCTTCGATCTGGCGCTATCGCTACCACGAATGGATAGCAGAGCGCTTCGCATCCAGCTTTGCCGACCAGATCGGGAACTGGTGCAAGGCCAACCATATTGCCCTCACGGGACATATGATGGAAGAACCCACCCTCGCAAGCCAATGCGCGGCACTTGGCGAGGCCATGCGGAGCTACCGCGCGATGCAAATCCCCGGCATCGATATGCTATGCGACCGGATGGAGTTTACAACCGCAAAGCAAGCGCAAAGTGCGGCGCGGCAGTTTGGGTGTCCAGGCGTGCTCAGTGAATTATATGGAGTTACCGGATGGCATTTTGATTTCCAGGGGCACAAACGCCAAGGCGACTGGCAAGCTGCGCTTGGTGTACTGTTCCGCGTACACCATCTAAGCTGGTATTGTATGCGCGGCGAAGCCAAACGCGATTACCCGGCATCCATCAGCTATCAAAGCCCATGGCACAAAGAATATGCCACGATCGAGGATCATTTCGCTCGCGTGGGCACTGCCCTTTCTCGCGGTCAGGCAGTTTGCCGCGTCGGCGTGATCCTCCCCATCGAGTCATTCTGGCTGGCCTTCGGCCCCAATGAAACAAGCGCATCGCAAAAGGCTCGTTACGAGGAACAATTTAAAAACCTGACAAACTGGCTATTACGCGGTTTGATCGACTTCGACTTTATTGCTGAATCGCTCCTGCCGCAACAGGCCGGGGCAATCACAGACAACAAACTACCTGTGGGTAAGATGGCATACGAAGCCGTCCTGATTCCTGGTATGCGAACGATCCGCAGCAGCACACTAGATCAATTGGAGGCATTTGCAAACGCAGGTGGCCACGTGATTTTCGTTGGGCAAATCCCTTCGCTCGTGGATGCCCAGCCATCGGATCGTGCCCAAAGATTGGCACGGCAATGCCATCATGTTCCATTCGAACGGGAACCCATCACCCAGGCACTAGAGCAACATCGCGACATACGCTTCCGTACCTTGCAGGGAAATAGCGTAGGTTGCCTATTATACCAGATGCGCGAGGAAGGTGCGAATCGTTACCTCTTTATTTGTAACACGAATGACCAACTTTTTATGGGATCGGCCACGGGAACCTTATCGTTCCGTGGCGAGCATCAGGTTTCACATCTGGAAACTCGTACGGGCGATCGTTTACCGATTGCTGCAACATACGAGAATGGCTGGACTCAGCTGCAGCTCGAGATACCGGCCTCCGGTCATGTGCTTCTTACACTCGAGCCCGGTTGCAGGACGGCCGGAACGTCCCTGCTGCCGAAATCCTTTATGGAATCAGGCCGCATCGCAAGTCCTGTTCGGGGTTCGTTGGATGAACCGAATGTTTTACTTTTCGACAAGGCAGAATATGCGATTAACTGCGGCGACTGGATGCCCGAAGCCCAATTATTGGACATCGAAAATGTACTCCGTAAAGAAATTGGCTTGCCGAAAAAGAGTGGACAGATCGCCCAGCCTTGGGTCGACACGACCGCTCCTGTCGAACTTGCGCGTATTGCGCTGCGCCTGACCTTCACGTCCGAAGTTGCAGTCAAGGGTGCCAGCTTTGCAATGGAGAATATTGATGAAAGCACGGTTATATTCGATGGTACGTCCGTACCCATGCATGCCACGGGGCATTATGTTGACAAAGCAATCAGCACGATTGCACTCCCCGCATTTGATGCTGGAACGCATACGCTTGAAATCACGCTGTCTTTCACAAAGGAAACATCGATCGAGTGGTTTTACTTGCTGGGCGATTTCGGCGTTAGAATAGAAGGCACATCCGGGATCATGACAAACCCCGTTCGCCAATTGTCATTCGGAGATTGGACCCATCAGGGGTTACCCTTCTATGGTGGCAATGTCACGTACCATTGCACGGCACCCGCCGATGCCATGTCCCTCCAAACTCCGCAGTTCACGGGAACAGCAATCAAGATTACAAGTGGGGGTCAAACGGCAATGATATACCGTCCACCTTATACGGCTGACATTCAGGTGAAAGCAGGAACACCAATCGATATGACCTTGCTCGGTCACCGCGCCAACGCTTTTGGCCCCGTGCACCTGGCGGAACCAGGCATGAAATGGCTTGGGCCAGGGGCCTACCGCACAACAGGACATCTTTTCAGTCCCGAATACAAGCTGCACCCGCTTGGCATCATGTCGGCCCCAATTATGCGAAAGGAGCGCTAATATATGCGAACGACCACACAATTACAGGCACTGACAGAAAACATAATATTGCCCGCGCACGAGGCCTCACGCAGCGACTGAACGCGCTTGCTGTCTTTTCCGCGTGCCGCGTTCGGAACTTTGATGCTGGATATAAAACCAGCGGAGAAGCTTCGCACGTTGGTGATTCACCTCGGCGAGAAACTCGATCAAAACGGCCGTATAGACCGCAATCCGCCGGGCACCATCCGCTACCGTCGCATTGAGCAAACCGTGGAACCAGGCCAAACGCAATGCCGGCTGCGCATCCCCCCCGACAAACGTAATACCGGCCCAGCTGCCATCAAAATGCCACCCGATATCGGAGAGGTCTTTCCTTTCCGCTATGTCGAAATTGAAGGTGCCGATAACCTTGGAATTGTATCTGGTTGTCAAATTGCCGTCTGGTACCCATTTGATGACAACGCTTCAACTTTTGCCTCATCATCCGATACGCTGAATGCAGTATGGGATATCTGCAAGTACACCATCAAAGCCACGACCTTTTGCGGGGTGTATATTGATGGCGATCGCGAACGCATACCCTATGAGGGAGACGCCTATATCAATCAACTCGGACACTATTGTGTCGATCACGAGTATGACTTTGCCCGCTACTCCCATGAATACATGCTACAGAGTCCGACTTGGCCCACCGAATGGCATCTGCATTCCGTTATAATGGCTTGGGCCGACTATCTCTATTCGGGCGTCACCACATCCTTGCAAATGTTTTACGATACATTGCGGGCGAAAACGCTACTAGACTTCGCGCGGGCAGATGGTCTGATCACCACAGCGGAAGCGTTTCGCACAGCGGAAATGCAAGCGCGACTGGAGTCACATTTTGCAAGTGGTATCATTCACGCGAAAATTCGCGATCTTGTCGATTGGCCACCGGGATCCTTTACTGATGGCGGAACGGGAGAACGCGACAGCCATGAAATGCTTCCGGTGAACACGGTGGTGAATGCGTTTCATGCCCACGCACTACATTTGATGGCCACCATCGCCAAAGTAGTTGGCAAGGAGCATGATTCTGATTGGTTTGCGAAACAGGCAATACGAGTAGCCGCCCGCATCAATGAGATACTTTTTGACACGCAACAGGGTGTTTATGTTGATGGCGAAGGATCTACTCATGCCTCGCTACATAGCAATATGTTCATGCTCGCATTTGATCTCGTCCCGCAAGAACGCAAACCGTCCATTCTCGCGTTCATCAAATCGCGCGGTATGGCCTGTAGCGTGTATGGTGCCCAACACTTGCTTGATGCCCTGTATACAAACGACGAAGCCGATTATGCGCTTTCGCTCCTGACTGCACAACATGACCGGAGCTGGTGGAATATGCTCCAAACCGGCTCCACCATGACACTTGAAGCGTGGGACTTGCGCTACAAAAACAATTTAGATTGGAATCACGCCTGGGGTGCTGCACCCGCCAATATCATACCTCGATATATTCTCGGTGTGCGTCCGCTTGCGCCTGGCTTTGGTAAAATCCTGATTGCCCCGCAGCCGGGCAAGCTCACCCATGTTAAAGGCAAAGTGCCTACACCCCATGGACCGGTTGAAGTAGACATGCTGAATGATGCATGCAAGCCCTTCGAACTGCACGTAGTGATACCTTCAAAAACAGAAGCGCAAATCCATGTAGCTCCACGCTACCGAATCGGCCGCGACCATATTATCACACTAAATGGGAAACCTTTCCGATTGTGAGATTTGATAGCAGCATCCAATCCTAGTCTGTAACTTCATTTTTACATACAAGACGTTGTGGTTTTGTATTCTACTTTGCACAATGTTAGCCCCCTTTGGAGTGCGGCGATAAAAATCGCCGCTTTGGGATTGCGCGGAGCGCGGGGGCGGAGATGCACTGAGCGGGTTGATTGATTGGAAGTGTGTTGGCTTGTGGCGAGGGC
>PWYP01000016.1 GCA_003567805.1 PVC group bacterium
AAAGAGTATTTGGAAGATGCAAACGGTACGGGAGATAAGGCGGACGTGGAACGTGCGCTGGAGGCAACGTTGCAGGATTTACGTGAGATGCAAGAGGCTCTGGAATCGAAATTGCCTGAAGTTGCGGCCCTTATCTTTGAAGCACACATGATGATGCTGAAAGATCGGAGCTTTACCGATCAGATTGATGAGCATCTCGAGGCCGGATATGGAGCGACCAAAGCGGTGGCTGCCGCTGCATGCAAGTATATTGATCATTTTGAGGCCAGTAAGCATGATTATGTTCGCGAAAAGGCACATGATATTGCTGATTTGGCATTACGGTTATTGAAGCATTTGGATGGTCGACAGGAGCATAGTGGTCAAGATTGGCACGGTGCTGTTGTCGTGGCACATGAACTACTGCCTTCCGATATTCTTATGATTACGTTGGAGGACGTCGCGGGTATTGTTTTATGTGGTGGTGGACTCACATCGCATATCTCGATCGTAGTACGTGCTTTGGCCATTCCGATGATTGTTACGGATAGTCCGGTGTTGGATCAGGTGCCTGAAGGTGTTCCTGTTGTGCTGGATGCGGATGGGGGTAATGCCTATATCAATCCGGGGCCCGATGTTCTTGCTAAATTTGCCGATCGGGAGGCGTTGCAAAACAAGGCCGCAGAAGAGCATGCTTCGATGCAGGAATGTACGCTTACGCGAGATGGTGAGCGTGTTACGTTGTTGGCCAACATTAATTTACTTTCGGAACTAGATCTTGCAATGGATTTGCGAGCAGAAGGTGTTGGGCTTTATCGCACAGAATTTCCTTTTTTGGTGCGTCCGTCGTTGCCAACAGAAGAAGAACAGTTTTTAGTTTACTCGAAGTTGCTGAAGCGCTTGGATCATCGCGTAGCATACTTACGTACTTTGGATGCTGGCGGCGATAAAATGCTGCCGTATCTGGAGGTGAGTCCTGAACCGAATCCTGCCTTGGGATTGCGATCGACGCGGCTGGCATTCAAATTCCGCGACATACTGCATGAGCAATTACGTGCGATATTGCGTGCTGGTGCAGATACTCCCGGCATGCATGTAATGTTTCCGATGATTTGTTCGGTAGATGAGTTTCGTGAAGCGCGGCAAACGGTCGATCGTATTGCCAAGGAGCTTTCAGAGGAACACGATCAGGAGTTTACGGTTCCTCCCGTGGGTATGATGGTAGAGTTGCCTTCGACCGTTGAGCTAGCGGATGCTTTTGCTGCTGATGCGGACTTCTTTTCCATTGGAACCAACGATTTTATTCAGTATATGCTCGCCGTTGATCGCAATAATGCATCGGTCATCGATTATTATTGCCCGCATCATCCTGCCGTTTTGCGTGGCTTGGCACGTTTGGCCGCTGCTGCGGACAAGGCTGGCATATCTTGTTGTGTCTGTGGTGAGATGGCACATGATGTTACCTATGTGCCATTTTTTGTTGGTATCGGCGTACGGCAATTAAGCGTTGATCCACACTACTTGCCGGAGGTTCAGCAGTGTATACAGAAATGGTCGCTTGAAGAAATGCAGCAATATGCGCAGGATTTGCTGGCACAAGATGTTATTGCAGATATTGAAAATGTTATTTCTGCATATCGTACGAATTTGGAGTCGTAAAGGATATCGGGTTGTATTGTGGGAGGGTGTAGATGGAAGTTATGACGGGGGCTGGAGGAGTGACCTATCCTTCGGGGTGGAAGGCAGCAGGGGCTTTTGCGGGAATCAAGGCTTCAGCAGAGGATGTGGCCATCCTTTGTTCTGATACACCAGCAACCGTTGGTGGTGTTTTTACGACGAATGCCCTGCAGGCAGCACCCGTGCGCTGGTGCAAGGCATTGGTGCAGCGTGGCATAGCACGCGCGGTTGTTGTCAATAGTGGTTGCGCGAATGCCTGTACAGGTTCCGAAGGGGTGGCAGCCAACGCTCGGGTGGCAGAGGATGCTGGCCATGCTCTTTCCATTGACGCGGAAGAAATTGCTATTTGTTCAACCGGCACGATAGGTAAAAAATTGCCGGTAGATAAAATTGCGGCGGCTCTGCCGGGAGCCGTGCAAATGCTATCGACGGATGGCGGGAGTGCCGCGGCACGCGCTATCATGACGACGGATACCACACCGAAAGAAGCGGCGGCTTCTTTTGTGGTAGATGGCAAAGAAATTCGGGTAGGGGGCATGGCCAAGGGGGCGGGTATGATTGCCCCGAATTTAGCCACCATGCTTGCCTTTGTGACGACAGATGCAGCGGTTCCGGCCGCCGCATTGCAAACCTGCTTGCAGCAGGTTGTAGAAAAATCTTTTAATCGCATTACCATTGATGGCGATACGAGCACGAACGATACCGTGCTACTGCTAGCCAATGGACAGAGCGGTGTAGCTTTGGATGCCACGCATAAAGCTTGGCCCCATTTTATCGAGGCGGTTTCAGCCGTGGCATCCGAGCTTGCGCGGATGATTGTGAAGGATGGGGAAGGGGCAACTCGTTTTATCACGGTGACAGCAAGAGGGGCTGTTGATCAGGCAGATGCGCTACAAGTTGCGCGCGCTATTGCCAATTCGCTTCTTTGCAAGACGGCTTGGTTCGGTGGCGATCCCAATTGGGGACGCATTGTATGTGCTGCTGGCTATTCTGGAGCCAAGCTGGATCCTGATTTGATTGATGTCTCTTTTGATGAACTGACTGCTGTTCGTGCAGGTCAGCCTGTGGCGGCATTTGAGGATCTGGAGGCTATTGTATCGCGTCCTGCTTTTGAAATCGTTGTGGATTTGCATCTTGGCCCGGCAGAAGAAACGGTATATACCTGCGACTGCAGCTATGATTATGTGCGGATCAATGCCGAATATATGACGTGATTCGAAGGAAAGAAGGATAGCATGGATGAAGTAACTCGCAAGGCCGCCGTATTGATTGAAGCTTTGCCTTATATTCAACGTTTTCGCAATGCGATTGTTGTGGTGAAACTAGGTGGGGCTGCCATGGAAGATCCCGAGCATGTCGAGCGGGTTCTTGAAGATATTACCTTCATGGAGTGCGTCGGCATGAAAGTTGTCGTTGTTCATGGTGGGGGCAAGGAAATCTCTCGTGGCATGGAGGAAGAGGGAATCGAAGCTCGTTTTATCAATGGATTACGCGTGACATGTGAAAAGTCCATTCGTGTCGTAGAGCGGGTTCTCAAGGGCGATATCAACCCGCGTGTTGTGAAAATGCTGACTGCCAAAGGGGCTGTTGCGCAGAGTTTACATGGTGAGCAAATATTGCATGTACATCGGGTTTCCGGTCAGGATCCTGAGACTGGTAATCCGATTGATTGGGGATTTGTTGGTGAGCCTGGTGAAGTGGATCCTGCGCCGATTCGATTTCTTTTGGATGGCGGGATCATCCCTGTGATTACGCCATTGGGTATGGGGCCCGATGGGAAGGTTCATAACGTGAATGCGGATGTTGCTGCAGCAGCGATTGCAAAGGCCTTACCCGCGCGCAAGCTCGCCTTCTTGTCAGATGTGCCGGGATTACTTCGAAATCCACAGGATCCATCCACATTGATTTCCACACTGCGGCACGACGAAGTTTCCTGGATGTTCGACGAGGGCATTATTTCCGGGGGCATGCTCCCTAAAATCAGTAGCTGTATTGAAGCCTTAGAAGCCGGTGTGCGGAAGGTCCACTTGATTGATGGGCGGCAGATGCACTCGCTTTTGCTTGAAATCTTTACCGATCAAGGTGTTGGCACCGAAATCGTGGGGCCGCAGTCAGGTAAATGATCTCGTGTTTCAGGTGATCGTTCGCTATTAATTTTCTCTATGCTTTGGTTTTACGAATACGCGTTTTGTAATTAAAAGCGAGTACATCCAATTGTTCGTGACGGGGGCTTGCGTTTCGATGTATGTCGTCTTCTGTACCAAACTGGCCGTCAGCCCCAGCGGACACTACAAAGGGAACACCGTTTGAAAGGTGGTAGTTGAATTGCCGTCCCCATGCATCCGTGGGAACATCTTGCAACCCTCTGATATAGGGGCCATGCCAGTTGGTAACCCCCAGAGAAAAGATTAGGGCGTTTAGCCCCTGCTCCTGACTCGGAAATTCACCGCAGTCCATTTTGTAGAGGTCGATTGCTGTGTGTAGGGTATAAATGCGTGAAAGGGTGGCGCGTTGGCGAGTAGACTGCTTACTGCTGTGACTGCCACAGGAAACTGATATTGAAATGATAATATATAGGGCAAAACAAGCTGTAAATAATCTGACGTATTTCATGTTCATTTCATAAAGCCCGTGTGCCGGACCCGCCGAGGGAAATTGTATTCAATATCCCCCTGTTTCAGGCGATTGTTGTGTCTTTTTCTTCTCGTGTTATGAATCGAACAATTGGATCAGTCATCATTACCAGAAAACCACCGATAATGAGTCGTGTTAATGCTAGAAATACAGAAGACCACATGAAAATCCCAGAATATAATAGATTCCGGATTTGGAATAAAACCTCTACAAATGGTGGGAGCCCCTGGACTATAACATACAGTCCAATAAGTTTTGTCCCTGCAACGAGAAGGGTATTCACCGAGGGGGATTGAGCGCAATCTGATGTTGGGATATGTAGTCTGTCGGCAAGCCACTCGGTACGAAAAATGAGTAGCCATGCCATTGCGAATGTCATTGTTACCATCGTGCCGAGAGAAATAGACGTCAGAGAAGTCATGTTGCCATGAAATGCTGTAGCCATAGTGGCACCTGTACCGTCAATCTCTGGAGGGGCGGTCAATGCGCGTAAAATGGGTAGCACCGTAAACACATACGTTAATCCAGCGTAGACCTGCATGAGACCATAGACTTTGCAAATCATAATGAATAGTGGCCTCATATGTATTTCCTCTCTTTCGTGACAAAACGTGTGCCTAACCCGCTGGGGGGAAGTTGTGTTCACGTTCTGGCGATTGTTTGCTTTTTTCTCTGGGGTTTCGTTTGGTCACGGGCACACTCCGTGCCCGTCAATTATGCAGTGATTTTTAGCATATTGATATAGCTCTGCACCATGCTTATACCCTTTAGACCACATAAACTCAGAAATCTTTGAAAAATATTTATTTTTTGGGCAGGGGTGGTTTCCCCGCGAATTTTGCGAATGGGGAGAGGGGGATGGTTGAGGGGGAGAGATCGAACGTTGAATGTCGGATTTGAGGGGACGGGGCTGAAATGGGAGAGGGGTGCGATGAAGATTGCCCTATGTGGCTTGATCCTTTATTCTCCATAGGCTAACTGAAAAGGGGAGAAGGGAAGTATGAGAATTTTATCGGGTATCCAGCCATCCGGGAAACTGCATATTGGCAATTATTTCGGGATGATGAAACCGGCGCTGGAACTGCAGCATGAGGGCGATGCGTATCTGTTTATTGCGAACTACCATGCGTTGACTACGGTCACTGATGGGGAGCTCTTGCGCGCGGCGACGCTTGATGTGGCATTGGATTTTCTGGCTTGTGGGTTGGACCCAACCAAAACGGTGTTTTTCCGGCAGAGTGATGTCCCGGAGGTGACGGAATTGACGTGGTTATTGGCCACTGTTACGCCGATGGGCTTACTGGAAAGGTGTCACTCTTACAAGGATAAGCTGGCAAAGGGAATTCCTGCGAGTCATGCGCTTTTTTCGTATCCGGTGCTGATGGCTGCGGATATTCTGGCGGTACAATCTGAAGTTGTTCCTGTTGGGCGTGATCAGAAGCAACATGTGGAAGTAACACGTGATATTGCGATGAAATTCAATCAGCGCTTTGGGGATATCTTTACGATACCGGAGCCCTCGATTCGGGATCACGTGGCTGTTGTGCCTGGTATCGACGGACAGAAAATGTCGAAATCGTATGATAATCACATTGAGCTTTTTGGGAGTCCGAAGGCTACGAAGAAACGTGTGATGCAGATTGTGACGGATAGTACCTCGTTGGAGGACCCGAAGAACCCCGAAGGCTGTAATGTGTTTGCCTTGTATCGGCTGTTCGCGACCGATGCGGAGCAGGCTGAGATGGCAGAGCAGTATCGTGCGGGTGGATTTGGTTATGGTCATGCAAAGAAAGCTTTGTTGGAGGTGATGGAACGAGAACTTGGCCCTGCGCGCGCGCGTCGGGAAGAACTGGCGCAAGATTTGGGTTATGTGCAGGATGTGTTACGAGATGGTGGTTTGAGAGCGCGTGCCGTAGCGCGTGAGACCTTGGATCGCGCCCGTGCGGCAACTGGCTTATTATAAAGGGTTTTTGATTATGGCACAAGATGACTACAAGGTGGATCTCGAGGTCTTTGAAGGTCCATTGGACCTATTGCTTTATCTTATTCGCAAGGATGAGGTGGATATCTATGATATTCCGATCGAGCGGATAACGAATCAATACATGGAATATTTGAGCGTTATGCAGATGCTCGATCTGAATATTGCCGGTGAATTTATCGTGATGGCTGCGACGTTGATGATGATCAAAAGTCGTATGTTGTTGCCGGTAGAAGATCAGAATCCGGATGAGGAAGAAGAGGAAGGTGACGATCCTCGCTGGGATCTCGTGCGGCAACTGGTGGAGTATAAGAAATACAAGGACATCGCGGGCCAGTTACAGGAGCGCGAGTACTATCAGGAGCACGTTTTCGGATATGGGGGGAATCATCCAGGGGCAAAGGATGTCGAGGATCCAGGGGTGGCACTGCATGATGTTAGTTTGTTTGACCTGATTAGTGCCTTTCAGGACGTTCTGAAAAAGGCTCCACCGGAAGAATTAGGTGAAATTGCTGATGATCGTTTCACCGTGGCAGATCAAATCGATGCCTTGTTGAAAACGGTTCGTTCAGGTGGACGCCTGCAATTTTCGCAAATGTTTGGTCGAATGGCTTCTCGCAATGAAATTATATGCACATTTTTGGCAGTATTGGAATTGTTGCGATTACGGCAGATATCTGCCGTACAGGATGACCATTTCGGTGATATAGTAATTCAACCCGGAAATCCGGATGAAGCAATTGAACGCGATCTTGTGGACGATATGACTCCATCCGAGGAGGAAGTAGATCATGGATGATGCAACGCGTTTACCTGCCTTGCGAGAGATTATTGGCGCTTTGATTTTTGGCGCGAATCGACCGATTACGGCTCGCGAACTTCGGCAGTGCTTACACGAGGTGGCGGAGGCAGACAAGGATACGGCCGTTTTTGCGGAGGCGAGTCTGAAGGATATCGAGAAAGAGATTCAGGCGCTGCATGAAGAGTTGCAATTGCGTGAAACGGGGTTTGGTGTTTATGAGGTTGCTGGCGGTTGGCGGTTACAGAGTAATGTGTCGTGTGGTCGCTGGTTGAAGAACTTGCTCAAAGTGAAGCCACAACGGTTATCCCAGCCTGCATTGGAAACCATGGCCATTATTGCATATCGGCAACCGATTTCGAAAGCTGAGATCGAGGCGATTCGCGGTGTGGGTGTGTCGCACATCATCAAACAATTGATGGAAGTACAATTGGTAAAGATCGTGGGTCGTAGTGAATTGCCGGGGCGTCCTTTTTTGTATGGTACCACGGGCCGCTTTCTAGAGCATTT
>PWYP01000096.1 GCA_003567805.1 PVC group bacterium
AAGGCATATATTTCCAATGGCAGTCCTTGTGGTGTGGGTTGCATTTGGCGTACGATCATGATCATGTCTTGTCGCAAGCCAGTGTGTTGCTTTAGGTAGTGTACGAGGTAGGCACGAAGAACCCCAATATTGGTTAAATGTCTTCCATTGGCGGGGCAGGCGGGATCGACGCCCTTGGTTTGATTGTCTTTTTCGATTTCTGCTTGTTTTTGGTCTATGTAACTTGTGATTAACTGGAGACGTCGCAAACGTTGGATTTCTTCTTGCGAGAGAAAGTGGATACTGGTCATGTCGAGAAAGATGCTGCGTTTGATACGGCGACCACCAGCATCGGTCATACCTCTCCAGTTTTTGAAGGCCTCGGAAATGAGCGCATAGGTGGGTACTGTCGTAATGGTGCAATCCCAGTTGCGGACTTTGACGGTAGTGAGCGTGATCTCGATAACATCTCCATCGGCATTGTATTTAGGCATTTCGAGCCAATCGCCCACGGAGAGCATCCGGTTTGCGGACAGCTGGATACCTGCTACAAATCCGAGGATGGGGTCTTTAAAAATGAGCATTAATACGGCTGTCATGGCACCGAGACCACTCACCAGCAAGGCGGGGGACCGATTCATCAATGCGGAAATGACCATTACCAGCGCTATCAGAAAGGCAATTAATTTTGTGATTTGTATGAACACTCGTATGGGGATCTGTCGAGCAAAGCGAAGCCGCGCATAAATTTTTTCGCATCCATCCAGCAGGGTAAAGACAAGCCCGGTTCCCGCAATGATGATCCATAGCTGCGTTGTCGTTGTCATGAAGCCTTGCCACAATGATACCTCTTCGGGAAACCACACGCGGGCGAGGGTCTGGGCCATGATACCCGAAGCCCATATGCTTGCCATTCGTAGCGTGGGGATGTTCAGCAGGTCGGCGTCCCACTTAAAGCGCGTTTTACGCGCGAAGCTGTTGATGCGTGGTGCCACAAAGCGTACCGCAATACCGAGAAAAGCCAGTGCCAGCAGGAGAATGGTTACGGTTGTAAGGGCTGCGGCTAGAAGGGTGGGATTTTCCAGGCGTCCCGCTTCTAGTAGTTTGTGGTAGATGTGGTACATGTTTTTCCTTTCGAGGTTGTGATTTGCACAAGATATTGCTGTTTTGCTTTTGGTTTTACACGATGTCAGTGCTTTTGGAGTGCGGTAACGCGCGAAGCGAACTTACCGCTTTGGGGGGCACGGAGTGCCGGGGGCTATGAGGTGACGGCATTTGGTTTATCGAAAGTGTTAAATGGATGAGATGCGCTGGGTGGACCGCGCTTCTCTTGGATGAAAGCGGTGAGTTCGCTTCGCTCGTCACCGCACTCCATATGGAATACTGCTGCAATAAATCCAAGTTGCTGCCCGGCATTAGGTGGTTTCTTGGAGTTGGGGCTGTTAGATAACATGGGCGCCATCTGCTGGATGCATGGGTTGTAGTTCGCAGATATGCCCCAGCTTATCCTTAAGCTGTGTGTCGAGCTGCTCGCAAATGGTATCTAATTGCGCGTTTTGCACGAGGAGAATTGCGCTTCCTCCGAATCCACCTCCTGACAAACGAGCTCCTAGCACACCTTCCGTTTGTCGGGCAATTTGCACGATTTGGTCCAGTTCTTCACACGAATTTTCGAAGTTAACCATGGAACTGTGGTGCGACTCGAACATGAGAAATCCGAAATGCGGAATATCGCCTTGTTGTAAAGCATTGGCTGCATCTTGTACGCGCGCATTTTCTCCAATTACATGCGCTGCTCTTTTTGCCATGCGCTCTGGCAGTTGTGCGTGATGGTCGATCCATTCTTGCATGGACACATCGCGTAACGCTTCGACAGGATGCGGTAGAATGGTTGCAAATGCTTCCGTAGCGGCTTCGCAATCGCTTCTGCGTTCATTGTAGACGCCATCTCCAAGGGTATGGGTGGTGCCGGAATTCACAAGTAGCAGAGAGGTGTTTGCATCTAATGGTCGGGGTGTGACATCGAACGTGCGGAAATCAATTTCCAGCAGGTGTCCTGCTTTGCCGCACAGGCTTGATAGTTGATCCAGTAGCCCGCAGCGTACGCCGGCAAAGCGGTGCTCAGCCATTTGGCCGATTTTCGCAATGTCGAGCGGATCTGGATTGATATTGGCAATTGCACATATCGCACGTGCCGTAGCCATGGAAATTGCGGCGGAGCTGGAAAGTCCACTGCCGCGTGGGACGGTGCCGCAAAAAGCGGCCTGCCAGGCAATGGGTTCTGGCATGTGGGCGAGTAACCCTTCATGCACGCCCATACTGTAAGCGGCCCAAGGTGCATCGGCGATGACTTCGGGGTTGTCAGCAGGGAAGGATATTTCTGCATCGAAATCGGCTGCAAGTAGACGGCATGTGTTCCCGGTGATGGGAGCGATAGCGAAATAAATGCCACTATCAATCGCTGCGGAGAGTACGAAGCCTTCGTTGTAATCGGTATGATTCCCCAGAACTTCTACACGCCCTGGGGCAAATACGGTAACGGTAGGTTCCGACTGAAAGGCGTTGCAATAGTATTCTTTGAGCTTCTGTATAGGTTGGTTGTGCATCCTTATTCCCTTTCCCTGATGATGGTAAGTAAGGCATCGCGATGGGCTTCCATTTGCTCTCGCGTAGAGGCTTCCGTATTTAAACGTATGAGTGGCTCCGTGTTTGAGCAACGAACGTTAAACCACCAATCTGGATAATCTACACTCAGACCATCGAGTTCGAATTGTTTGCCATCCGCATGTTTGGCTTTGAGGTTTTGGAGAATGGCTTGCGGATCTTTTACTTCCGAGTTGATTTCGCCACTGGCGCAATAGCGTTGGATGGGGCGAATGATTTCGGATAGCGGTTTATCGGTTGCGCTGACGATGTTGGCGATGCGCAAAACGGCCAGTGCCGAGCTTTCCGCAAAGACATCACCAAAGCGGAAGTAGTAGTGCCCGGAGAGTTCTCCTGCAAAGATGGCGTTGGTCTCTCGCATTTGTTGTTTTATGAAGGAATGTCCGACGCGGCACATGACTGCTGTTCCGCCATTTTCGGTGATGACTTCTTTTACGGCACGGCTGCTGCGTAGATCATAAAGAACCGTGCCTTTGGTGTGCTGGAGAAGATCCTGTGCAATCAAAGCCGTGATCAGATCCATGGGGATGATGTTGCCTTTCTCATCGGTGAAGCCTACGCGGTCGGCATCGCCATCAAAGGCGACCCCGAAGTCATATTGCCCCGCTTGCATGGTCTCTTGCAGGGCTGCATATGTTTCTGTTTTGAGAGGGTTTGCTTCATGATTGGGGAAGGATCCATCTAATTCGTCAAATAGCGGATCGATCTCGATGAGATCGCGCAAGAGAATGGATTCGATAATTCCCATCCCATTCGCCATATCGCCCGCAATCCGAACGGGACGCTGGATGTCTGCCTCCGTCCGAATGTGGCTGGCGTACTTCTCTTGAATGGGATAAACCCGAAATTCTCCGGGTATGTCGGAGGGCGGTTGGAAGTTCTGCTGCTCTACTGCCGACTCGATGTCCTTGATGCCGGTGGCTCCGCTGACGGGTACCGCATTGCGAAGACAGAGCTTACATCCGTTCCACTCCCCAGTGTTATGGGAGGCCGTTACCATGATTCCGGCATCGGTCTGCAAGTGACCGGTGCCAAAGTACGTCATGGGGGTAGAGCATAGGCCCAAGTCGAATACCGTGACGCCTTGTTGCATCAAGCCTGCAGCCATAGCTTCAAAAAGCGGTTGGGAATGCGGGCGCATGTCGCGACCCATTGCAACGGTTTTTACTTGGAACCGATCTGCAAATGCACGTCCGATGTCCTGTGCGATTGCTTCGGTAAAATCTTCGCCGTAGATACCCCTGATGTCGTATGCCTTGAAAATGCCCGCCATAAAAATGCCTTTGCTTGCCGAATATTTGCACCAGTTTTTGTTCTCGTTGCCAGCGGCGGTAAGGGATTACCGCCCTCCATTTTGCTTCTTACAGACATTTTTGGAGGGGCGCAATCTTTTGCGTCCATTTTTTAACGGTTTTTTGCAAAAGATGCAGCTTGTATAGCATTGGTCAGTGTCGAGAGGCAAGTGGCAAGGTGATCGTTTTAGGTTTTGTGGGGTGGCGTGACCCTATTGACCTTGTTGCCTGCATTGACGTCAGGTTTACGGGCACTAAGGACGTTCGAGGATTGCTGGTGTGATATCGGCAAGTGTTGGGCAGCCGGTCATAAGCATAGCGGAAGCAAGGGTTTTGTGAAGGTGCTCCATATGTATGCGAACGCCTTCGGCACCGCCACCAATGGCAGCGCGTATGATATCTCTACCGATGAGCACACCTTCTGCCCCGAGGGCGATCATTTTGAGTACGTCGGTCCCTGTTCGAACGCCTCCATCTGCGAGAATCGTGCAATGCTTTCCAACAGCTTTCACCATGTCGGGCAAGACCGCAGCACTTCCCGGTGTACAGTCGAGCACGCGCCCCCCATGATTTGAGACGACAATGGAAGCAGCACCAGCTTCGACGGCGGCTTCTGCATCTTGCACACACATGACGCCCTTGACGATAAATGGGAGTTGGGTGCTGCAGGCAAGTTCACGTAATTCCTCGATGGATTTACGGAAGACAGGTTGTTTGTTGGCATTCATCATGTATGAACCACAGCCATCGACATCCACACCTACCGCTATGGCGCCAGCGCGCTCAGCCGCCGCGATACGTTTCAGGATATCTTTCTGAGCACGGGGTTTTATAATAGCAATGCCGTGTCCATTCGCACCGGCGATCGCTTCGATCCCTGGTGTGTATTCATTGCTATAGGTAGAGGTGTCGCCTCGGAATGCGATGGTCCCTGCTTGTCTACATCCTTCTACGGTTGCAACGCAGAAGTCTTTTTCTGATATCACGCTCTCGCCCCCGAAACTGTTGACGCCTGTGACGGGGGCACCGTAAATCGGCATCTGCATGGGAGTATCGAAAAGGGTTGTGGTGGTATCGGGGGTAAAGTTCGGGCCAATGACCTGCATGCGCACCCGTATTTTGGCAAGATCATTATAGTTGTTTGCGAATGATGCCCCGGAACCGGCCCCTCCTATTTGCATAGGGCCACCATATATCTGGTTTTGGCAGAGCCGCGAGGGATCTCCATCGCAGGCTTTGTAAACACCGCAAATGCCTTTGAGCTTTACCTTGGCGGCACTACGAACTTCTTCGGGTGTCATGAAAAATCCTTTTTCGAGCTGTATCCGCTTATTGCTGCTGTTGTTGTGCTTGTGATTGCTGTTCGAGGTCTTTCAGTGTTTGTTTCAGCAGACTCGCGGAATGCTCTAATCCTCGTTGTTCGTCCTCGCGCAAATTTCCCACGATGATTCGCTGGATGCCTTCGCGGCTGACAATACAGGGAACACTTAGGCAGACATGCGAGATATTGTATTCTCCGTGCAATCGGCAGGAAACCGTCAGAACACTATGTTCGTCGCGCAAGATGGCGCCTGCAATACGCACGAGGGCCAGTCCAATACCGTAACAGGTAGAACCTTTATAGTCGATAATGTGATAGGCCGATTTGCGGACTTGTTCAACGATCTGTTCACGAATGTACTGCCAGTTTTGATCCTTGCCACAGATGGCGCAATACTCGTCCATGGGCATACCTGCAATGTGGGTCATGGACCATGCGGCGATTTCACTGTCACCGTGTTCTCCGAGAATGTAAGCATGCATATTTCGCACATCTACCCCGCAATGCCGACTGAGCAGGTAGCGAAACCGCGAACTGTCCAGCACGGTGCCTGATCCTAAAATACGCGTACGGGGCAAACCACTGTGCTCTTGGGCAACATAGGTTAGGATGTCAACAGGATTGCTTACCACAACGATAATGGCATTGCTTCGGGTATTGGTGATGTCATCCATGATGCTGCGAATGATCGCGGCGTTGCGGGCTAGTAAGTTCAGGCGGGATTCATCTGGTTTCTGCTTGGCCCCGGCTGTGATAACGATCAAGTCGGCATCTGCGTAGTCTTCGGGTGTTCCTGCATGGATATAAACGGGAGAAACAAAAGGGAGTCCATGTGACATGTCCAGTGCTTGTCCTTCGGCAAGCCCGGGTCTGGCATCGACAAGGGCGATTTCACTTGCGATGTTGGAATGCATGAGCGCATAGGCAAAAGATGCGCCTACATCGCCGGCACCGACAATGACAACTTTGCGGGTGTTGGCCCGCTGGCGGGAAGGTATGGATGCAGTCATATATAAATCTCCTGATGTGTAAAGCTTCTAACCTTATCGGAGGTTTGACGTATTGTAAACAGGTTTTGGGATTCCCGTCTTCGCTCTTTGCGCTTCGCCGGGCGCAGCCGGTGTCGGGGGGAGGCGTTGGGGGATAGCGGTGAGCTTGTTGACCCAATTGACAGAATTGACCTGATTGACGGGGTTTTATCTGTGGTTTGTAGTCTTTCGTCTCCCTCAGGATCCCCATTTGCAGAGGGTGCAGGTGCGGCAATCCATGGTGGCTGGTAAAGGGATGGCTTTACCTGTGCGGCGGGCTTGCCAAGCGGAGAAGTGATTCATGCCAGCAAGGAGTAGGCCAAGCATAATGAATCCGCCGGGTGCGAGGATCAGCAGGGTTACGGGTGATTCCGTTGGAATCACCAAACGCGGGAGGCCGGTCCAGATCGTCAATGTACCATTGCCAATGATTTCGCGACTTGCACCGAGAGCTGCGAGGGCTAACGTAAATCCGGCACCCATACCAAGACCATCCACAATGGAAAGCATGGTGGGATGACGGGAGGCAAAGGCTTCAGCGCGTCCCAGAATGATGCAGTTTACCACAATCAAGGGGATGAAAATGCCGAGTGCATCATGCAGATCAGGGACAAAGGCGGCCATGACGAGGTCGACAATTGTCACAAATGTGGCAATAACCACGATAAAGCAGGGAATCCGTACTTTGTCGGGGATGATATTCCGAATGGTGGCAATGACTGCATTCGAGCAGAGTAGTACAAAGGTGGATGCCAAGCCCATGCCAAGTGCATTTTCGAGGGATGTGGTCACGGCCAGGGTTGGGCACATGCCCAAGACTAATTTTAGTACCGGGTTTTCGCGCCATAGTCCTTTGGTAAATGTTTTCCAGAACATGGTTATTGCCCTCCCCGCAGCGTTGCCTGATGTTCTTTGTATACTGTGGATACTTGCTTTACAGCGTTGGCCACGGCCCGCGAAGAAATCGTTGCTGCTGTAATTTCATCTATTTCGCCCCCATCTTTTGCGACCCGCCAGTTGGTTGCATGGAGCGATTTGTTGCGAAAAGATTGCAAGAATGCGGGCTCGGTGATTTTGGCACCTAGGCCGGGGGTTTCGGTGTGACCGGGTAGAATGGCTAGGCCCGTGGTCATGCCGCTGGTGTCGAGTCCGAGCATCATGCGAATTTCTCCACCGTAGCCTTCCCGGGTTGCAAACTGAATTGCATAGCCGACGAGGCTATCGTCATCGCGATATGCCGGTCTGAACAAAAAAACGCTATTTTCATGCTGTATTTCGATTTCATCCTCGATGCGGTCATGTGGAGGCAGGACTTGCGCTGCGGCAGCAGCTATGCGCATTTGGGCTACCGCCTCAATGCGTTCGGCGGTGGCGCCATACACGAATGCCAGCAGTGCCCCTGAAATCAGGCAGATGGCAGTCAGGGAACCAATGAGTTTCAAGGCGTGTTTCATTTTTTGTGTCCGTAAATACCTGGTTGTGTGTACTGATTGATCAGTGGCGTAACTGCGTTCATTAGTAGAATCGCAAAACTTACGCCTTCGGGATAGCCGCCCCAGCGGCGAATGAGCATGGTTAACAATCCACACCCGATGCCAAAGATGATTTGTCCGCGTTTTGAGAGCGGAGAGGTGGTCATATCGGTTGCCATATAGAGTGCTCCGAGCATGAGGCCGCCCGCCAGCAAGTGAAAGCTAAGAGGCATGTTGGCTTCGGGATTCGCAATGCGCAAGATGCTAGCAAAGATGGCAACGGTTGCGATGTAGGTTCCGGGGATATGCCAGGAAATGCACCGCCGCCAGAGCAGATATGCGGCCCCCAGCAAGAGCGCAAGGGCGGAGACTTCTCCGATACATCCGTCCATGTTTCCGACAAAAAAGCGCATGGCCATGGATCCATCCCAAGTAAAAGGAATGGCCTCTCCACTGGTGATGGCTGTTTTTGCCAAATCCAGCGGTGTTGCGGTGGTGGCACCGTCAATCCAGCCGAGAGACGTCCAGCGGGCTGCGTGTAAGGGACTATGCCAGCGCGTCATGGCGGCAGGGAAGGAGACAAGCAGTGCCACTCTGGCAATGAGTGCAGGGTTGAAGGGGTTGTAGCCGATGCCGCCAAATACTTGTTTGGCAATGGCAATGGCGACGAAACAGCCGATGAGTGCTTGCCAAGTGGAGAGCGAGGGTGGCAGGTTAAAGGCCAGCAAGATGCCGGTGACGACGGCGCTGAGATCATCAATGGCGAGGTTCCGTCCCATCATTTTTCGGCATGTGGCTTCGGTGACCACGCAACCGATCACACACACTACGAGCAACCGAATGGCGTGCCAGCCAAAAAAGTAGGTAGCGGCAAGCATGGCGGGGGTGAGTGCGATGATTACATCAAGCATGATACGGCGCACGGTATCGCCAGAATGGGCATGTGGTGCACTGCTTACGGTATAGATGGGCGCAGCATCGTCTGTCATTTGGCTCCTTTTGCGGCTGCAGCCTGACGGCGTTTCAAAATGATTTTGGGTTTGGCGAGTTTGAAGTGCTGTACGAGTGGCCGTGAAGACGGACAAACGAAGGCACAGCATCCACACTCGATACAATCGAGAATATTCAGGAATTCGGCACGATCATAATCGCCCCCCTCGACGGCGTAACTGATGGCGGCAGGTATCAGGTTCATCGGGCATGCCTCCAGGCATCTTCCGCAGCCGATACAGGGCATGGCACGATAGATGTGTACGCGACTTTCTTCCAGAATCACCAGCCCGGAGGTGGTTTTGGTCGTCGCAACGTCGAGACTGGGTTGGGCCATACCCATCATGGGGCCACCCGAAATGACTTTGGCGGCAGTAGCGGTGAGTCCTCCGCAGAAGGATACGAGGTCGGCATACGTTGTGCCGATCGGCGCCAGTACGTTCTGGGGATTTTTGACAATGTGGCCGGTAACCGTTGTGACACGTTGTGTCAGTGGAACGCCATTTTCAATGGCATTGGCAATTGCCAATACGGTGCCAACATTTTCTACGACGCACCCGACATCCATAGGGAGCCCGCCGGATGGCACTTCTCTTCCGGTCGTTACGGAGATTTGTTGTTTTTCGGCTCCTTGTGGGTATTCGGTTGGCAGAATGCAGACGGTGGCGTCGATGCCTTGCAAGCCTTCGATTGCATCTTGCATGGTTTTGATGGCTTCGGGTTTGTTGTCTTCGATGGCCACGAACACGGTCTTCACATCGAGAATATAGCACATGATTCGGATGCCATCTGCGATACCCTTGCCTTGTTCGACCATGAGGCGGTGGTCGGCGGTGAGATACGGTTCGCATTCGGCACCGTTGATGATAATGGTGTCGATGGGTTTATCCGAGGGAGGCGATAGTTTTACGTGCGTAGGAAAGCCTGCGCCGCCCATTCCTGCGACGCCCGCTTCTGCAATCCGTTTCAAAAGTTCTTCCTGAGGGCGTTCGCTCCAATCTGGCATGGGTGGCATCGTGACGGTTTCCGTGTTATCTGGATCGGTTTCCAGAACCACACGTGGTGCCATCGTTCCCGATGGGGTGGGCGCGCTATCGATATCGATAACTTTTCCGCTGACGGGGGCATGCACCGGGACGGAGATAAACCCAGCGGCTTCCGCAATACATTGTCCCCGGGTAACGGTATCTCCTTTGGCAACAATGGGTTTGGCGGGTGCGCCGAGGTGTTGTGCCATAGAAAGATACAGTTTTTCGGGTAAGGGCATCTCTACGATGCTACAATCCGAGGTAAGTCCCTTGAAGTACTGGGGATGAATGCTGCCGCGTAGTTTTCGCAAAGCTCGTGTTACGCGCATGTCGGTTCTCCCTTCTCAACGGCAGCGCCAATAGCGACAATGCATTTGCCCGGGCATTTTTCGATAACCGCGTTATTCGTGATGTTATTGTCATAATTTCGTTTGGCGAGAAAGCCATCCATCGTGAATGCTTGTTCATCCAATTTGACACATATACGGCAACCGATGCAGGCGACTTTGCAGGCTTTTTTAGCGATGGGGCCTTTGTCTTTGGAACTACAAAGGACGTGAACCTTTTGCGCTGCCGGCACCATACTAATGATGCTGCGTGGGCAACTGGCAACACAGGCTTTGCAGCCAATACACAGATCTGGATGTACAATTGCGAGATTGTTTTTGATTTCGATGGCATCGACGGGACATACATGTGCACAAGAACCGTACCCCAAACATCCGTAACCGCATGTCATATCCCCGCCAGCCAACTGGTGTGCAGCATGGCAGTCCATGATGCCATTGTACCGATGGCGGTGTTGTGCATTATCGGCATCCCCAGCGCAATGGACCAGTGCCACGGTTTTCTCAAAAGCGTCTACTGCGGCTCCTGTTGCTTCGGATAAAGCCTCTAGTACATCTCCACCGCCGGGGGCGCAACGATCAATGCTTTCTTTTTCGGTTACGATGGCTTTGGCATAGTCCGAGCAGCCAGCATAACCACACGCACCGCAATTAATGCCGGGTAACATCTTTTCTAACTCGCCGATTTGCGGATTTTCTTCGACGGCAAAGCAATGTGCGGCCAGTGCCAGCGCCGACGAACAGATAGCGGCAATGCCACCGATAACTCCAGCTGTTATTATGATTGTGCTGATATCCACGTTAATTCACCATGTTTGCAAAACCCATAAAAGCCAAGCTGAGTAGACCTGCGGTAATTAACGCAATGGCTACCCCTTGAAATGCGCGCGGAGGATTGGCTAAATCAATTTTTTCGCGTAATCCCGTAAAAATAATGAGAGCAAGGGAAAACCCAAGTGCGGCGGCAAAGCCGAAAACGACAGCTTTGGAAAACGAGTATTCCAGTTGCACATTGAGAACCGCAACGCCCATCACGGCACAATTGGTTGTGATAAGCGGGAGAAAAATTCCGAGTGATGCGTGCAAGCGCGGCATGGTTTTTTTGAGAGCCAATTCGACCAATTGGACAAAAGAGGCAATGACGAGAATAAAGGCAATGGTTTGGAGGTAGGTCAAATCAGCCCCGATTACGCCATTGGGATGGAGGAAAAAATGATAGACAAGCCAAGTCACGGCAGATGCCGAGGTGAGTACGAAAAGCACCGCACCGCACATGCCCAATGCCGTGCCCATTTTGCGTGACACGCCCAGAAACGGGCAAATGCCCAGAAAACGCGTCAAAACAAAGTTGTTTACCAGAACAGCGCTGATAACCAGCAATATATATCCGGTCATTTGTTAACCTTTGATTGGTAAAGAAAACGAGCGACTTTGTCGAAGATCAATGGTTCCTTGCCTTACTCGTCACATAAATAATGTGAATATGTTATAGGCCGCTTGTCAGCAGAAGCGAAGTCTGTTTTTTTTACATGGAGCTAATTTCTGTTCGTGTTACAAGTCAAAGTGGGAATTGAGGGAAATATAAAAATTGTACGGTTCAAAAGGGAGAGTGCGATGGCGTATTATGTGATTACATTTGTGATTGGGATATTTCTCGCGATCCAGTTGGCGATGAATGGAGCGGCTGGAGCTACGGCGGAAAATTTTCGGATGGCCAATGGCTTGTTCTGGTGTATTGGTGCGATTACGGCATTGTGTATTGCCGCAACCGGATACGAGGCAGGGTTTTGGGGGCGCATCCGGACCGTGCCTTTGTGGTATTGGGCTGGTGGCGCGATGGGGGGCATTTTGTTATGCGTAATTGCCGTACTGATTGTCCGTATGGGAGCGGCCTCGTTTACGGCTGTGGTATTGGCGGGACAAATATGTGGGGGTTTGTTGATCGCGCATTTCGGCTTGATGGATACACCTGTGCAACATGTGTCTGCTGTTCGGTTGGTGGGCGCGATCATTATGGCTATTGGCGCCACGCTTGCTGTTTATGGCAAGATTCCAAACCTATTTTAGGGTCCTGCGGGGAGGGGCTGAATGGCGGGAGAATGTCGGATTTCTATGCGTTGCATGAGTTCCCGCACGTAGTTATTCAGTTCCGTCGCGCGGTGCTGACGCCGCATTTGGGCAATTATTTCTTCCTGGGTTGCTGGACGCTCTTCGATGCGATCTAACACCTGGATGATGTGTAGACCTTCTGCCGACTGCACGATGGGTCCAATTTCTCCAATCGGTTGCGTAAAAACGGCTTCTTCAAAGCTTGGGTCCCCACGTCCCTTTACAAGGATTCCCAGATGACCACCACGACTGGCACTGGCGTCCTGCGAAATGATATTTGCTGTTTGCGCGAAATCGGCTCCTTTCAGCAATTGCTCTCGTGCATCTTCCAGGTTGGCTCGTAATTGTGCTATGCGCTCATCATCTGTTTGTGGCGGAGTGGCAAGGAAAATATGACGCACATTTGCGCGTGCGGGCATGATGCTAAAAGAGGGGTGTTTTTCCAGATTGGCCGTGATTTCCTCGTCGCTGGGATGTTGGAACGGCGGCAACTGCTGTGCCAATAATTTTTCGATTGTGAGCCCGGCGGTTACCTCACGTCGTAATGCATCAGGCCCCTCATAATATAAACTGGTGGGAGCTTTGTCGTCTGTTGCTGTTTTTTCGATTTCGCTGAGCGCTTGTTCGATGTGTTCTTGTTCTGGCTCTATGCCGAGCCGTCGCGCTTCGGCGAGTAGGAGTTCTCTGCGAATAAAGTCATCGACGACAGCATTGAAAGCGCGTCTTTCAATGCTGGCAATGCGTTCGGGATCCATACCTTGCGGTGGGGGACCTCCCAGCCGGTTTTTTACTTGCTGTACGGCTTGACCGTATGTCAACGCGTTTCCATCAATGCTGATAAGGATTTCATCGGGTTCTAATTGCGTTAATGCTTCGTGCCTTGCCCTTGCTGTACTATTTCCGTTTCGGGAGCAACCGAGAATGAAGATGGAGCAAAGCCCAACCAAGCAAACGATGAATCTGCGGTGCATAACGAACTCCTTTTTAAACCAGGTCGCAGGCATCGGCAGGCATCCAGTGTGCATCTTTGCCATCCCATTTTACATTGCACCCGATGGGATTTGTTACCGGTACGCTCACAGGTTGTCCTGCGAGGAGTTCGTCGAGTGCACGTTCCAGATCATGCTCGGTGATCTTACTGGCATCTCGGGGTGAATCTACTGCGCGACCGGTGTAAACGAGTTTTCGTTCTTTGTCGAAAACGTAAAAATGTGGTGTTCGTAGTGCCCCGTAGGATCGTGCAATATCTTGTGATGCATCGTGCAAGTAGATCCAGGGGAATTTTTCCTGTTCCATGCGGCTTACCATATGATCGAAGCTGTCTTCGGCGTAGGTGTTCGGGCTGTTGGAATTGATGCCCACAAATTGTATGCCCTTCGGTGCATACTTTTCAGCGGTTGCCCGGGTGTCTTCATCGGAGCCGATGACGTATGGACAATGGTTACAGGTAAAGAAAATTACAAGAAAATCGGCATCGGTAAAATCTTGCAAGGAATATGTTTTGCCGTCGGTTGCCGGAAGTGAGAAGTCTGGTGCGGTGGATCCAATGGGTAGTGTAAATGCCATAATTTTACTCCTTATTTCTAAACGATGATTCATCTTATAGTCGGAGGAAGTATGCAGAACCTGACAATCGAGGTCAAATTCGTTATCGATTTTCTTGTGCGAATACGTGTAGTTTATGGAAAAAGGAGGCATTTTGGGCGATCAGGGATTGAGTGACATGCGAGAACCCAAGTGGCTTGTGTCGTTGCCAACGTGTATGCGTGACAGTGCCGCTCGCGGGGAACAGGCTTTGCCTGATGGTGTGGCCTGCGGTGCTGATCCGGCGGGACGACCGTTAGGGTCCGGGGGTGGTACCGTGCATCTTCTGCAATCTGTTGCCCGGGAAGCAGGCATGCATTTGGATGCATGGCTGCAAACCACGTGCAGTATGGTTTTGCATGGAGGGGGACAAAGTCGTCGTCTGCCCGCTTATGCGGCTGTGGGGAAGCCATTTGTGCCTGTGCCTGTGTTTCGATGGGCGGTTGGGCAATGTCTGGATCAAACGCTTTTTGATTTACAGCGGTCCTTTGTAGAACGTATTCGGGCGCAGGCGTCGCCGGGGATTTCGCTTGTGATTGCGAGTGGAGATGTGTTGCTGCAGGATGCAGGTGTTTTGCCGGATCTGCCAGATGCTGATATTGTGATGGTGGGCATGCATGCGCGGCCTGAGGATGCTTGCCATTTCGGGGTGCTGTTTTGCGAGCGGGACGATCCTACGCACCTGCGATTTTTTTTGCAGAAACCGACAGCAGATAAAATCCGCGCGCAATCTGAACATTTTCGCTATTTTGTGGACTGTGGCGTCTGGTTGTTACGGGAGCGAGCTGTGCGTGCTTTACTGGATGCTTGTGGGTGGGATGCGGATAAACAAGCGGTTTCTCCTTTTGATTTGTATGCGGAGTGGGGGCCTTGTTTCGGATCGGATCCGGTACGCCAGAATGCCGCGGTGCAAGATTTGCGGGTTGCCGTAGCGCCGGTTCCTAATGGTAGATTTTATCACTTTGGTAGGACATCGGATGTGATTGATGCCGTGTATGAGCTCCAGAATCCGCCGCAACAGGCGGAGCATGTTCAAGCGCGCTTACATGCACCACATCCTCGTCAATTTGTCCAGAATGCCCTATTTTCACATCCTTTGGGGCGTGACCAGCAGGCTTACATATGGGTGGAGAATGCTTGCGTGCCCCGTTCCTGGCATATTCGGGATCATCACATGATTACGAATATTCCGGATAACGATTGGACACTGGATTTGCCCGCGGGGATTTGTATGGATATGCCGCCTCTGCAAGAAGGCGGGCGTGTTTTGCGCTTGTATGGGATGGATGATGCGTTTCGTGGTGCTCTGGGCGATCCTGCGACGCAGTGGCTTGGTGTCTCGTTTGCCGTGTGGTTGCGAGAACGGGGTATCACGTATGCGGATGCAGGTTTGGATTCTCAAGCTGATATACAGCAGGCAGCCCTATTTCCGGTTGTGGATGCTGGCGGTGATGTTGCTGCGTTGACAGGCTGGATCCTCGGGTTGAAGGGGGCGGCAGACTGTAAAGAAATGTGGTTGCATGCGAAGCGCGTTTCGGCTTCAGATTTACTTCAGCAAACGGATGTGGCGGAGTTGTTGATAGAGCGGCGTAGGCGTCTGCAATCGATATTGCCGATCTTGGCGCAACAACATGCCACGAATATGTTTTTTCAATTGGATTTGATGCATTTCAGCCGTTTGTGGCGGGAGGCAGGGTTAACGGTCGAGGATTTGCCGGATATGGACCAAGCAGGTGCGGCTTTACAGCGCATGCATGGTCAGATGTTGATGTCGCAGGTGGCGGCTGCATATGGAGCACAAACCGCATCGGAAGAGGCTGAACAATCTGCCTTTGCAACATTGCGTGAAGTGGTGCTGCAAAGAATATTGGGTGATAAGCAGGAACCGGTGTGCCAGTTGCTGGAGGACCAGATTGTCTGGGGACGAAGTCCCGCGCGTCTGGATTTGGCAGGGGGGTGGACAGACACACCGCCGTATTGTCTGGAGCACGGGGGCTCGGTTCTCAATGTGGCCGTGCATTTGAATGGTCAGCCTCCTATCCAGGTTTTTGGGCGCTTGTTGTCGGAACCGAAACTGGTGATTCGCTCTATCGATCTAGGCCTTTCGGAAGAATTATATACGTATGAGGACGTGTTGCAGTATCAGGCGCTTGGTAGTGGTTTTGCCGTAGCGCGTGCTGCATTTGCCTTGGCAGGCTTTGCTCCCGATTTTTGCGGGCAAAGCTATGATTCACTGGAAAAACAACTCCAGGCTTTTGGAGGTGGCGTCGAGTTGAGCATGTTGGCTGCGATTCCGAAAGGCTCGGGTATGGGTACGAGCAGCATATTGGCTGCCACGCTGTTGGGCGTATTGAGCGACCTTGCAGGATTATCCTGGGATTTGCCGGAAATTTCGCGGCGCACGTTAGCGTTGGAACAAATGCTGACAAGCGGAGGAGGATGGCAGGATCAAATTGGTGGGCTGTATGGCGGGGTGAAACTCATTGAGACGGAGCGAGGTCTAGAGCAATCGCCTGTTTTACGTTGGGCTCCGGCAACCTTTTTTGATCAACCACATATGCAGTCTTGCATGATGCTCTATTATACAGGAATTACACGGGTTGCCCGGAATATTTTAAGTGAGATTGTTCGGGGACTGTTTTTGAACCGTAAGGAGCATCTGGACGTTATTCGTACGATCGGGGCACATGCGTGGCAGTTTTATCAAGTGCTTTTACAAAATGATGTGGATGGATTTGCCGAAGGACTGCGTGAAAGTTGGCGGCTGAATCAATTGCTGGATAAGGGCACGAATGTTCCCGAGGTCGCGGCTTTGATTGCGCGCTGTGGCCCTGCGTTGGCTGGTTGCAAGCTGGCAGGGGCAGGGGGAGGCGGCTTTCTCTTACTGCAAGCCAAGGATCCAGATGCAGCCGCATGGATTCGTGCGAATTTGGAGAAAGAACCGATCAATGCCCGGTCGCGATTTGTTGATTGGGCGGTGTCGAATGATGGATTGCAGATTACGAGAAGCTAGGGGGCGTGGAGCGTGAGACGTGAGATGTTTGACGTGGGACGTGACAGACGTAAGGCGTGAGACGCGGGACGTTTTACTTCTTACGCTTCACCTTTCTGCTTTTCAGGAGTGTGAATGTTGCGAGGATTGGAAAGATGGGGTTGGGGGTATATTGCGCAGCGGTTGCGTGTACTGGGGCAACCTAGACCTCAGCATCTGCTTTTTTGTGTGGCGGATCACTTTGAACCCTTTTGTTGTCAGATTGATGCTGATGGTAGCATTGGTGGTGGTCTGGATGTGGAAACTGCCCTGCAGCGTGTATTGCACTGGTGTAAAGATTATCGTTCGACGATTGCGGGGATTGAGGATGATAGTGGACGCAGGCCCCAGCACACGTTTTTTTATCCATGGGATGAATATGATCCTAAAGTATTGGATGCTGTGGGATTGTTTTGCCGTCAGGGCTTCGGGGAAGTCGAGGTACACTTACACCATCGTGCGGACACGGCTGATGGATTACATGAACGCTTGACGCAATGCCGGGAGACATATGCGCACGAGCATGGTTTGCTGGGGCGTTATGAAAATGGTGATGTGGGATATGCTTTTGTGCATGGGAATTGGGCTCTTTGCAATAGTCGGCCAGACGGTGATTGGTGCGGGGTCCCGTGTGAAATAGCGATTCTCCGTCAGACAGGGTGTTATATGGACTGCACGTTTCCTTCCGCTCCGTCGCCCACGCAGCCGCAGTATGTAAATCGTTTGTATTATGGTGGCGATCCACTTGATGGGGAGCGTGGGCATCAGTTCTTGTCGGCTGTGTGTGTGGGAGGAACGGCACCGGCAGAGGGATTGCTCATGCTTCCTGGGCCCTTGGGGATACACAAGGGCAGACGGGGAAGCGGGCGCCCTCGCTTGGAGAATGGCGAGATGACGACGGTCCATCCCCCGAGTTGGGAGCGTTATTGCTGTTGGCGTCGTTTGCAGGTGCAGGTTGCGGGTGCGTCCGACTGGTTATTTGTCAAATTGCATACACATGGCCTTGATGCGGTCAGCCGCGGTGGGGTGATTGGGGAGCAGGTGCGACGTTTTTATCAGCAGTTGCGGGACTGGTGTCATGCGGATGGTATGCAATTGCATTACGTGACGGCACGAGAGATGTATAATTTGGCGAAGGCGGCGGAAGCGGGCAAAACGGGGGATCCTGCAGCATGGCGGGATATGGTTGTGGGGGCACCGTAGAGCGGGGGTTGCATTTGGGGAGCGGGTTTTGTATAAAGCGCCCCTGCGTCGAATGACCGACGTTGTTCCGGATCGGTTTCGAATCCTTTTTTTCGCAATCATGCCCGTCATTGGTGGCAGGGCATAAAAATAGTGGAGGTTACAATGTCAACACGGAAACTGAAATTTAAGACAGAGTTGAGTCAGTTGATGGACATTATTGTTCACTCGCTGTACTCGCATCGTGAAGTGTTTTTGCGAGAGCTGATTAGTAATGCAAGCGATGCCATTGACAAGTTGCGCTACGAGGCTCTTACGGATCGCGCTTTAGCGGGCGCTGACACGGAATGGCAGATCAAGTTGATCCCTGATAAGGAGGCGGGTACGTTGACGGTGTCCGACAATGGGATTGGTATGGATGAGGAGACCGTCATCCGTGAGCTCGGGACGATTGCCCGCTCTGGCACCAAAGCGTTTCTGGAACGTATGAAGGAGAATAAACATCCCTCTGCTCCTGAGCTGATTGGACAGTTCGGTGTAGGTTTTTACTCGGCTTTCATGGTTGCAGACAAGGTTCGCGTGGTTACAAAAATTGCGGGGGAAGATGCGAAAGCTGTTGCCTGGGAGTCAACAGGCAAAGGTGATTTTTCGGTTGGGGATGCCGATCGCAACGGGCATGGCACTGATATTATCCTGACCCTGCGTGAGGATGCTAAAACGTTTTTGGAAGGCTGGGAGTTGCGCAGTCTCGTGAAGCGGTTTTCTGATTTTGTGGCGCACCCGATTGTGCTGGTGACCGAAGAGGAAAAAGATGACAAGAAAGAATTGAAGGAAGAAATGGTCAATTCGCAAAAGGCGATTTGGTTACGTTCGAAGGATGAGATTAGCGAAGAGGAGTATAGCTCTTTTTACAAGCATATTTCGCACGACTTTTCGGATCCGCTGCACACGATTCATTACAGTGCCGAAGGGGCGATGGAATTCAAAGCGCTGCTCTTTTTGCCGGCACAGCGCCCCTTTGATTACTTTACTGCTGATCCAAAGCCGCGGATTCAGTTATATGTGAATCGTGTGTTTATCACGGACGCATGTGAGAATGTACTGCCGCAATATCTACGTTTTGTAAAAGGCGTGGTGGATAGTTCCGATCTGCCATTGAATGTGTCGCGCGAGATGTTGAAGGACAACCCGATGGTACGCAAGATCGAGAGCAATCTGGTGAAGCGGATTCTCAGCGCGTTGGAAGAACTGAAAACCAAAGAGTATGAGAAGTATGTGAAGTTTTTTCAGGCGTTTGGTGGAACCTTGAAGGAAGGGGTTGCTCGTGATTATGCCAACCGGGAGAAATTAGCATCGTTGCTGTTGTTCCAGTCCACACGCACAGAGGATGGTAAGTATCTGACATTGGATGATTACGTAAGTCAGATGCCCGAGGATCAGAAGGAAATTTACTATCTCTGTGGAGACCGTATTGGTGCGCTCCGCCAATCTCCCTATCTGGAAGTATTTAGGGATAAGGGACAGGATGTATTACTTTTGGATGAACCGGTTGATCCCTTCTTTGCCGAGTCTATCGGTGAGTATAAAGGCAAATCCTTCAAGGCCGTGGATCAGGGGGCGTTGGCTGATACGGCTGAGGTGGATGAGGCGCATACGAAAGCTTTCAAGAAATTACTGAAGCATTTGAGTGAATCGATTGAGGATGTCAAGGAAGTGCGTCTGTCGAGTCGTTTGCGTGAGAGCGCTGCTTGTCTGGTAGCCGATGAGGGGCAAATGAGTGCGCAGATGGAACGCCTCATGAAGCAGTTTGGTAATGAGATGGGCGAGACCCCGCGGATACTGGAGTTGAACCCCGAGAATGCTGCGGTCAAAACGATTTTGGCTCTTTATGAGCAAGATAAGAAGTCGGAGGATGTGGTCGAGCTGGGGCGCCTTTTACTGGATCAAGCTATTATTGCTGAGGGCTCGAAGATCAAGGATCCGTCGGCCTTTGCCCGTCGGGTGAATATGTTGATAGCACGTCAGGCGGGTAATTAAGGAATTTTGGCACCACGATGATGCGGCGTTGTAACTTTGTGCAGGTAGGGCGGGGGCGCCGCACCCTCTTGTAGAGTCGGGGCCGTGGATGGTTGGGCGAGCGCGTTGGGTGGTGCGCCCCGTCGCTTCGCTCCCCCCAAAGCGGTGAGGTCGCTATCGCTCGTCACCGCACTCCATATGATTAAGGGTGGATATGGAGTGTCGGGGTCGGAGATGGGGTGAGCGTTTCTGATTGATCGCGGCATTTTTGTCTGGGCGAGCGCGGCTACGGGGACAGACAACGGTGAAGTTACAACCTGGTTCACTACTGTAGGGCGGCGGATTCGATTCGTCCTGTTTGGGGGTCCACGAGTTTGGATAGATAATCTGAAAAATCGCGTGCATATTCGGTATCAAGTCCGGCGTGGATGAGCTGTCGATCGATTACAATCAGTCCATCCTGCCCGATTTCGGCATCACGAGCGCTTTGGTATCGCTTGGCTGGGTCGGGGTCTAGCAATTTCATGAGGATGTCGACGAGACTACGATTTTCAACGACATATGAGGGGAGTAGACTTTCCAATTGTTTTGGCAGCGAGCGTTTGACTTTGAGCAGCGTTTCCTGATCTGCCTCCTGCTCTGTGAGAGGTTCACCTCGCAAGAGTTCGAGTGCGATAAGTCCCAGGCTATACAAGTCGGTTTGGGGGGAGCCTGCTTGCAGACGATGGGTTTCGGGTGCCATATATAGGGGTGACCCGAATAGATAGGATATATTTTCATCGATGCGTACGGCTCTGCCAAAGTCAATGATTTTGACTGAACCCAATCGGTCAACCATGATGTTGCCCGGTTTGAGGTCAAAGTGTAGGAATCCGAGGCCATGCAATTGTTCGAGGCCTCTCAAGATGCCGCGCATCAAATAGATGACGAATCCGGGCTGCAATCGTACGCGTTTGCGATCAAGACGGAAGACGCTCTGGCTGAATTTGCCCCATTCTTCGGGCGTGCTACGGGCCATGGCGACCTGTAGGTTGCGTGGTTGCATTACGCGGACAAGGTCCAGGCCATCAATAGACTCCATTTGTACATACCCGATGCCGAAGGTTTCCTCATAGCTATATCGGGCAACCATGTTGGGACTTTGGTTGCGTTGTATGCGGGATATTTGCGCCGCAATGCGTCCCATGTCGGTCCAGTATTCTTCGGTTGTGTTGTACAAAGCCGGATTGTATATCTTAATGGCATTTTCTGTTATGCATCCTCGTGCTCCTTGGCGCAACCCGAGAAATACGTGTCCTTGCTGTCCCCACCCAAGCAAGCGTGGTAACTGATACGCCACAGGATAATATATGTTATGTGCCTTCAGTATCCCTTCGTAATTGTTTTTTAACGTTTCAATTGTGAGTGGTTGGGTCATGTGGGCGGTTTGGGCAGGAATTCTGCGTTGTGCATGAGATATCGCTCCCTCGAGGGGTTTGTCGGGTGGGTTTAGATTGAGATGAATTGTGTCGTCTGATGGCATATGATGTCTGGCTTGAAAGTTGTATGGTTATTTGCTTACATGTGCTTTCGTGTAATACGCTTATGTAAAAAGGTAAAGTCAATTTGTTGGGTTTGGGTGAACAAATAGCAAGGAGTATAAGAGCATGCAGTATTTTCCTAATGTTGAGAAGGTCGGTTATGAGGGTCCTGATTCGACAAATCCGTTAGCGTTCAAGTGGTACAATCCGGATGAGGTCGTGGCCGGGAAAACGATGCGGGAGCATCTTCGCTTCGGTGTGGCGTATTGGCACACGTTTCGCGGTACAGGTTCTGATCCGTTTGGTGCTGGCACGATGCCGCATCCGTGGGAAGAAGCCACTGATCCCGTGGTTGCTGCGGAGCAAACCGTACATGCGGCCTTTGAATTTTTTACGAAGTTAGGTGTGGATTTCTACTGTTTCCATGATCGTGACATTGCGCCGGAGGCTGACTCCCTGAAGGAAACAAATGCGATTCTGGATCGTATCTGCGGGCTTGCCAAGCAGAAGCAGGATGAAACGGGTGTGAAGTTGCTTTGGAATACGACGAATGCGTTTAGTCATCCTCGCTTTGCGAATGGAGCCAGCACCAATCCGGATGCTGCCGTATTTGCATATGCAGCATCCCAGATTAAGAAACAGCTTGAGATTGGCAAAGAACTTGGTGCACAGAATTATGTGTTCTGGGGTGGTCGTGAGGGTTATGCCACGCTCCTGAATACGGACATGAAGCGAGAGCAGGAGCATTTGGCTCGCTTGCTGCAAATGGCGGTTGATTATGCCAAAAAGATCGGGTTCACGGCACAGTTCTTGATTGAGCCGAAGCCGAAAGAGCCAACCAAGCACCAGTATGATTTTGATTCGGCGACCGTGATCAGCTTTTTGAAGTCGCATGGATTGGATCCATACTTCAAACTGAACGTTGAATGCAACCATGCCACGTTGGCAGCCCATACGTTTGAGCATGATCTGCAAATTGCTTCGATGCATGGTATGTTGGGCAGTATTGATGCCAATCAAGGGGACTTGTTGTTGGGCTGGGATACGGATGAGTTTCCGCACAACATTCTAGAGGCGGCGCTGGCCATGCGCGTTGTTCTCAAGCAGGGAGGGATTGCTCCTGGAGGACTGAACTTCGATTCGAAATTGCGTCGTGAATCGACGGATCTGGATGATCTGTTTATTGCGCACATTTCGGGTATGGATACATTTGCATTGGGGCTGAAAATTGCGGCCAAAATGGCGGACGAACAATTCCCGGAGGCATTTATTGCGGAGCGCTATGCTTCTTATGACAGTGGTATCGGTGCTGCGATTGAGTCAGGCAAGGCTGATTTCGAGTCACTGGAAGCGTATACACTGGAGCAGGGAGAGCCGAAGCCACGTAGCGGTAAGCAGGAATTGCTGGAAGCGCGGTTGAACCAGTATTTGTGGCAGGTACGGTAGTCGCATATGGGTGACGTATATGCGTGTGTGTGAGTTTGTGTGTTCGTGGGTGTGTGTGAGGGCGCCAGTGGAACAGGGTTCCACAGGGTAGATTTGATGGGCTTTGCTTCGGCGGCAGAGGACTGCCGCCCTCCAGGTTCCCCGTCGCTTCGCTCCCCCCAAAGCGGTGAGTTCGCTTCGCTCGTCACCGCACTCCATACTGGTTTTATAGCTGATATGGAGTGCGGCGATAAAAATCGGCGCTTTGGGTTGGCACGGAGTGCCTGGGTCGGAGATGGGGAGAGTGCGTGTGATTGATCGCTGTGTTTTGATCTGGCGAGCGCAGCTAGAGGGACGGCTAAGAATGAAGTTACAGGTTGGTTAGAAGTCGCGTTTGAGGAGGCTACGGTAACCGAGCCAGAGGGGGGGGATTGTCGCTAATAGGGTGATAAGCGCTAACCAGCCATATGCAAGCGGAAGAAAGCGCATGAAATCGGTATGTGTTTGCAGGTTGGTTTGTTGCAGATGAAAAATTGCTCCGAAAGGAACAATCGCAGCAAACATGAAGCACAAACAAAGGACAATATTGAGTGTGCCGCCAAATGTAGAGACAATGGCGGCTGGATTGTGCTCTTCGAGATTTATAAACAGGGCACCGAGTCCCGTTGAAAGTCCGCATACCGCAAGACATACGGCCGCTATTACTGCTAGTGCGGCATATTGGACTTGCGGTTCAAGCTCAAGCATGCGTGTGGCTATAAATATCAAGGAAATGCTCACGATGCCGGTTGTGAGTAAGGCGAGCAGGAACTTTGCCGTGACGATGCGCGGCATGGAAGTCGGTGATAGTCCCAGCATCCAGAAACTATGTCCTTCGAAACTTAATTGGGGGTAGATAAAGCGTGCCCCCATGGAACTCAGGACTGCCGACACGGCAAATACATTAAGAAAGGTCATAATGCTGCGCCATTGTTCAGGGAACTGGTCGTGATTAAAAACACGCAGATTCGAAAAATATAACCCGAGTAATCCGAAAAAGATTAATGCTTGGGTCCATTGTGCGGGATCGCGGAAAAAAGTACGTATGTCCTTTGCCATGATTGCAGCTATATCTGTCGGGAGTAGTTTCCGAATATTGAGTAGGTGAGGTAGCATGACGGGTTTACGGCGTGTAGGGCCTGTTGCACGTGTGCGTTGCCAAGCCGTATAGAAAATTCTGCCGCCTACTTGTTCGACAAGGATGCTTGCAACGGCAGCGGATGAAAGCAATAAGGCTAAATAATGAAGGCCTCGGCGTGTTTGACCACGGGTCAAGGTCATGATGCCTTCCGACATCCAATAGCCGGGAGACAAGGGGTGTATGGCCAGGCGCATACCGGGGATCATGGTTGCCAAGTTGAACTGCATATCATTTTCTGCGGTCGATCCCGGGCGCATGGTGATAAAAAAGAGTATTCCCAGCATGAGAATTCCAAGTAGGCAAATGCGGATCTTACCGGGTTTGGGGAGCCAGCGAACGGTGAGCAGCACAAACAATGCTCCGAGGCTGGAACAGAGGAAAAGGAAGGGTATGGAAAATACAAATGTCCAGAGGATAAAGAGTGGATGCAGTGCTTGGTGCCAGGCATAGGCTCCTACAAAGGGCAGGACAATAAAGAAGAATGCCCATGAGGAAAGTGCGGTTGCCTGGACGAAGCTGTATAATACGACTTGTTGCAGGGAGAAGGGCCGCACAAGCAGAAACGGTGTTTCAGGCGATCCGAAGAAGGTGGCATAAGAGGAAACAAGACTTGAAAGGAGCAGCATCCATCCCAGCCCGAGAAAAAAGAGAGCAAAGATGCGGCCGGTAATGATCACACCGGCTCCCCCGAAGGCACTCAGGAAACGGAATCCATCCCGAAAGAGGAGTAGGAGGAATGCCTCGAAAATCACAATAAACGTGATAATAAAACCTTGTTTTAAGCGGGATTGTCGCTGCATGGAACGAAGTGCGTTCCGCATTTGGAAAAAGGTTTTTTGCCAAAGTGCACTATGGGCGGACATGGTGGTGCTCCTGCGGCTTGGCATAGGTGAGTTGTAAAAAGATATCTTCCAGGCTGGCTCCCTGATGCTCTTCTTGCAGTTCGGATAACGTGCCATAGGCAATAAGTTTGCCTTTATGGATAATTCCGATGCGATCAGCGATATCTTCAGCAATGGCAAGTATGTGCGTGGTAAGCAAGATCGTGCCACCTTTAGATGTGTGTTCTCGCAACATGGACTTGATCAACTTAATGGTGTAGGGGTCGAGTCCCACGAATGGTTCGTCGATCAAGAGGACAGGTGGGTTATGCAGGAACGTGGTGGCATATATCAGGCGTTGCCGCAACCCATGGGAGAGGTTGCGAACGAGGGCACTGCGGTGGCTGTCTAGTCCGAAGATGCCGAATAAACGATTGCGTTCCTTTAAAATGGTTTGGGGTGGGATGTCATATAGTTCCCCGTAAAACAAAAAAAACTCAGAAGTGGTAAGACGCTCATATAGGAAGGGTGTGTCGGGGATATATCCGATAACTTTTTTGACATTTGTAGCGTGTCGGCTCGTATCGAGGCCCTGAATGCGGGCCATGCCATAATCCGGATGCACAAGCCCAGTTAAAATTTTAATGGTGGTGGTTTTTCCGGCGCCATTGGGTCCAAGAAAGCAAAATAGCTCGCCACCGGGGATTTCCAGTGTCAGTTCATCGAGTGCACGGAATCCGCTATATGATTTGGTGAGATTTTCAATTTGAATCATGGTTAGGGCCTTTCCTGTGCGGTGCGGGCACCGATGAGAGTTTGTAAAAAAGAAAGACCGGCGACACCTGATAGTAAAGGTGGAGCCGGTCCCGTATCTGACACGGCTTGTAAGGCTTCTTCCTGTGTTGCTGTTTCCATTGTCCAGCCCAATGGCGTTTCTTGTCGCAACACAATCCCTGCATCATTGATCCAGCTGCGTAATGTCAACCCCTGCCAATTTGTTTCGAGGGGTAGGGCGCGGACTTGACGCCCAGCCAATGTAATCATTTCCCGGTTTCCTGCGGAGATCACGACGGTAGTTGTTTGCAGCGTCAATGGATCGAGGGTGCGAATGGCCAGCGAGCGCCCGGGGCGGAGTTGCTGAATGGCCAATTCATACACTGGACTGTAAAATACTACATCCCGCGGCAGGGTGATGGTGCGCGTGCTCGTACTGCTGCCGGTAGTAGTGGTGATTGCAAACTGGCGGTTTCCCATGTGTTCGCCTTGTACGCGTAGAGAGAAGTCTCCGGCCGACGTGGAGAGGTGAAAACGTTGTGGTTCGTAGTCTTGATCCAGGAAGATTTCGGAGAAGACTCTGATGGTTTGGACGGATTGGAGAATTTGCACGCGCATTTGCATCCGCGTTGTAATTTCGAGTACGGGTTCGGGCTCGTCATCATCCATGGTGAAAATGGTATGTACATAACCTGCGGGTTGATTTTCGACGAGGATTTTTGCCCAAGACTCCCGAGCGAGCAAATCATCCGGCAGTAGACCTCTGTATCCTGGTAATGTGCGTGTAAACCATACAGGATAGGCTTCGTAGCGTATGTAGAGGCCCGCGATGATAATCCAGCATAGAATGATTATAACTCGTATGTTTATATGCAGCTTGCGCATGGTAAAAGCATACCGTCAGGAAGTTCGATTGACAAAGCTCAAATTCGAGACGTATGATACACATTATAACAAACACCACATGTGGGATAGGGGGCTTACATGAATGAAAAATTTTCCAAAACCGTACGAATCGACTTGATGCCACCTCCTGATACCGGTGCAACGGTTAAAGCGCGTAACGAGCTGTTGGAGCAAACGAGTTTCAGTACAAGGCAGCGTCAGTCTGCGAAAGCATCCGCGCAAGCACACTCTCGTTATGAAGAATTGCTTGAAAGCGTTTACGATGCCGCCGTCATCGCTTCACCTG
>PWYP01000038.1 GCA_003567805.1 PVC group bacterium
CCAAGCTGTCCCTATCGGAAATTGAAATCCATTCACAACGTAGTCTGTAACTACCCCCGCGACATCAAGGTGTTCCCTATCGGAAATTGAAATCCATTCACAACTACAATGTCTCGAACCATGTCCATTACCTGGGTGTTCCCTATCGGAAATTGAAATCCATTCACAACCTTCCGTATGTAACCATTTGTATGCGAAAGGATTGCATGCGAAATGGTTGCGAATAAATAGTAAAATCATCCATCGAAATGTACCGATCCTATTCTATTTTCAAAGACACATAATAAAAAAGCCCCACCGAGTAGCGGCGAGGCTATAGGAAATCATCCTTCGGCATATAGCCTTATTGTGAATAGATTTCGCTGTAAATATGCCACGGAGAAAAACATGTTGCAACTCTTTTCTAAAAAAATTCCAGTTGTGCTGGCGTCCTTCGCGGAGGCGCAGCCTTTCGACCCAGAATATTGACAATATGCCCGAACTGCTTGTCTGTAATTCCCATAATACTTACAAAACCATCCGGCGGAACAAACTCTTTTACGCGGCCAATGTGAACTTCGGCATTCTCCTTGCTCGCGCAGTGCCTAATGTAAACGGAGTACTGCATCATCGCAAATCCATCATTCAGCAGATCTTTTCGAAAGCGCGTCGCTCGCTTTCGCTGCGCTGGCGTTTGTACCGGCAAATCAAAAAAAACAAATAACCACATAATCCTGTAGGCATCTGCTGCTAAACACAAACCGTGGCTCACACGAACTCCGGCAATATCATTTGTTTGGACTCTCCGCGAAGACACCGAACCAAAGAGGCCGTACATAAAGATATGGCATTCATCAGCGGCCGTTTTACATCACCACATTGCGTATCTACACGAAGCACACCCAAGAGAGCCTGTTTTTCCATCTTAGTAATGCGCCCTTGACTCCCGGCCTCGAAGCATGCATTCACTTCGCGATCCACAAATGGGCGGAATGGTTCCATGATATCATCAGCAAGACAGAAAGAATTGTACTTGTTTCTATGATGCAACCCGAAAGCACAGTGCAGCCCCGAACTGACCAGTGCCCTTGCGCAGGCCGCTCGCAAGATGGCATAACCATAATTCAGCAGGGCATTGGCTCCCCCTCCTTCGCGCTGCCGACGAAACTCTTCAATACCCAATACATCTTCCCAGTACAGTTTGGCAGCGACTGCCTCCCGATTGTCGGTATCCCCGCTCCGTACACGAGCAACAAGGGCATTCACAGCGGCGGGATTGCCACGCTCCAACTGACGCAGCAAAGCAGACTGATTTCGAATTTTAGCCTGCACGATCTGCTGCCAGAGCTGCTTCATCAATGGTTGCGATGCCCTTGTCTGTATTCGCAACACTTCGGTATGGACCGAATTCCCGTCCAGAGGCAAGACAAGGGCAGCGGGCATATGCGCAGTATCACATATCACAACTGCCGCACCATTCGCAACCAGCCCCTGCATTGCCCGTGCGGTGATGGTAATTGCCTCGCTCTCCAACACAGCCACACCGATATCTTCCATCGGTATCGTGACTTCTTCCGGTTCGGAATTCGCATCGGTGGCTTTCGAACGGTACACGAGCTGCGAATGCCGCATCGAAAGGTATGCAGTTGAACCGAATACTACCGTGCGTTTAAGCATCTTCTTCCACTTTCTGCCAGTGAATATGTCCCATGGGGTCCAAGGTAAAATCAGCACCGGCTACAGCGATGTGTATAGTATTGACTGAAAGCCTCACCAAATTTGAAGGAGCGGAACCTTCAAAATCAATTTTGCTGGAGGTATCTTCAATTTCTTTGTCTGGCTGACCGCAACGGTGATGCATCGCTTTGATACGTTCGCGCTCCAGCACTGTCACCCGATACAATCGGCGCGACAATTCCATTTGCGAAAGTGAAGTCAGGTCTTCGTCTTCGGTACGTTTGAATATAACAAGTGTGTTCTTCTTCAAGATGTGGCGTCTTGTCAGGCCGTTTTCATCGATTTCAGGCAAAATCGTTTCCCAGTCGCCTGTTTTCCTCGCCTGAATTGCATCGAAATTATTGGCTACCTTCCAATCTGGCTTAAGCTTGCCCTTGATCATACCACGGTAAAGAGCCGTAATGTAGTTCCCATCGTTGGCTGCATATCTGCGCTGCTTGTGTTCATGCGCCGACTGGTCCCGGTGGGCATTGAGTTCAATCAGGCTGTTTGCCTTATTACTCGCATAGCAGCGAACCTTCCGAATCGGAATCCGATTCGATTCGTCGAACCAAATCGTCTCTCCCTTCTTGAGCTTCTCTTTCTGTGCCATAACCTTGGCCTGAATCTGCTTGTCTACGATATTACGCAAGTCTTTTTCTTTGAAGTTCTTGTCCAAGGTCCGGCGCACAACAGCCTTTAAGCTGCCTGATTCCCCATTTTTCTGCTCGGACGGATCCTTGATTTTTGCGTAGATCGTATCCTGATGGAGTGATCCCCTCGCGGAATCACCCATCGCGTATCGCGGTTTTCCATTCTCACGCACGATTTTGCCACGTCTGCGCACAACTTTTTTTGTCTGCTTCAAAAGATTGTCCCGAGTGTAATGCACAACGAGCAACTCTCTGCTGATTTGCTCGTTCAGATCGCGATCAAAGCCCGGCCACGGCTGCGGCACCTCGGGTCGCTTGGCTTCACTGTAAAGATACCGCTCATACTCGTGGTAGTACGCAGCTAGTTCCGCGTACCAGGATGGACTCAAACAAGCGGTTACAATTGCATCAATTGCATGATGCACGTGATCACCCCGGAACTTTTCATCCAGCCCCCAGATTTCCTTAACGGCATGCACCGCGCCAGCTTTAACCGAATACACCTTTGGAAATGCCGTTTTCAGAAACTCCATAGCATATTTGCAAATTACCCTTGTGTCCACGATCTGGCTATTCGTGAATCCTTCTGGCACATCGTTTAAGAAGAACAAACGTCGTTTGGTTTTCAGGTAGCTGAGCTGGATTTGTTCGTAATGCAGGGATCGGCGGACTCTATCCTTCGTCTCCTTGTCTTGGGCCGATCGCGAGGATGATCTCCTTCTCTCGATACTTTTTTGCAATGCTTCAATTTTATCATCCCACAGGAGCCCCACCCGTTGCTGAATTTCCTCAGCCTGCGGGAGTTCCGCCGGCAAGCGATTGCGCTTCACCTTCCGGTTAAAATCTCGATCACACAGGGTCAGGTTTGCTCGCGAATTATCAAGCCTCCGACTTCTCGGCATGGTATGCTCGATGTCATAGGCCGGATTATCTCCCAAAAAAGCACTCACTTCAATTGTTGCGCCAGTATAAAGGCAACGGCGATCCTGCTCCTCCCATAGCATATATTTCAAGATATCCCGATCCGTAACCATGGCGGGGGCACACGGCAGACTCGCGATTTCCGAACGAATTCGATCTCGCTCCCTCTGGCGCTCACGCTGATCGCGTTCTATTGCTGCACGCATGTTGGCCGTATTCAATTCACGCGCCATTTCGATTCGTACACGCGTATCACTATCAATGATTCCTTCCCGCAGCATGGTATTGACGAGCTTGCGCAACTGGAACATGGCCCGCATAAAAACAGGATTCCGAATCGAATCAATTCGCGGTGACCCCAACTGCAAAACACCATCATGATCTTTTTCGGCCGCTTTATACGATTCGACTTCGGAAGGATGATACAACCCTTCGATATCTTTCGGCTGCAAATCAAAGCGTTCTATCAGCATATCCTTAACGCGTTCATCCAGTCGCTTTACGGCTACAAAGCCTTCTCTGCGAGATGCCCAATGCAAAACATCTGCTGCCGTTTTCTCGATAATGCCTTTGCGAAGATCCGCAGCCAAGTCTCCCCAACGTGCCGCTCCTGCCTCTAGTCTTGCAGCAGCCTCGATTTCATCCATGAATCGCAGTTTGGTTGCCTCCGTAATCATCAAATGAGCCGGGTCTTCGTGATTCTCGCGATATGTCTTGATCAAACTGTTTGCCGCCCGCTCCGACCATGCCGACTGTTCGTGACTATCAAGCACTGAGCGGATAGCCTGCTCGACGTCGCCCTCGATTTGTTTCCAATCAATCCCCTTTCGTTTCAGGATATCCGGAAGTTTGGCCATGAATACGGCATGCGAATAAATGGCTCCCTTTTCAAGGAAGGGTATAATCCGGCGCATCGCTGCAAGACTCAAGCGCCCATATCCCCCGGCCAAGCGCTTTGCGAATAACGCCGCTTGCTCCTCAACCAAGCCTAACTGCTCAACACCAAATGCCTTCAGTTTCTGCTCATCATCAAAACTGAAAATTGCATGCCATATATCGTCAACAACTTGCGCTTCCGTTTTGCTGCCAGTCTTGAGATATCGCCGGTGAAGTTCGAAGCGCCATTCCTCTCCAAATAATTTAATCATGCGGGCCGTGAACGGACTACCAGGCAACCCGCTGTCTCCACGATAATTAAATCTCCAAGCCCCCAAATCAATCTCTGCGCACTTTTCATTACTTCCAAATATGAGAGAAACCTTTCTGGGGGTTAGCACTCTGGCCAGCTTGTCAAAATTAACAGTCGCAGATTGCTTTTGCAGCCAAGCAAGGGCGTTCTCTCTTTCGGCGCGCTTCAGTGCTCGCATCTCGGTTTCCCCGGGGCAAGCTACCCGTATATTGTTCACGATCTGCAACTGCCGAAACCGCTCTGTCAAAGGATGCGAATCGGCAGCTCGTGCTTTCGTCGGTTCAAACAAGCACTTGCCCACGGTTCCTTTCTGGGAGCGCAACGGACGCTGCATAAACAAATTATACCGAAGAGTCTCGGTCAAATCTGCAGGAAGTGCTTGTTTCGTGCAGATTATAGTAAACTCCTGTTCATACTGTGCCCGACTAGTGTAGTGTTGGCTACCGCGTACGGGTTCCTTGCCCAGACATTCTTCATAAAAATACTGACCTAATGTTTTCGATCCCCGCGCAACATCTAATTTCGAGATCTCGGCATTTACCGCACCATCCTTTTCCTCTCCCGAAATCCGATTGCTCTTGTAACCACGTCTTTGTGCCAAATGATAGATAGCCCGACCAAGACAATAGCGGTCTTCCGGCAGCGATAGGTTGAGTTGCTCTGTCGCACAACGCCAGCGGCAGTAATATGGCCCCGCCGGTTTTCCATCCGGTGTTTCGGTTTTGATATTGAGCCATTGCTTAAATGCTTCGCTTGCCGGGTATTTATGGCGATCCTGTTTCCAGTCCTTGACATCTTGAACCGTTAAGCCGGGGCATAGATCATGCTTTACAAGGGTTTCCAGCGTAGCCTGCTTGCGCCAGCGACGACGCATAATCAAACGACGCGCAGAGCGGTATCCCGTTCTTTGGGTAGCCAGCGAATATTCCCCGCTTTTGTTTTCTCCTACTCCCTTGGGGAACAGGTAAACACCTTTATCCACGAGCGATACGCGCCGCCCCACTGATTCAACAACCGCCCAGCCTATGCTATTCGTTCCCAAGTCCAATCCTAGTGTGCGCATGTGTCTCCTCCTGTTGGTTCTTTCATTGTTGGCATTTGCTGCAATCCCCCCCCCCAGCTTTGCATCCAGCCTGGTCTTGTCTGCGGGGTAGAGCGAGATGAGGCGTTTACCGGCGTGCATGTGTAGCTCGCCTGTGCCAACAGCGTGCATCCAATGGTTTCTCTTGCCTCGTGCGTTCATGGCATTTTTATTTTGCGGGTTTTCAAAAGCTGGCGAATTTCAGCGAGTTCGGCATTGTCAGGAGCACGGATGCTGGCGGAGAGAACAAGATCCCCGAGACGGCCATTGGGCGTAAGAATGCGGCGCGATGCATCGGGCTCGGAATTAGCATGCGCCTTGTAATAGGCATAGATGTCGGCTTTGAGGCGCGCACGGACAGCCTTGGTTATCAGCTCAAGCTCTTCCAGCCGGTAGAGAAATGTCTCTGCCGAAACACCAAACCGGTGCTTCAGTCGCATGAGCATATCCCATGTCCACTGATCCGGCCCCACACCCACCTGACGCACCGAAGATAGCACGGCCTCGGCGGGCATTAGGAACAACGCCGCAAACCGACGGGCGGCATGCTCGGCATCCAATGAGCCAATATGCATGGCACCCTGCATTCCCCCATTATACAGATATACGCGTCCCAGCTCATAGCTGAGCCGGAAAAGCTGACGTTCCAAACTCAACCCCTGACTATTTACAAAGATAAACGCGTTCGCATTGGCACGGTCATAGCACGACAGACTTTTGATCTTTTCCGGCAACGGAAGAAACACGATCCGCAGTCCGGCATTCTCGAGCAGTTCCAGATAATCAAAAATGACGGCTTCATTGACCCCGAGCAATGCGCGCACTTGTCCCACATATCGCTCGAATCCTTCCTCGCGCATCGGCAAGCGGATTTGCAAAGGAATCTGTGCCTGTTTCTGCACCCCACAAATATCTTCCAACGCCAGAAAGGCATCGATGATTCCTTCGAGGCTTGCGAGCTGCGCATCGGTCAATTGCTCCTTTACAGGATCAAAACGCACGAGCATGGCATGATACGCACGATAGTCTTGCGCCCCGACCCATTTCACATCTTCACTCTGGCGGACGAGCTGTCCGCAGGGAGACTTCGACTCCCGCACGACATACGTCTGCGGTTCCTTGCCGAGCAACTGATCCACGGAAATATCGAAGATGGCAGAGAGTTTGCACAAAACCGGTAGAGATGGCAGATGATGCCCGTTTTCCAGATAGTTCATGGGGCCGGTACGGATGCCCACCTTTTCGGCAAGTTGGGCCTGGGTCCAATGCCGACTCCGGCGCAACAAGCGAATGCGCTTGCCGAGTTCTTTGGCCTCTATTGCCCCGTTTTTCATATTTATATGATATTCACATTCCTGTCACAATCAAGTATATTATACGTATTTTTTTGTGCGCGTATATTCCGCTTTGGCTTTCGACATGTACAATCGAATGCAGAACACTCCTACCTCGATTCTCCAAGGTATATTGCATTACAAGCGCGTCCGCTTTCAATAATCTGTCAATCCATCAATTCGACCCTTTATTAGCTTTTAGATTGTCAGCGCGGCCATTCGTTCGCAAGATGCCCCCCATGTCCATACGTGAAAAAATACCGATTCGTACCCTATTGTTGCTGTTTACTGTGATTGTCGCGGTAATCGTGGTTTTCATGCTGTTTGGTGATCGCGTCGAGGAATGGACCGAACTCGTCATGCTGCGCGCACAAGACAATCTCTGGCAAATCGGTTTTCTCGTTGTAGCC
>PWYP01000035.1 GCA_003567805.1 PVC group bacterium
AGATAGCGCATACTGGGATTGTCGACAATGAGTTCCACATGATAGCTTTCTTTCGGGGAACCGTCGGCATTGAGTTTTACTTTGGATTGTACAGTGGCCCAGTATGGGTTATGCGGTGAGTAGCCTTCTTCTTCCTCCTCTGCGGGTATTTCGACGGGTACGTCAATTTCGCCGGCTTTATGCGGAACAAGAACCTGAAACACGCCTTGCGTCCATTTGGCGGCGGCAGCATGGAAATCCAAATCTGCATCTACGCGGTCAAAGATACGTTGGGCACCTGCGGTTTCCAGCATGGCATCCAGGTCTGCTCCTGCCTTGCAGTAGTGGATGTAGCTTTTGTCTCCCAGTGCCAGCACGGAAAAACGTACATTGTCTAATGATGGTGCATCTCCACTTTGCAGATATTCAAAGAGGGCTTCTGCAGAAGCTGGGGGATCTCCCTCTCCATAGGTGCTGATAATGGCCAGTAGATTCTTTTCGTCTTTCAGGTTTTCGAGAGGATACGTGCCCATATTGAGCATTTTAACAGCAATGCCGAGTCCCGCGCCTTGTGCTACCAATCGTTTGGCAATGTGTTTTCCGTTTCCGCTGTGGGATGCAACGAGTAGCGTGACAACAACCGTGTTGGGATCTGATAGATCGACTTCAGGCATATCGATTTTCGGTTCTTCGTATTGTAGAACAGGGATTTCGACTGTTTTGTGCCGGTGTGATTCATCCAGCAGGCTGGATATCACTTCGTTGAGCCGCTGGCTGCAGGCATCAAGCTGTTCGAGCATTTGTTGTTTTGCTTCAGCCGTTTCCTCATCAAGTGTTGGTACCAGATTACGGTAGTAGGTTATGCCATCCGCCAGATTTGTATGATATTCGTCCACTTCCGAATCTTTGGTTTTTCCATATCCGGCGTTGAGATCATCGATAAGTCTTTTTAGGAAATCGATGTTGAGGTTCAGTTCCTTCAGGAACATATGCGGCCGGTTGGGACGACTCAAGAGGGGGCCGCGTCCATAAATCTGGTCAACCATTTCCTGCAAAGTGGCTACGTGATCGTAATAGGCAATGTTGGGGCCAGGACAGATAGCAGGGAACAAGCCTTCGGCTTTGGGAATCTCCTGGATCACGTATGCTGTGTCGCCGAGATCACTACAAATACAGGATTTCCCCAAGACCCGTTTGGTGTGTACCTCAAGTTGGTCTGGCGGTAAGTTCAGGGATTTGAGGGACGCCAGCTTGAGAGCCTGATATTGGCGCGATGCTGTACAGATGGCTTGTTCGGTAAATTCGGTGTTGCTGACTAAGTGGCCCAACGGGCATGCGCTGCCGGGGTTGTCTTCTTCGATGAGTTTTTCGCGGTGCAGTTCGCTTTGTGATGTTCGCAAATTATTGAAGGGAATCCCTAGAGGGGAGGAATCGCTTAAGTATACGTCCTCTTCCCTGGCTTTTAGCAGCTTACCGAGAGTATCCTCTTCCACTTGCGTAGCTTCCGGCACGAGTAGGAATGGTGTTCCCCATCCCGTGCTGTCAATGCCGTACAGACGCCGGAGGGAGGCATCCTCGGCCGCGGTGCCGAGTCCGCCTTGTGCTGTGACACGGAAAGGCGGGAATGCTGCCGGTACCGTGTTTCCTTGCGCGGCCAGAGCTTTTTTGCAGAGCGACTGCAGTGTGCTATCGAGTTTGTCGCGTTTCACGGCCAGCTCGGCCAGGACAGGCCCGATCAGGTTACCGTTGCCAGCAAAGGCATGGCCACCGCAATTCAAACCGGATTCCATGCGGTACTCAGATACCCAGAGTCCCTTTTTGGCAAAAAAACGTCCTTGAATTTCGGCTGAGCGATAATCGCTGACTTTCAGGATGATCTGCTTTTTAATCTTGCCGTTCTCATCGGCAAAAAAGTCGGGAAATTCGGTGAAGTATGCATATAAGCGTCGATTGAGCCCGGCGGACAGGACAATCCCGGATGTGAGTGTGCTGTTGGCATAGCCACGTAATGCGGACAGGGCGTCGGAATCCTTCTCAGGCAGCGGTTCGCACATACTATCGTAGTTGGTACGATCCACCTTTGTCATGATGTTAACATTGATCCAGCCTGGGGCGATTTCTTTGCGCAATTGCTCTTGTATTTGCTCCTTTTCTGCCGGATTAGCAGTGAGCATCTCTTTGTAGCGCTGTTTGAGTGGTGCATGGTCAGGCAGCAAATTGAAATATTTGGTGATTTCGCTGTCTGGTTCAAAAGGGGAAGTACGTAGTTCCTCAAATTGCTGTTGTACAATCCGGTCAACGAGGTTCAGATATTCAGTGATTCGTCGGGCACGCCAATCGGGGTCATATTTATTGATGGTTTGGTACGGTTCACCGTATTTGATCGCGTATTTGGCACGCATGGCTTCGATCAGGGTGTCGTCTACTAGGGAAATCACGGAAGAAATGCCGTAGCGTGCAACCCGTAACGGGCTGTCGACCGTGAATCCAGTTCCCATAACCGGCATGTGAAATGTATGTTGCGAATCAATTGTGTGCATCAAACAAAAACCTTTACTGTTGTAAGAGCGTTCCATCATACCTGTGTTTTCCGCTATTGACAAGTGGTGTATCAGGCAATTTTCTTAATCTTCCTGTCTTACTGTCTGCCATGCTCCTGTTAGAAGCATATGAAGAACCTAACCTTCTTTACCAAAACGAATCTTTTTCCCCTTGTTCCGGTAATCCTTGCGTCGATTCGTGTAGTCCATTTAGGGGTATGCTGCAAAACTGGCATGAACTACAGCGAAAAGAGCTGCGCAGCGTTTTTAGATTACGGCCTCAGGAACGGGGGGACCACCAGGGCGCTCCCAGTCGCAGAGCGGAGCTGCTGTGATGGCTGCTCCACCATCTACAACGAGAGTATGACCGGTGATTTTGGCTGCAAACGGGCTCAGGAGAAAGGCCACACCATCGGCCACAGCTTGTTTATCTTTCACAATATCCCACTTTAAGGGAGAGGCCGCGTCCCACATGTGAATCATATTTTCAAACCCCGGAATCTTTGTTGCAGCTTTGGTTGCCAATGGACCAGCGGAAACAGCATTTACACGAATATTATCGCGGCCGTGGCGGCGAGCCAGTGCACGCACGAGCGCTTCCAGGGCTGCTTTTTCGACGCCCATCCAGTTGTAACAGGGGTATACATGCGTTGTGTCAAAGGTGAGAGCAACCACGGAACCGCCTTTTTCCAAGCGCGGGGCGCCATGTTTCAATACGGTTGCCAGTGATGCGCAACTGATATGATGCGCAAGTTTGATGTCATCGATTGCATCTGTATGGAACTCGGGGCCTAGCAATGTCCGTGGGTTGGCGAAAGCGATGGAATGCACGATGCCCGCAAGCGAGGCAATGCTCCCGAAGAGCTCCTTGACCTGTTCAACGTCGGTGATGTCGCAGTAGCGGAAGTCGAGGTTTTCCCGCTCTTCGTCGGTTAAGGATGCAGCGCGATCTAAAAAGCGCCGCTTGATAATGTCATTTTGAACCGTGTAAATGACTTTGCCGCCCAACGATTCAATGGTTTTGCCAATGTGATATGCAATCGACTCCGGATCCAGGAGCCCCATAACCAGATAATATTTCCCTGCTTCGATCATAGCGTTTCGCGCCTTTTTACAATTGGTTAACTCAATTTAGCTAGTAACTCATACCTTATAACGCGGCCAGTGTCGAATGTAAAAATTGAGTCAAAACGCGTGTAGGTGTCGGGTGCCGAGTGTCGGGGGAAGCGGTACGCACCATAAGGTTCTCGTTGTGTTGCGGTTGCGATTTTGTGATCGATGTGGCAACGTTACCACATGCAATATTTTTCAAAAAAGACGGCCTGGCAAAGAACGTTAACCCCGCTATCGGTTGCTTGTGCTGAGCGTATTGGGCAGGAGGAATCTATTTTGGATCTGACTTGTGCGAATCCAACCTTGCAGGGATTTGTTTATTCGCCAGACGTTTTGCGTACATTCTGGGAACAGGGGGCATCTTATCATCCGCAGGCTTTAGGGGTACCAGAGGCCCGGCTTGCGGTATCCGCATATTTTTGCCAGCAGGGAGGAAATGTACAGGCCGAGGAGGTCTGGATTGGTTCCGGTACCAGCGAACTGTATGGGCATACAATGGCTATTTTGTGTGATCCGGGGGATTGTTGGTTGGTGCCACAACCTGGATACCCCTTGTTTGATTATGTGGCGGACCTAGCTGGCGTGCGGTTGGCACATTACCCTTTGGCATGGGATGGGGCGTGGTATGTAGATGCCGATGCCTTGGAGGCGGCGGCCGATGCTTCAAACGCTCGCGCGTTGGTCGTGATTTCCCCCCACAATCCGACGGGTCATGTATGGACAGATGCCGAGCGTAAGGTCGTCATAGACTGTTGTAAACGTCACGACATGGCTCTGGTCGTGGATGAGGTATTTTGGGATTTTCCGGTTGATTTGGAACGTGCGTCAGCTAGTTGTGCGGGTTGCGAGGACGTGCTTACAATTTGTCTATCAGGGGCCTCCAAGGTGGCTGCTTTTCCGCAGGGTAAAATTGCTTGGGCAGCAGTTTCGGGGCCTGGTGCGGATGAATTTCTGGCCCGCGCCGAATTGGTTTCGGATACATTCTTAAGTACATCGACGGTGATGCAAGCTGGATTGCCAAATCTTTTGCAGGCCGCGATTCCTATGCAAAAACGAATTCGCGCTCGCTGCAGGGAAAATGTATCCACGGCGCGCCAAATTTTTGAAAAAACGCCTGTTTCGGTTTGTCCTGTTCCGGCAGGATGGTCTATGTTGCTCCGGTTCCCGCAGACGCAGGATGATGCAACGTGGTCGATTGCGGCACTTGAGAAATATGGTGTTTTAACGCATCCGGGATATTTGTTTGGCATGGAAGGCCTGAGTCGCAATCCTTTCGTGAGTGTGTCGCTTTTGCTGGAACCAGATTTGTTTCGCGAAGGCATGGAACGGTTGGTATGGCTGGTAGATGGGGCAATATGTTGACGTTGGCTTCCACCGCGGGTATGAGACGTGCTCGATAGAGCAATGGGTGAGTTTACATGAAGGATAACAACCAGAACCGGGACCGGCTTGAACATATCGGTACGTATCAGGGGTATCTGCGTGGTGCAGTGCAAGATGCTCTGGCAAGAGAATGGCTTGCTCAACTTGGTGCGCATGTCAAGAGTGCAGAGGCAACTGTACTGACGGCTGGGAGGCACAGTAATGTGCTGCTACGTATGCCAACCAACCATGGCCCTGTTGAGGTGGTAGTCAAAACATTTGCCTGTGGGGACAAGCTCGAGTTGATACGCAGTCGGTACCGTGGCACGAAAGCCTGGCGAAGTTGGCAGGCGGCCGAATATTTATGTGCACATGGGGTCGGTACGCCGGAACCACTCGCTTGGCTCGAGCGGTGTGAAAACGGGTACGTGTGCGAAAGTTATTTTGTTACAGCTTATGTGCCGGATGCCATCAGCTTTAAGGATGCTTTGATTGGGTTGTATGGCGAGGAGTCGGATGGCACCAAGCTTATGGCGCTATTGCAAACCGTGGCGGATGCTGTTCGCCACATGCATGCCGCAGGTTTTGTGCATTACGATTTGGGTAATCAGAATATTCTGTTGCGTCGGACGGGAAACAAGACTTGGGGTGAGGTCAATTTTATTGATCTGAATCGGGGCCGTATTCGGGGCAAGGTAACGGACCGGGAACGCGGGCGGGATATTTCACGAATTGCGCTGCCGAGTGATTTTTTACGCGTGTTCCGTGAAATGTACTGCGCTGAGGTGCCTTCCAAAACATTTATGGCCTGGGAGGATCGCTATCGGCGACTTTATGCTTGGCATTCGTACTCAAGGAGGTGGCGTCATCCGATTCGCGAACGTCGCAAAGCGGTCAGGCATGATACGGACAAGATGTATCCCGCCCCCAAATCCATTTGGGTTTGGGATCCGTTATCGCGACAACCTTTGGTAACCATGGAGCGAGAAGAACGCAAAAAACATTTTTCCTGGCGGCGTCATATTCAGGCTATTTGGTCCCCGTTGCGCTTGCTGCCGTTTTGTCATCGCCATTACCAGATGTATCGGGACACGGCTTTTTCCCAGCCACGCACATTTGATGGATGCATTGGCGTCGCTGTTGAATGGAGACCGGATGATGCCGGTCAGACTTTGACAGCCTTGCATGCGCTCGGTCCCATCCCCGTTTTGGTACGGTTTTATCGACATGAGACCCATGACGCTTTTACTGGGACAGTTGACTTGGTAAAATCTTTACACGAAAAAGGCCATCCCGTAAGCATTGGCTTGCTACAGGATCGGATCGCGTTGGAGCAGCCGGCATTATGGGAATCGTTCGTAGATTCCGTGCTTACTGCGGTGGGAGGCATTGTCGAACTGGTAGAGGCGGGTCATGCCATTAACCGCGTAAAGTGGGGTGTGTGGACATTCGAGGAATATCGCGAATTGATGTGCCCACTCGTACCGTGGCGCAAAAAACTGCCGGAGGTTCGCTTCGGTGGGCCTGCCGTGATTGATTTTGAATATGCGTACATTCCGGCGGCTCTGGACCACTTGCCGAAAGGGATGCGTTTTGATGTGCTGACGCATCACTTGTATGTGGATCGTCGTGGTGCGCCGGAAAATCCACAAGGTAAGTTTGCCTTGCTGGAAAAACTGGCTTTGGCCAGAGCGATTGGCAAGGCTCACCGCAATTGCGGGGATGGCCTCGTGATCACCGAGTTTAATTGGCCGTTGCTGGGCACTGGGGTTCATTCGCCCGTTGGCGCGCCCTATGTGTCACCGGGTATTCGTGAGAATGATCCGAGTGTAGACGAGGATGCGATGGCGGCTTATATGCTTCGCTATATCTTGATTGCGATTGGTTCTGGTTTGGCTGAAAAGGTTTTCTGGTGGAGTTTGGTAGCGCATGGGTTTGGATTATTTGATGATGCGGGAAGCACTTGGCGAGAGCGCCCCGCTTATCTGGCACTGAAAGAGTTTTTGCACCGCACGCGCGGGCTTGTGTGTCAGGGACGTCAAGCGGTACGGACGGCGGGGCGTTTGGTATGGCGGTACGATTATCTTGATGATATTGGCCGGAAGCGTTTATCGGTTG
>PWYP01000061.1 GCA_003567805.1 PVC group bacterium
AAATCGCGTGCAGCCATAAAGCAGTCTATTCGCAAGGCTTCGTCGGAGGCCATTGTGATTGCCACAGGATGTATGGCTGTTAGCCAGCGGGATGCGTTGGAGGCGGAAGCCGGGATTACCTATGTGGTTCCGAATGCAGTAAAAAGTGCTATACCTGATTTGGTGGATGCGCATTTCCGGGGTGAGGTCGTGGAGCCGGGGCGATTCAAGGGAAGCGTCTTTGACTTTGGATTGACGGATGGCGGGTTTCATACACGACAGGCGGTGAAGGTGCAGGATGGTTGTGATAACTTTTGCACCTATTGTATTGTCCCTGCGGTTCGTGGGCGCGCTGTGAGTCGCCCCGTGGGGCAAGTGCTGGATCATGTTCGCAAGATTCTGGATGCGGGCGCGCGCGAGATCGTCATCACAGGTGTTAATATCGGTCGGTATGATGATGAAGGTCTTGGACTCGATGGGCTGATCGAAAAAATTCTGGAGGTTCCGGGGGATTATCGGGTGCGGATATCTTCGATGGAACCGGAGGGGATTACGGATCGATTGGTTTCCTTGTTTGGTCATCCGCGTCTGTGCCCGCATTTGCATTTGTGTCTGCAAAGTGGGTCGGACCGCATATTGTTGCGTATGCGGCGATTTTATTCGGTTGCGCAATACATGAACCAGATTGCCTCGATCAAGGCGGCTCATAAGCGGTTTCATTTTACCACGGATGTGATTGTCGGGTTCCCGGGCGAAACGGATGCAGATTTTGCGGAAACGGTATCCGTGGTGCAGGAGGTTGGATTTGGTCATATTCACACGTTCAAGTATTCGCGTCGCTCCGGCACGCGGGCGGACCGCATGGAAGGACAGGTTTCGGAAACAGTCAAATCCGAGCGTAGCAAGCAATTGCGTGCGGTAGGCCAAGAACTAAAGTTGGTGCGCCGGGAAGAAGTGTTGGGGGTGCCGCAAACGCTGCTGACGGAACGAGTGGGATCGCAGGGGGAACTGTTTGGCTATACGGAATACTATCATCCCGTAATGGTTCAAGGGAACGGGCTGGGGGTCAATCGGTTTGTTCCGGTACAAGCTTCTGCTATCGAACAGGATTCTGAGTACACGTTGGCAGGCGAAGCAATTGCGATATAGTTTTGAAGCTTGTGATGATCCCAACACCTTTGCGCCCGGTCAGGTGAGGCCTTGGACCGAGGCAAGCAATGTTCTGTTTTTTGTTTACGAACCGGACATTACGAATGCTTCTGCAACCCAATGATAATGCGCTTGTGCAGGAGACCCTACCTCAGGGGTTATTTGTGAACGCATGATATATGTTACGTATGAATATGAATAATATGCGTTGGTTGCGCCTGTTGGCGCCGTATTTTGCGGTAGGGATCTTCTGGGTGGGGTTTCCTCACGCATGGTTGGCGATTCTGGTATACCATGCGCAAATTATCTTATGGCATAGGTTGAAGTGGTGGGTTCGATCGAGCAAGCGCGAAAACGGCAAGAAATGCTACAATGCAAGGACTGAGCCCGTCTGTGGGCGGGTTGCATGCTATCTAAGCCTTGTGTCGTTGCTGGCAGGTCCGCTGGTGTATTGGATTATACCGCGGGTTGTTCTTGTTGATTTGGTGCTGTGGCTGGAACATTATCGAATGAGTGGTCATGCTTTCTTTTGGATGATTCCGTATTTTGGGGTGCTACATCCTATATTGGAACAGCTTCATTGGCACCGGTTACGATGTGAAACGGACTGGGCCCATGTCTTTTTTGCCGGATACCATGTTGTCGTGCTTTCCTCTCTACTGCCTGTTGGTTGGCTTATATTTTGTTTTATGGGTCTGCTAGGGATTTCCTGGATGTGGGGGCAGGCAGGAGGATCCTTGCGGAGTCGTGTCCTTTGCTCCTGTTCTCATATTGCTGCAGATCTGGGGATGATTCTTGCGGTTTTCTTGCTTGTGCATCGATAGTGTCATCCGTGATGATTGGCGCAAAGGAGGATCTTATGCAGGAATATAATGGCGCAATGATGCAGTTCTTTCATTGGTATACACCCGCAGATGGTTCGCTATGGCGGTTTTTGGCGCAGGAATCACAGTCATTGGCCGATGCGGGAATTACTTCTGTCTGGTTACCTCCTGCGTACAAGGGGGCTGGGGGGGGAGACGATACAGGTTATGGTACGTATGACCTTTTCGATTTGGGAGAGTTTGACCAGAAAGGATCTGTGCGCACCAAGTATGGTACCAAGGATGAGTATGTAGAGGCCATTGCCGCTGCACATGATGCTGGTATACAAGTGTATGCTGACGTTGTGTTTAATCATAAGATGGGTGGAGATCATGAAGAAGAGGTGATGGCAACGCCTTTCAACTCTGATAACCGCAATGAGGCGATCGGGGATTTGCGGCCGATCAAAGCTTGGACACATTTTTCTTTTCCTGGCCGAGGACAGCAGCACTCTGCCTTAGAGTGGCATTGGTGGCATTTTAATGCCGTGGACACGAATGCCGTAGATGCGGATCAGCAAGCCATTTATTTGTTCGAGGGCAAGGAATTTCATCATGCCGTGGATCAGGATCGGGGCAATTTCGATTATCTGATGGGATGCAATCTGGACATAGCCAACCCGGATGTTCGGAAAGAACTGTTATACTGGGGGGAATGGTATACGGATCTGACGGGGGTGGATGGATTCCGGTTTGATGCCGTCAAGCATGTAGGATCCGATTATTTTGTGGAGTGGTTGCATCACATGCGTACCCATACGGGACGTGATTTATTTGCGGTGGGTGAATATTGGTCGGGTGTGCATGAGGCACTGGAGCATTTTATTGCAGAAACAGAGGGGCATTTAATGCTGTTTGATGCCTTGCTGCATTACAATTTTGCTACCGCAGGTCGGGGTGAAGCCGGATACGACCTTCGGACTATTTTCGATGGGAGTCTTGTGAAGGACCATCCTGATATGGCTGTCACGCTGGTTAGTAATCATGATACACAGCCACTGCAATCGCTGGAATCCGTCGTCGAGGCTTGGTTTAAGCCATTGGCCTATGCTCTCATCCTGCTGCGTCAAGGCGGCTATCCTTGCATCTTCTTCGCAGATTATTATGGCGCCCAGTATCAGGGGCAGGGGAAGGATGGAAATACGTATGAGATTGAGATGCCAAGTCACAAATGGCTGATAGATCATTTCTTGTCCGTGCGATCCCAATACGCCTTTGGAGAGCAGCATGATTATTTTGATGATCCGCACTGTATAGGATGGACGCGTCTGGGGAGCGAGGAGCATCCCGGCGGAATTGCGGTATTACTGAGTAATGAGGGGGATCAGACAAAGCCCATGCATGTTGGATTTGCAGAGCGGGAATATCGAGATATTACCGAGCACATGAAAGAGACGGTGACAACGAATGCCGATGGTTGGGGGGATTTTCGCTGCACTGGGCGTTCCGTTTCCGTGTGGGTTCCTGCGATGTAATGCTCAGCGAAATGTACGGCGGTGTAGTTTCTTGTGCTATTTGTGAATTGTTGTGTTTCAGATAGGTGTATATAGAAAAAAGCTTTGTATGGGAGTTGATTTGGTGTTGAATAGGGCAGCAATCGCACGTATTGGGGCTTGTTATGGATGCTGTACGTGTGAAAGGAAATATTGATGAAAAGACTCCAGAATAGCTTGATTGGGTTGTTTCTTGTTGCATTGGTTTTACAGACTGCTGCTGCCAACATGTATGATGAACTATCGCGTACGTGTGCGGATCCTCTGCGACTCAGCATGATTTTGTGGATGCCCATTGAAATGTTTGCGGCAATGGAAGATCAGCTCCCGAAAGGGGCGCTCGATGAAATGAAGGAAATCTTGAAAGGTCATTCGATGATTGCAGCCGTCGACGGCCGTATCAGTCCTCTCGGGCGAACGGTATTTCAAAGCGAGGCAGATGTTCGCAAGGATTTGGCGATCATCCGAAATGACAAGATTTATGAAGCTATATTGACAGAGGAAACGCCCGATGCGTTGCGTTATTTACAGGATGCGATGCAGCAGGCATGGGCTGCGATTATGGGTGAAATGGGCAGGAACATGCGGCTCTATTTGTTCCCTGTTGAACTGGATGCGTCGTCGCAAGGTGAATTCACTGTCAGGTTGGGGGGCTCCTCTAGCAAAGAAGAACTGTTTGTGTATGAGACCCCACTGCGTGCCGTTGTTCCGGATACGCCATGTCCTGCATGTGGTTACTCTGTACGTGCTGCCTGGAACTATTGTCCCAGGTGCGCTAATCCTCAGGTCGGAAATACAGAAGCTGTAGAGTAATCCTTTGGATATATCGCGTACGTGTGCTTATCCGTGCGCCAGTCGCTTAGCCAGCCGATTTACAGCAGAAGATCATCCTTTGGGCCGAGAATACGGTCGACGTATTGCTGGATTTTGAATTTGCGCTCAAGTCCGGATGCCGCCATGTAGCGGACGGTGCCAAATATTTCTCTTTCGGTCCATGGTCGATCGTGTTTGCCGAAGCACCATGCAACGCCGGTGTAGCCGTTCGCATCGCGCCCGTCGATTTCATAGCGGTCATTCAGTTCGACAAGGATCTGATACGCTTCTTCAGGAGATTGCGTCCATTCAATGACTTTTTTACCCCAGTACATGCGCATGTAGTTGTGCATCTTGCCTTGTTGCACCATTTCCATCTGGGCGGCATTCCAATAGGGATCATGCGTTTTCCCCGTTTCAAGTTCTTCTCGCGTGTAGGCCGTAGAGCGTTTGTCTTTGGCGTGTTTGGCTAGTGTCTTTTGTGCCCATTCGGGGATAGCTTTTTCGTACTTGTCGTAACTGGGGTTGAAATAGACGAAGTTCATGCTGAGTTCGCGCCGCACAATGAGTTCTTCGAGATAGCTGTCGGTTGCTTCGGTGGGAGCTTTGTCTGCAATGACTTGGCGGGCTATGTCGAGTGCAGCGATCTGGCCGAAATGCAAGTAGGGGCTCATATTGGAACAGAGATTGTTGGCAGGATCATTACGGTCAGTATCATAGCTCACGAGTCCGGTTCGCAAGAAACCGGCCAATTGCTTTTGTGCGGCGGCTTGCCCCCCTACAAACTGCGATACAGGTGAAATGCCGTGGTCAATGGGAAGGTCCTTGATGCCATCGGGAAGTTTTATGTTTGAAGCGGGAGGATTCTTTATCGGTATGTTTTCCGGAGACCTTTGAAGCGGCTCTTCGAGAAAGCGTTTCCAATGCCGATGTATTTTCGGACGAATGGTTCGAGCGGCATACTCTTCCTTGTCGGACACTAGGCGTATGGGAACGACGACATCGGTTTCGATTGCGCTGAAGGGACAATCAATGTTTTTTGCAACCTGTTTTCGCCAGGTGCGCTGGATGCGTAGATAACCGATATCGCTTACCAAAAGAGCTGCATCGCGGGCTAGTTCGGTGATTACATCGGGAGGATTGCCGAGACGGATGACAAATGGAATCTTCTGTTTGTGAAGCGCCTGTTCTACATCCGAGAGGCCCTCTAACATAAATTGGTAATGGCGCGCATTTGCACCGGGAAAAGTCGGTGTAAGCGCGAAGGCGACGACGAGAGGCAATTTACATGAGTGGGCGGCCGTCAAGGCCCAGTCCAAGGCGAGGTTGCACTGTGTACGTTGGGCTTGTTGCATCCAGTATAAAACATATTTTTTTCCGGGGATGGGCTGGCCGGGACGGTATATCCAAAGTCGATTGTTTTCCATTGCGCGAGTCTAGTCTGTGACGGAAGACGAGGCAAGTAGGTTTCATTCGGTGGTTGCAACCAAGTGGAAAAGTAGTTTGAATATTTCCTGCAACACCATAGGCGATGTCCGAAGGGTGATATGATGAAGAAAAAGCATATATTTGTGACTTGGGTAAAGCCGGAAATTATGGTTCTTACAGCATTGTTTATGGCTGGTGTTTTTTCGTTATCCTGGGTTGGTATGCGTGAACGCGCGGTTTTTCACCGCGTTGAACCGCAGGTGTATTACAGTGATTGGCTGAGCGACATGGTGCCCTTAGAGTCGTGGCAAGAAGTGTCTGGTTCGCAGGAGACCCTAGTGCCATGGCTTAAGCGTATATTCGAACGGGAAGGGGTTCCTGGTGAGTTGGTTTGGCTTGCCGCCGTAGAGTCTGGTTTCAATCCTGTTGCCGTGAGTTCGCGTGGTGCTGTGGGGCTGTTTCAGCTGATGCCGGAGACGGGGCAGCGTTATGGGTTGCGGACACGGAATCCAGACGAGCGATTGAATCCACTACGTAATACACAAGTGGCAGCTCGTTATCTGGCGGATTTATACTTACGATTCGGCGATTGGGACTTGGTGCTGGCGGCGTATAATGCTGGGGAAAATCGCATTGCCAGATTGCTGCGTTCGCGTGATAGCCAGTATGATGCCCTTGCTGCGCGGTTGCCGTCGGAAACGCGTTCTTTTGTTCCGCGTGTTCGGGCGGTCGTAGAATATCAGGAACAAAAGTCGCTTGAACAGGTGCGTGCACCGTATCGGCGGTATGGTGGATTGTTGTTGGCTGCAGATCGTGTTGAACCATGACGCGGTTTCCTGCTATACAGGGGCATTATGGATAAAGAGATACAGACAACCGCTGACGATCCCGAAACACGCGAAACCGTCCGGATCAAGCTGCCGGATACCGCGCATGATGAAGCAGATTCAACCGTATTCCGGCGGAGGGAAGGTGATGCGCTTGATTCGCAGTATCAGTGGGTAGATAAAATCGGTGGCGGGGGTATGGGGGTTGTCTATTTGGCGCGAGACCGCCGGTTGGGTCGGGTTGTTGCCATTAAGCGTTTGCATACCAAGTTATTGCAGGATGAGAGTCTCAAATCCCGCCTATTTCAGGAGGCCCGTGCAACGGCGTCCTTGAGTCATATTCATATCGTGCATATCTATGCTTTAGGCGAAGATACAGATGGTCCGTACATTGTCATGGAGTACATTGCCGGTCCGCGCGTTGAGGAAAATGCGGGAATCGCTCCGCCGTGTACCTTGGCCGATCGAATCCATCGTGAAGGCCCCATGGCTTTGGATGTAGCCATAGACTTCATGGGGAAGCTATGTCGAGC
>PWYP01000077.1 GCA_003567805.1 PVC group bacterium
CAAAAGAAATTGAAGGAAAAAGAGCTGCTTGCTTTTCGTTCTCGTTTTCATATTCCGATATCAGATGAGCAAGTGAATGAACTTCCTTTTTACGAACTACCTGTCGATGGGCCAGAGAAAGCGTATCTCATGTCTCGCCGCGAGTCCCTTGGTGGTTTTAATCCGTCGAGACACGGGATGACGGATAAACTTGCGACTCCCGGAGATGAATTCTTTGCCGAGTTTGTCGAGGGCACGGGGGATCGCGAAGTTTCAACTACCATGGCTTTCGTGCGTATCTTGTCGAAGTTGTTGAAGGATAAGGAGCTGGGGAAACTTGTTGTGCCGATTGTTCCTGATGAGGCGCGCACATTCGGGATGGAGGCTCTTTTCCGGCAGTGTGGAATCTACTCACACCCTGGGCAATTATATGAACCTGTGGATGCGGACAATCTTCTGTTTTACAAGGAAGCTACCAATGGGCAGATCCTAGAGGAGGGTATTACGGAGGCGGGGTCGCTAAGTTCGTTTATTGCAGCCGGTACGGCCTACTCGAATCATGGCATCAATACGATTCCGTTCTTTATCTTTTACTCGATGTTCGGATTCCAGCGGGTGGCGGATTTGATTTGGGCGGCTGCGGATAGCCGTTGCAAAGGGTTTCTTCTTGGAGCAACGTCCGGACGTACGACACTTGCTGGAGAGGGATTGCAGCATCAGGACGGCAATAGCCAGCTTTGGGCGTTAACCGTTCCGAACCTGATGGCGTACGATCCCGCCTATGCGTATGAATTAGCAACGATCATTGAAGATGGTATGAAGCGCATGTATCACGACGGCGAAGATATCTTCTACTATATTACCGTCATGAACGAGAATTATGTACAGCCTGCCATGCCGAAAGGTGCTAGGGATGGCATTCTGAAGGGCATGTATAAGTTGCGTTCCGTTGAACCGGTAAAGGCATCAAAAAATGCCCCGCGTGTGCGTTTGTTGGGAAGTGGTACGATTCTGAATGAAGTACTCAAGGCTGCAGATATGCTGGCAGAAGAGTATGGCGTGGCTTCCGATGTTTTCTCGGTAACGAGCTACAAAGAGTTGTACAAAGATGCACAGGAGACGGAACGGTGGAATGTGCTGCACCCTGAGGAGAAGGAGCGCAAACCGTACGTTCAGGAGTGTCTCGGAGAGGGGGGAACTCCTATTGTGGCTGCCAGCGACTATGTGAAGGCTCTCACGGAGAGTGTAGGGCGTTGGATGCCTGGGCGCGTGGTTTCGTTGGGGACGGATGGTTTTGGGCGCAGTGATGGTCGTGCTGCACTCCGTAACTTTTTCGAGGTGGATGCTCGTCACGTGGCATTGGCAGCATTGAGCGCATTGGGACGTGAGGGGAAAATTGATACGAAACTTGCGGTGAAGGCACGTGATCGTTTCAAGATTAACCCAGAGAAGCTTAACCCCATGTATTTGTAGGCGTAGGGAGCATTTGCTCTGAAGGTATAATTTGGCGCATGTACTGGAAATGCGTGACAGCGTAGGAAATGAAGCGATCGGATTGATCGATATAACATAAGGAATGAACTGATGGCACAAGAATTCAAATTGCCGGAGCTTGGCGAGAATATTGATTCGATTCAGGTTGTTCAGGTAATGGTAAGTGTTGGTGGTACCGTTGAGGTTGATCAGCCTGTTCTGGAATTGGAAACAGATAAAGCCACGATAGAAGTTCCCTCGACTGTGTCTGGCACGGTTGCTGCGGTGCATGTAAATCCGGGGGATGCCATCGCAACGGGGCAATTGATCTTCAGTTTAGCTGAATCTTCTGGAAGTGGATCCGCGCCTACATCTACTGACGAGAATGCTGAGAAGGTTGAGGCCGTTACTGCCGAACCGGCCGATACCCAAGCGCCCGCTGCAGATGAAGATCATAACGCTTCTTCCAAAAGTGCGGACTCCGAGGAAGTTATTTCTTCCGATAAGCAACCTGCACCGGCCGAGAATGCGGTCGTGCCGGCAGCAGTACAGAGTGGAAAGAAAGTGCCAGCGGCACCTGCTGTTCGTCGTTTTGCAAGGGAAATAGGTATTGACCTATCGGTAGTTACGGGAACAGGTCCGCATAACCGTATTTCAAAAGATGATGTCAAAGCATATTCCCGGAAGTTGAATGCAGAGCGATCTGCAGGTCCTGTGCCGGGGGTTGCACACGTTCCCAAACTTCCTGACTTTGCTCGTTGGGGAGAGGTGGAACGGAAGAAAATGAGTGTAATTCGGACCAAGACGGCTGAGCATATGACGCTGAGTTGGTCCCAAGTTCCACACGTCACCATCTATGATAAGGCCGATATTTCTGAACTCGAGCAGTTGCGGAAAAAATATGCACCCTTGGCTGAAAAAGAAGGTGGTAAGCTAACAATGGCCGTAATGGTCTGCAAGATCGTTGCTCGTGCATTACGCCGTTTCCCCATTTTCAACTCTTCGGCAGACATGGCTTCACGGGAAATTGTTTTCAAATCCTATGTTAATTTGGGAATTGCTGTGAACACGGATCGTGGACTTATGGTTCCTGCTGTGCGGGATGCAGATAAGAAAAATATGATTCAATTGGCCAAAGAAATTCAGGGATTGGCGGCAAAGTGTCGCGAGGGTAAAATTACGCTGGAGGAGATTGAAGGCAGCACTTTTACCGTGACGAATCTCGGTCGGATCTGCGGTGAGTACTTTACGCCAATCGTGAATTATCCGGAAGTCGCCATTTTGGGGGTAGGTCGCGCAGGTGAGGAAGCACGCGTTGTAAAGGGGGAAGTGGTTCCTCGCACAATGTTACCGTTATCCTTGTCTTTCGATCATCGTGTGATCGATGGTGCGGATGGCGCCATGTTCCTCGGCTGGATTCGAGATGCCATTGAGGAACCGCTGGTGCTTGCGTTGGATGGTTAGTCGGTCGGGTTCTAGGTGCTAGTCCGTTCGTGGGCAGTAGGGGCACTTGAGCGGCCAAGATGATGCATGATGAAACTTGGGAATTGAATATCCAATATCCAATTCCAATTTCCAATCATCAAGTTGAGACTCCTGTATTTGGACATTGGACATTTCCCGACTCTAGAGGTCGGGATTGGATATTGGTTATTGAAATTGTCTTGTGGTGGATTTTCGACGAAACCACAGCATCTTGTGGTTACAAATGAGGTTACAACCTAGTAGGAGGTTTGACGTGGATGATACAAGAGCGAGGGAATTAGTTGTCATAGGTGGTGGTCCTGGCGGTTATCCAGCGGCTTTTTATGCCGCTGATCTGGGGATGGACGTTACATTGGTGGACATGGAAGCCAATCCGGGCGGGGTTTGCTTGTATCGTGGTTGTATCCCTTCCAAGGCCTTGTTGCATGCTGCTGCTGTGTTGGGAGAGGCAAAGCATGCTGAGCAGATAGGAATTACGTTTGGAGAACCTTCTTTAGATGTCGATAAGCTGCGTGGTTGGAAAGAATCGGTAGTACAGAAGTTGACAGGTGGTCTTGGACAACTGGCCAAGTCCCGCAATGTGCGCTATGTGCAGGGGCGTGCACGTTTTGTGGATGCATCCACAATTGAAGTAGAAAAGCAAGATGGTAGTAAGGATTCGATTTCGTTTAAAACGGCGTTACTTGCTACAGGTTCGCGTCCGGCCCAAATTCCGATTGCGCCTGATTCGCCTCGGGTGATGGACTCGACGGGTGCATTAGCCTTGACCGATGTTCCGGAGCGTATGCTTGTTATTGGTGGCGGTTATATTGGTTTGGAGTTGGGACAGGCGTATGCGGCATTCGGTGCCCAGGTGTCGGTTGTGGAAATGTTGCCTTCGCTGATGGCTGGCGCAGATCCAGACTTGGTAAAGCCGCTGCTGACACGGTTGCAAGAGCAATTTGCGTCGATCATGCTGGAAACACGTGTGGAGAGTATTGATGCGACGGATGCATCGGTTACCGTGAAAATGCAGGATAAGAATGGCAAGTCTTTTTCGGAAACCTATGATCGTGTGCTGATTTCTGTTGGACGCAAGCCGAATACATCTGACTTGGGACTTGAGAATACCCGTGTGCGGATAGATCAGCAGGGGTTTGTGGAAACGAATGGGCAGCGTCAAACCGACGAGCCCAGTATCTTTGCGATTGGCGACATTGCTGGGCAGCCGATGTTGGCGCATAAAGCTACCTACGAGGGAAAGATTGCAGTTGAGGCTATATCCGGTCGTCGGAGTGTATATGATCCGGCTGCCATTCCTGCCGTTGTTTTTACGGATCCAGAAATTGCTTGGACAGGTTTGACTGAGACAGAAGCGCGTCAAGCAGGGCAAGCTGTTCAGGTTTCCAAGTTCCCATGGGCTGCTTCTGGGCGCTCCACCACATTAGGACGCAGTGATGGTTTGACGAAGCTGCTTGCTGATCCGGAAACCGGCCGTGTGCTGGGAGTGGGTATTACGGGGCCTGGCGCTGGTGAAATGATTGCGGAAGGAACATTGGCTATCGAAATGGGTGCTGTTGCTGAAGATTTGGCGCAGACTATTCATGCGCATCCTACGCTAAGCGAGACTGTTATGGAAGCGGCTGAAGGTATTATGGGGCATGCAACGCACTTTGCCGCCAAAAAACCACAAAAAAAGTAGTGTAAAAAAAGTGTGCAGGTTGAAGTTTGCTGTGCTATAACGCCTGCTATCTAGATGGGGTTTTAGCCTTTTTTACGCTACATGTCGTCGATAACTTGTGGGAACGAGAATGAAGAGAGCAAAAACAATCGTATTAGGTCTGGCTTGTTTCGTGTTGTATGGCGGCTTTCATGTATACACTGAAGCGAGCCTGCAAAGTGAAAACGATGCGTTAGAAGCTTTGCTCGATGAACGCAATGTGGATGAGAAGGATTCGGATGAGGCGTTTGAAGCTTTAGTTTCTGCAATTGCGAGTAATGAAAGCGCTTACGAAGATGCGCAGGCTCGGATCGCGCAACTGGAACAGCTTCTCGCTGATCGCGAGGCAATCATTTTGCAGCTTTCCGATGATCATTCCGACGTTGATGTGGAGGCACTACAGCGGGAAAATGCTATTTTGGCGGAGGCATTGGAGGAAGCACTCGCGCAACGCGATCAAATCCGCGAAGATTTTAATCGTCTGTTTGAGGGTGGAGAGTTTGCGCAGCCAGCTGTGGACGGGGAAGACGTTTCTGCCGAAGATGAAGCGTTGCACGAGCGTGTGCAGCAGTTGAAGAAACGGTTAACGGTTATAACGGATCAGCTAGAAGCTGTTTTGGAAGAACGCGATTCTTTGGCTACGAGGGTTGCCGTCTTTGAAGAGGAACTCGAAGCGGAGCGTGAACAACGCAAGGCTGCACTACAGGCACAGAAGGACATGTTTGCCGAACAACGCAAGGCTGCACTAGAGGCGCAGAAGGATATGTATGCGGAGCGACTGCAAACAGCATCGGAAGAAAAACAGGCATTGACTGCGGCTCTGGAGGAGTCCGAGCGTGCACGCGTCGCGATGGAGTCAGCATTAGAAGCTGGGCCTTCCGAAGTGGAGAGTTTGGCTCAGGAACTTGCTTCGCTGCGCGCATTAGATGCATCTCGCCGGGTGACGATGGATGAGCTGATGGTGCAAGCTGGCACGTTGCGTGAACAATTACGTACATTAGAGTCGGAGAATGCACAATTACGCGAAGACCTTGAAGGGTTAACCGTTGAATTGGCTGACAATGCTGTCGTTCTTGCTGAACGTGATGCGCGTATAGAATCGTTGCGGCAGGAACGGGATGACAAAGAGAAGTTGCTGGCTGGAGCTTGGGAGAAGATTGAGGCTCAGGCTGTAGAAATGGGCGAGTTACGTGGTGTACTAGGGAAACGAGATGCAGAACTTGCTGAAAGCCGCGAATCCTATGTTGCCTTGGAGCGTGCGTATCAAGAAACCCAGACGACGTTGGCAGGAGCTCGTTCGGATATAGATCAGCTCAAGGTGGAAATTGAATCGCTACGTGAACAGAAAGATAATCGCGTGGCATCATTACGCGAAACGCAGCAGGAGTTGGAACGGACGTTACTTGTGGATGAGCGTCGGCGCCGTGTTCTGGATGAAACGCTCGAAAAGTTAGCTGAGGTTGAAAATCGTGAAGAAGTTTTGTTGACAGAGCGGGAAGCGTATCGTGAAGAGGTAGCCCGTTTGACATCGGATCGGGACTCGCTAAAGGGTGAGTTGGACGAACTAGCCTTGCAGGCTTCCGATCTTCAGACTCGTCTCGATGAGGTAACGGCATCGGCCCACGAATTGCGCACATCGCTTACTGATCGGGAGCAAGAGCTCGCCAATAAAGTTGCTACCGTTGCTACGCTGGAGAAGCGTGTTGCGACATTGGATGCTGATGCAAAAGCCGCTCTTGCCAAGCATGACACGGCTCAGCAAGATTTATTGGCTGCCCAGAAGGCACTTTCTGAAAAGGAGCAGGAACTTACCGCAGCCGTTGGTGAATTGGAAAAGGTTCGTTTGGTGGATGATCGGCGCCGGCGTACGCTTGATGATACGATCACAGCGTTAGCCTTTGCAGAGCAGCGTCAGGCAGAGCTTGAGGCTTTGGTTGCCTCCTCCGATGATCAGTTAATGGACGCAACCGAGTCTGCCCGCCAGGAAGTTGCGCGGTTACGCGAACGTAACCAGTTGCTGGAAAAAGAAGTTTCACAGATTGAGAATGATTTACGGAGGGCTGAAGCGCGTGCCGCAACCGTTGCTCCTGTTGTTGATGATACGATAGATGATCGCATTGCTGTTTTACAAAATGGAAAAGCGGAGTTGCGGGAAGCGCTACGGTTGGCGGAACAGTCTGGAGATGACCCTGCGGTCAGGGAAGCATTGTTACGCCAACTTCATGAGCAGGAACATCGTGCAGATGAGGCTACTGCAGAGGTTGCATCGTTAATTGCGCAATTAGAAGATGCCCAAAGCACGATTGCGCAGCTTACCGCGGAGCCAGATGCCTCTCAG
>PWYP01000107.1 GCA_003567805.1 PVC group bacterium
CATGGTTGACGCGCTTTTATGGTTCTGCTGAAGCTGCTCCAGAAGTGTCGATCAAGGGTGTTCCTCTATGGCAGGAGTATGTTGCCGGGACGGATCCAACGGATCCGTCATCGCGATTTATTGTGACTCCTGTATTGGCTGAATCTGTACAGGGGGTCATGTTGCGCGTGCCTTCGATGACGGGACGTGTTTATCGCGTAATGGGAGCGGAGAATCTTTTGGGTAGTGGTTGGGACATTGTAGAGGGCGTTGCTCCGCAGTCCGGCACGGGTGAGGAATTGGAGTTTGATTTGCCTATGGATAACCTCAGGGGGTTTTATCGCCTATCCGTTGAACTCCCGGAATGAGCGGGCACGTATGCATGTTTTGTTGATTTCATTCATTCTTCTTGTGTCATGTTATTCCCATTCTGCGGTTGCAGAGATGGAACCCACTGATCTCCTGTTGCAAGGCGTTCGGTATCGACAGGCACAGGTACAGACAAATCACACTGGCGTTACGATCGCCCATTCTGGTGGCATTGCTCGGTTGCTGTTTAACGAATTGGACGATGATGACCTGCTTGCATTGGGCATGAATCCGGATGATGAATTCATCCGTGAGAAGCGCGGGCAAGCGGAGCTGGTAGATGCATTAGGTCGCGACGTTTCTTCCATTTCTACCGATGACCAAAAGAAGATTGCCTCTGCTCTACAACAGGGGGGTAGGGTTGAGCTTTCTTTGCGTCGACGTCAGGGGTATTATGCGTTTGTAGAGGCTGCGCGATACAGCCAAGAGACGCGTACACGTTCGCAAAATGTGGTGCTGGAGCGATTACAGCGCCCTGGTTTGCTTCATAATGCGGAAACCACAACGGTACAGCGCACAGAATCTGTTTCGAGGCGGCAAGCGTTGGGCTCCATTGCTGTGGTCGATATGCATCATGCCATTCCGACTAGGGGAACTCAAATATTCTATGTGTATCCTACAGGAATGCATTATTGGTGGCGTCCGCTCTATACGTTGGATCCTTGGTTAATCCCTTCCATTCAGAGGCGCGCGGCCCCTGCCTACACACAATGGGAACGAGGACTATGGGGCATGTTTCATGGGTTTCTTGCTCCGTTGTGCCTCTTGGGTCTAGGCGGTTTGCAGTGGTTGCCTCCGGTGCAACGTGGGGCCTTCTATTGGCTGGGTGTCGCGGCTGGGTTTGTCGGTCTTTTGATGGTTATCTATGGACTTTTGTTTAAAGCCAGAAAGCGCCGAAGATAACCGGTTTTCGGGCTGTTTTTTTTAGCAGGTGAGAAGAACAAGGTGGGGATATAAGAAGGGACACAAGGCTTTACAGCCTGTGTCCCATCTTTTCCTGTGACCTGGCTGTGATCACAGAGCGTTTTTGCCAGTCGGTCAGCAAGGTTCGGGACGCATGAGCCGCTGTACTTTCGTTGAGGGCTGCGTCCTGCATTCCAAACCAACCTCAGTACGCCTATATATATAGCATAACCTATGCCAGTTCTTAGAAAATGGCCCTCAAGACAGTATCATTACAATCTGCCAACATTGTGGTTGCGATTCATATCAATACACAATATTCGCAACAAAATTGCTGTTATAATGGCTTAAAACAGGTGAAGTCGATTTCTTCTTTTGCAGAAATGACAGTTGAAAAGTATCGTTTCTTCTCAATTGTGAGATTGTCAGATGTCGTTGATATGACGGTAATGCTGCATGAGGCGCAGAATTTCCTGCCGGATGGCAAAGAGGTCATCTTTACAGGTGGAGATGAATTGCGGGGGCAGGAGATTGCATTGTGCGATAGAACCGAGAGATTTTATTGTGAGAACAAAGGATTGTAGTGCTCTTTTTAGACAGGCCACGACAAATCCCCCATCGGGGTCCTCCTGGTAGGCGAGCGAGTCGAGTGCTCCTGCAAGCTTGGCATGCATGGTTTGGGCATGAAAGAGCATGGCTTGCATATCGGGACTCTGCTCTTCTGTTTGCAGTTCGTACTCCTTGCTCATGCGCCACATTTGCTGGACGATGTCGGATGCGCGCTGGGAAAGCGGATGTCGGATGCGTCCATCGGCGGAGCGAATCCAATCTACACCCTCGGTTTCTGGAATGGGCGCGAGTGATGTTGCTAGCTCAAGTGTTTCTTCCCAGTCAATTCCTTCGTCTTCCCAGTCGAGATCTTCCTCTTCAAAGGCATCGCTTTCTCCGCCCGTCCAGCCCATTTCGTGGGCTATCAGCGCGTCGCGATCGGGATGATTGAGGTAGGTTTCCATCAGCAGCATATAACGGCGTGATACGGCATCGGACTCTTGAAATTGCCGTTCCCACGCAAATTCATCCATATACCAATCGTCGTCTTCTTCAAAATCGTCAAAGAAGTCTAATTCGCCGTCGCCATTTTCACTGGCAACAATATCGCGCCATTGTTGGTGGGATTTCTCGCTACGCTGGCGTTGATTTTGTTCTTCTTCCCGCGTCATGCGCCAGGAAAAGGAAGAAATGGTAATATGAAAATCTGTGGCCTGCATGACGACACGTCCGTTTGCATTGCTAAACCACTCAATCCAAATGGCATTGCCCACTTTTGTGATAGGGGCTAAACTTTGCGATGCAATATCCACGCCTTGCGATGCTATATCTACAACCTGTACTTTGTGTGATGCGGTAATAATGCCGGGTTCTCCCATTTGTATGGGACTGAGACCTTCATTGTCTTCTGGCATGGGATTGGGGTTTTCGAACTCGAGCAGGCAACCGGCAATATCGCGCATTGGGTTGCCGCGCAACGTCAGTTCTATAGGGAATTTACGGTCGATGAGCCAAATTCGGCCGGTGATACGGTCACGTTGGCGGCTATCGATTTCCCCGCGTACGACACTATCGGCGAGTCGCCATCCCAATGGATCTACTTCTTCATTATGCATGCGTGCAGTATACAAACAGTTTTTCTTGTGCTGCAAGCTTTGACTCATATGCGGAATTGTTTACGGACAAATTTTGAAGAAATTGAACGAAAAGAGGGATTGACAGAAGATGTCTCTAGGCGCTAGTCTACCTAGCTGCAAAGTAATCCGGCGTAGCTCAATGGTAGAGTAGGTGGCTGTTAACCACTTGGTTGCTGGTTCGAGCCCAGCCGCCGGAGCCAATTTTTATATACGACAGCTCTCGTGTTAACCACATGGGGCTGTCTTTTTTTTGCACGTGCCCACGTTCAGTGGTTGTGCTGCAGATGTTGGAGGAAGGTCTTGCGAGGGATGAAGCGGCCACCGAATTGTTGCATGAGAGGGGTTTCCATCTGGCAGTCGATGATTTCGACGTGTTGCGCACGTAGCCATTCCGAGAGATGAATCATGGCGCATTTCCCGGCATTACTGACGTTCGTGAACATGGACTCGCCTGAGAATATTTTGCCTACCTGTACGCCGTAGAGGCCGCCGACGAGTTCATCGCCGTGCCACGTCTCGACGGAATGCACAATGCTTTGCTCGTGCAATTGTTCATAGGTTTCTATGATTTCGGGGGTGATCCAGGTGCCGTCTTGCTCCGGACGGGGAGCAGTCTGGCAGGCGCGAATGACATCGGGAAAACACTGATTTACGGTGTAGTGGAAGTCACCTTTACGGTGGATGCGCTTGAGGCTGTCGGGAATATGAAATTCCTGTAGTGGAATAACAAAGCGTGGATCCGGGGAAAACCATAGCAGTGGGCAGTCTTCATGCGGCCAGGGGAAAATGCCCCAACGGTAGGCGGCTTCAACGCGTGCAGGCGTCAACGGACCACCGATAGCCACCAATTCGTCGGGAGGTAATGGGGTGGGAAATTCGTATTCGTCGAAAAAGTAGTGTTTTGGCTGGAATGGCACGTAAAAACCGTTAGTGTCTTGGGTAAAGCAGGTTGTATCAACCTGCTTCGGCTTTTGGTTGCGGATAATATCTGCGTTAGGGTTATAACTGTAATTGATTTTGGATGATGAGACGATGATAAACAGAGAAACAAATCCCGAGCGTATCCTCGCATGGATGCAGGAACATCTTACAGATCTGGTGCCGGAAGTGGAAATGCGTGCCAAGGCCGAACTTGCGGCGGAAATCAATCAACTGAAGATTGAACGAAAGGCCGTGATTCTGGGACACAATTATATGGAGCCAGCGCTGTATCATGCCGTGTCGGATATTACGGGGGATTCGCTGGAACTGTGTCGCAAGGCGGCGGAAACGGATGCGCCAGTGATTGTGTTCTGCGGTGTGGAATTCATGGCGGAGACGGCTAAAATTATTAATCCTGAGCGGACGGTACTTTTGCCCGCCGCGAAAGCTGGTTGTTCGTTAGCGCAGAGTATTACAGCAGAGGATGTGCGCGCTCTGAAAAAACAGTATCCGGGGGTTCCTGTTGTTACGTACATCAATACGTATGCTGATGTAAAAGCCGAAACAGATGTCTGCTGTACATCTGGGAATGCTGCTCGGATCGTTGCCGCATTGGATAGTGATACGGTGATTTTTATTCCCGATGAGTATCTGGCAAAAAATGTAGCGCGTGAAACGGGTAAACAAATTGTTTTTCCCGGACAGGCTGCAGCGGGGTGTGCCGGTGGCATGGGGTCCTTTATTGCCTGGCATGGGAAGTGCGAGGTGCATGAATTGTTTTCCGTGCAAGACATTGAAGATGTTCGCCAGCAATTCCCGGATGTACTTGTCTTAGCGCATCCGGAGTGTCCGCCTGAAGTCGCGGAAGCGGCTGATTTTTCGGGCAGTACTTCTGCCATGATCCGTTATGTAAAAGAACATCCGGGGAACCGCTATTTGCTGCTGACGGAGTGTGCGATGGCGGACAACATCATTGCCGAGGCGCCGGAGAGCGAAATGTTGCGGATGTGCAGTCATCGTTGCCCGCACATGGCACAAATCACGCTAGAGGATACGGTGGCATCGTTGCGCCATATGCAGTATCAGATTGAGGTGCCGGCCGATATTCGCGAGAAAGCCAAGCTCTCGATCGACCGCATGTTGGCTATGAGCTAATCCATGATTTCTTGCATGGTTTCGAAGACGCGGTCGAAGTGGATGGGGGAGGGGCGTGGTGGCAGCGGGAGATTTTCGCTACGCGCGTGCTGGAGTTCGGCATCCGCATCGTAATCGAACCACCAATACGCGCGTGCTGCGCTGTGGTCGCCTAATCGTGATAATACGGTCGGGGGACTCCCGAATTTGTTCCAATACAGGATGCGGTTGGCGTCGGAGCCCCAGAGCAGGATATACGGTACATGTTCCGTGAGGATGGCATCGATGCGGCGTACGATGTCATGACGCTTGGCAACATCGAAGATCGTTTTTTGCTTTTCAATAAGACGGTCAACTTCATCGTGACGAAAGCCTGTGATGTTATTTCCGCCTGTGCGGTCTGCTTCGTCGCTATGCCACATGGATTCCGGGTTTTTGAATACGCCTGCGCTCCAGGCTGCCCCCGTCATGTCGTAATCGAACCGGTTCATGGAGCGACTCCATTCGGCCCAATCCTGTCGCTCGATGTGCATCGTTATGCCCACCCGTACGAGATCTTCATTAAAAATTTGCAGAAAGCGTTCGGCGGTGGGGTCGCGTGTCAGAAACGTAAATGCCAAAGGCGTGCCATCCTTTTCCAATCGGCCTGTTTGGGGATTGGGTTTCCAGCCTGCCTCTGTCAGGAGCGCGCGGGCTTTAGATAGGTCATAGTCAAAGACGGGATTGTTATTGGGAGATCCATCAAAGTATAGATCTTCAAAGTAGGATGAATACAAAAAGTACATGTTAAACATGAGAGTCCGGTTCATGCGCTCACGATTGAGCAGATGGGCCATGGCTTTGCGTACACGGATGTCGTCAAACGGTGCACGGCGCATATTCATGGCAAAGCCTTGAAACCCTACGGGCTGGTGATTGCGAACTTCTTGCCGAACAATCCAATTGTTGAGGTAACGACGACCTTGTGTCTCACGGGCCCATACGCGTGCCGTAAATACGGGAAACATATCGAGTTGGGCCTGCTCAAAAGCATCAAAGGCATTCTCGCGTTCGGCATAAAAACGGTATGTTACATTTTCAAAATTATACAGGTTTTCGGTTTTTTTCTGTTGGCGGCGCCACCAATCGTCCCTCCGGTTTAGCTGGACGGAGGTTCCTTCTTGAATGCGTCCCAACTTGTAGGGGCCGGAGATGACGGGGAAGTGAAAGTTGAGTCGATTGAAGTCTTGTTCGGCATACGCATGTTTGGGGAGAATCATAAAGCCACCGGCGGCTCCGAGGTTTTGCCAGTGAACGGTGTGGGCAGTGAATGCAATGGTTCGATCATCGATGATTTCGGGGGGCGCAAAGCGCTCTAATGAAACTTTATGCGGCCCGGTCAGGTTGGCCGGATCCATAATCGCATCAAATGTCCAGCGTACATCTGCAGCGGTGATGGGGGTGCCATCGCTCCAGCGGGCATTTTCATCGATGGTAAATGTGAAGGTTTGTTTGTCTTCGGAAATGGTCCATGCTTTTGCCAGCCCGGGAACGTATTCGAGTGTGAACGGATCGAGATCAAGGAGAGTCTCATATAGCATGCCAAAGAGCTCGGCACTAAAGGTGTTGTTGGCCAGATAGTAGTTGAAACTTGCAGGGTATTGGCCTGCAAAGCTTATAAAATTTCCGCCGACCTCGGCGATATCGCTGGCCAGCGGGTCGCGCTGGTCTTGCCAGCCTGGGGGCGGGTAGCTGGATTGGGCTAAAAGACTGCTTGTGGTTGCGGTGACGATACACAAAAATCGTGTTATGTTTTTTCTCATATGCGGCTATCTCCTAAGGTCTGTTACGGTATCAGTGATGTGGGCGGGTGTCGAGTGTTGGGTGTGCGATTAACTCGGGGGTTGACGTAGAGGGGTGATGTGCAG